>NZ_JAMYPX010000009.1:0-212075 GCF_040320585.1 Mesorhizobium sp. M0663
CCCGGATGGTCGTCGGAGACGACGAACTCGACGCCGGCGAGCCCGCGATTCTTGAGCCCCGTCACGAACTCGCGCCAGCTCGAATGGCTCTCCCGGTTGGCCAGCTCCACGCCCAGAACCTGGCGCCGGCCCTCCCAATCCACGCCGATCGCCACCAGCACCGCCTGGCTGGCGATCACGCCCGCCTCGCGAGCCCGCTCGTAGCGCGCGTCCAAAATGAGATACGGATAGCTTTCCTCGAGCCGCTGCGTGAAGAACGCCTTGAGCGCCTCATCCAGCCGCATCGTCGCCTCGCTCACCGTCGAGGCCGAGAAAGAGTGGCCGCACAATTCCTCCGTCACCGCCTTCACCTTGCGGGTCGAGACGCCCTGCACGTACATCTCGACCAGCGCCGACACCAATGCCTTCTCCGAACGCTGGTAGCGCTCAAACAACTCCGTCGAGAACCGGCCAGCCCGATCCTGCGGAACGCGAAGCTCCAGCACCCCGACCCGCGTCACCAGCTTGCGCTCGTAATAGCCGGACCGGTAACTCGTCCGCCCCGCCGTCCGCTCCCCTTTCTCGGCCCCGATCGCCTCCGTCATCTCGGCTTCAAGAACCTCCTGCACGACACTCTGCAATGCCTGGCGAAAGCCGTCCTCATCCGACAACAGCAACGCTTTCAACTCGCCTCTGCTCAGTCTAACGTCTCGATTGGTCATGGCACTTCCCCTTCCACGGGAATCGGTGATCGCAATGTCACCACCGTGCCATGGCCGCTCGCCCCTCAGAGCAGGCGCCGTTCTCTCTCCAAAACTTTTTGCAGAACCTCCAGCACACTATCTCCTTCGCGCCCCTCTCTGTCCTGCCGGACATCTCCCCCACTTGGGGGGAGATTGGCTATCAGCCCCGCTTTCGCCAATCGCCACCGTCGCCTGCGATTCAACCGCTCAGATATGGATCGGCTTGAAGAACGTCGCCAGTGCCGCCTCCTTCACCGCTTCCGACATTGTCGGATGGGCGTGACAGGTGCGGGCTAGGTCTTCCGACGAGCCGCCAAATTCCATCAGCACGGCCGCCTCGTGGATCATCTCGCCGGCGCCGAAGCCGACGATGTGGACGCCGAGCACACGGTCGCTGGCCTTGTCGGCCAGGATTTTCACAAAGCCGTCGGTGTGCAGCATGGCGCGCGCGCGGCCATTGGCGCTGAACGGGAATTTTCCGGCCTTGTAGTCGACGCCGGCCTTTTTCAATTCTTCTTCGGTCTTGCCGATCGAGGCGATTTCCGGCGTGGTGTAGACGACGCTCGGAATCACGTCATAGTTCACATGACCGGCCTGGCCGGCGATGGTTTCGGCCACCGCCACGCCCTCGTCCTCAGCCTTGTGTGCAAGCATCGGCCCGGCGATGACATCGCCGATGGCATAGATGCCAGGCACGTTGGTCCTGAGATGGCCGTCGGTCTTGACCCGGCCGCGCTCATCGACGTCGACGCCGGTCTCCTTCAGCCCGAGAGCGTCCGAATAGGCCCGTCGTCCCGTCGAAATCAGCACCGCGTCCGCCTCGATCGTCTCGGCCGCACCGCCTTTGACCGGCTCGAAGGTGACCGTCGCCCCCTTCTTGGCCTTGGCGACGCCGGTCACCTTGGCGCCCAGCCTGAATTCAAAGCCCTGCTTCGACAGCAGGCGCTGGAATTGCTTGGAGACCTCGCCATCCATGCCGCCCAGGATGGTGTCAAGGAACTCGACCACGGTGACTTTGGCGCCGAGCCGCGCCCATACCGAGCCGAGTTCCAGACCGATGACACCGCCGCCGACCACCACCAGATGGCCCGGCACCTTGTCCAGCGACAGCGCGCCGGTCGACGATATGATCACCTTCTCGTCGAAATCGACCTTGACGCCGGGAATGCCGGCGACGTCGGAGCCGGTGGCGATGACGATGTTCTTGGTCTCGATCTCCTCGACCTTGCCGTCATCGGAGGTCACCGACACCTTGCCGGCCGCAACTACCTTGCCGGTGCCACGAAAACTGTCGATCTTGTTCTTCTTGAACAGGAAGGCGACGCCATTGACATTGGCCGTCACCGTCGCATCCTTGTGTGCCATCATCTTCCCAAGATTGAGCTTGGGCGCGCCGATCTCGACGCCGAGCGCCTCGAAGGAATGGCCGGCCTCGGCAAACATCTCGGACGCGTGCAGCAGCGCCTTTGACGGGATGCAGCCGATGTTGAGGCAGGTACCGCCGAAGGTCGGGTTCTTTTCGACTACCGCCGTCTTCAGACCGAGCTGCGCCGCCTTGATGGCGCAGACGTAGCCGCCTGGTCCCGATCCGATGATAACGACGTCATAGGCCATGATACTGTCCCTTTTGCTTTAGCGGCCGCCGCCGATTTCCAGATTGGCGCCTGTTGTGTAGGACGCCTCGTCCGACAGCAGCCAGAGAATTGCGGCCGCGACTTCCTCGGCGGTGCCGACGCGCTGCATGGGCACCACCTTGCGCATTCTCTCGACGCGATCCGGCTGCCCGCCGGAGGCATGAATTTCGGTGTCGATGATGCCCGGGCTGACCGCGTTGACACGAATGCCTTCGCCGGCCACTTCGCGGGCAAGCCCGATGGTGAAGGAATCGACCGCGCCCTTGGAGGCGGCGTAGTCGACATATTGACCCGGCCCGCCAAGCCTTGCCGCGATCGAAGAAACATTGACGATGGCGCCGCCCTTGCCGCCATGCCTGGTCGACATCCGCTTCACCGCCTCGCGGGCGCAAAGCATCGGCGCGATCACATTGATGCGCATCATGCGCTCCAGCCTTGCAGCGCTAAGCTCGTCGACGCACGCGCTCTGGTCGACCACGCCGGCATTGTTGACGAGCGCGTCGAGCCGACCGAAACGGCCATCGACAGCCTCGAACATGGCCAATACGTCCGTCTCGCTGCCGACATCGGCCTTGACTGTGAAGGCTTCTCCGCCAGCGGCCTCGATGTCGGCGACCACCGCTTCGGCGGCTTTTGCATTCGACGCGTAATTGACCGCAATGCGATAGCCGGCCTTGGCGGCAAGCCTGCATGTAGCGGCACCAATGCCGCGGCTGCCGCCGGTCACCAGCAGGATCTTTCCGCTCGCGCTCATTCCTGACATCCCTTCAGGGCAAAGACGTCCCAGGGCACCTTGGAAAAGCCGTTGGCGCCATAGGCCGCCGACATCTGCAACGACGCTCCCAAGTCAGGCAAGATCAGCTTCTTCGGCGCATCCTTTCCTTCGCCCGGCAGCAACGCGATATTGCCCTGGTCGTCGGCAGTGTAGATGACGCCCTCCCACACGGTGCAGGCGGCGAGCTCGTCGCCGGTGACGTCGCCGGCCGGGCATTTGTACATCAGCGAGCCATGCGGCTGCGCCGCGCCCTCGGTCCACATGACGATGCCGTCGAGCACGACGCCCTTGTCGAGCACCATCTTGAAGCTGTTGGTGACGGCGGCCGACTCGCCGGTCGGCCTGAAATCGATCTCGGCGGCGTTTTCAGGATCGCCATAGACGGCGAGCTCGAGCGGGCAGGCGGCGAGGGCCGCGGAGACCGTCTGCACGCCGAGTGCGCAGATTGTGACAAACAAACCGGACCGGAAACGAGACGAACTCATCCGGCGGCGCAGATCGATGCTCCGGCTCACGTCGGCCGCCCCTAGAGGTCGAGCACCAGCCGCTCAGGATCCTCCAGGCTTTCCTTGACCCGCACCAGGAAGGTCACCGCTTCCTTGCCGTCGACGATGCGGTGGTCGTAGGATAGCGCCAGATACATCATCGGCCGGATGACGATCTGGCCGCCGACCACCACCGGCCGCTCCTGGATCTTGTGCATACCCAGAATGCCGGACTGCGGCGCATTGAGGATCGGCGTCGACATCAGCGACCCGTAAACGCCACCGTTGGAAATCGTGAACGTGCCGCCTTGCATATCGGCGACGGAGAGCTTGCCGTCGCGCGCCGCAAGCCCCAGCCTGCCGATGTCCTTCTCGATTTCGGCGATGGACATCTGGTCGGCATTGCGCACAACCGGCACGACAAGGCCTTTCTCTGTACCGACGGCAACGCCGATATGCGCGTAGTTCTTGAAGATGATGTCGGTGCCGTCGATCTCGGCATTGACCGACGGGATCTCCTTCAGCGCATGGGTGACGGCCTTGGTGAAGAAGCCCATGAACCCGAGCTTCACGCCGTGCTTCTTCTCGAACACGTCCTTGTATTTGCTCCTCAGCGCCATCACCGCGCTCATGTCGACCTCGTTGAAGGTGGTCAGCATGGCGGCGGTCGATTGCGCTTCCTTGAGGCGGCGCGCGATGGTCTGGCGCAGCTTGGTCATGCGCACGCGCTCCTCGCGCGAGGCATCGTCGGCCGAGGATGGCGCGCGCGCGGCAACGGGTGCCGGTACAGGCGCGGCCTTCGGCATTTCTGCCGGCTGCGACGGTGCGCCCCTGGCGATCAGGTCGAGCACGTCGCCTTTCAGCACCTGGCCGCGCTTGCCCGAGCCCGACACCTGGTCGACTGCGAGATTGTGCTCGGCCAGCAGCTTTGCTGCCGACGGTGCCGGCGGCATGGTGCGCGTCTCGATCGCGCCGGCGTCGCCGGCGATCTTGGCCGTCTCGGCAGCGGCCTGCTTGACGCTCGAGGCCGCAGTCGGAGCCGAAGCCTGCGACACCGCCTCCTGCTTCGTTGCCGGAGCGGCGGAATTGGCTGCCGCGCCGGCGCCTGCCGAAATCGTGCCGAGCAGTGCGCCGACGCCGACCGTCTCGCCTTCCTTGACGGCGATCTCGCTGAGCGTGCCCGCGGTGGCGGCCGGCACTTCCACCGTCACCTTGTCGGTTTCGAGCTCGACCAGCGGCTCATCGGCGGCGATCGCGTCGCCGACCTTCTTGAACCATTTGCCGATGGTCGCCTCGGTGACGGATTCACCAAGTGTCGGGACGCGGATTTCGGTTGCCATTGTGCCTGTCCGTTTCTTTCGGTTCTGTTCTATTCACCAAGCGCGTCGTCGAGCAAGGCGGCAAGCTGGGCGAGATGCTTCGACATCAATCCGGTCGCCGGCGAGGCGGCGGCAGGCCGGCCGGTATAGCGCACCCGCTGATGCTTGGCGTCGATATGCGCCAGCACCCATTCGAGATACGGATCGATGAACGACCAGGCGCCCATGTTCTTGGGCTCCTCCTGGCACCACACCATCTCGGCATTGCGGAAGCGCGACAGTTCGGTGATCAGCGCCTTGGCCGGGAACGGATAGAGCTGCTCGACGCGCAGCAAATAGATGTCGTTGATGCCGCGCTTCTCGCGCTCCTCGTAGAGGTCGTAATAGACCTTGCCCGAACAGAGCACGACACGGCGGATCTTCGAATCCTTGGTGAGCTTGATGGCCTGGCCCGACAGCAGCTGGGCATCGTCCCACAGCAGCCGGTGAAAGGCGCTTTCGCCCGACATCTCCGGCAGCGTCGATACCGCCCGCTTGTGGCGCAGCAGCGACTTCGGCGTCATCAGGATCAGCGGCTTGCGGAAGTCCCGCTTCAACTGCCGGCGCAGTATGTGGAAATAGTTGGCTGGCGTCGTGACGTTGGCGACCTGCATATTGTCTTCGGCGCAAAGCTGAAGGAAGCGCTCGAGCCGGGCCGACGAATGCTCGGGGCCCTGGCCTTCGTAGCCATGCGGCAGCAGGCAGACGAGGCCCGACATTCTGAGCCATTTGCGCTCGCCCGACGAGATGAACTGGTCGAAGACCACCTGGGCGCCGTTGGCGAAGTCGCCGAACTGCGCTTCCCACAGCGTCAGCGCCTTCGGCTCGGCCAGCGAGTAGCCATATTCGAAGCCGAGCACGGCCTCTTCCGACAGCATCGAGTTGATGACCTCGAAGCCGGCCTGCGCCGCCGACAGATTGTTGAGCGGGATGTAGCGTGTCTCGTCGCGCTGGTCGTAGAGCACGGAATGGCGCTGCGAGAAGGTGCCGCGCTCCGAATCCTGGCCGGACAGCCGGATCGGATTGCCGTCGAGCAGGATGGCGCCGAAGGCCAGCGCCTCGGCCGTAGACCAGTCGATGCCTTCGCCCGACTCGATCGCCTGGCGGCGGTTGTCGAGGAAGCGGATGATCGTCTTGTGCGCCTCGAAATCCTTCGGCACCTCGGTCAGCTTCTTGCCGATCTCCTTCAGCGTCTTGACCGGCACGGCGGTCTTGCCGCGCCGCTGTTCGTCCTGGTTGTCGGCCGAGCGCAGGCCGGACCAGGCGCCGTCCAGCCAATCCGCCTTGTTCGGCTTATAGTGCTGGCCGACCTCGAATTCCTGCTCGAGATGCGCCCGCCAATCGGCCTTCACCTTTTCGAGCTCGGCCTGGGTGATGTGGCCTTCCGCGATCAGCCGGTCGGCATAGATCTGCATGGTCGTCTTCTGGTTGCGGATCTTGCGATACATGATCGGCTGGGTGAAGGCCGGCTCGTCGCCCTCATTATGGCCGAACCGGCGATAGCAGAACATGTCCACCACGACAGGCTTGTGGAACTTCATGCGGAATTCGATCGCCACCTTGGTGGCATGGACCACGGCTTCCGGATCGTCGCCATTGACGTGGAAGATCGGCGCTTCGATCATCTTGGCCACGTCGGACGGATAGGGCGACGAGCGCGAGAAGCGCGGGTTGGTGGTGAAGCCGATCTGGTTGTTGATGATGAAATGCAGCGTGCCGGCGACGCGGTGGCCGCGCAGGCCCGACAGGCCGAGGATTTCGGCAATCACGCCCTGGCCGGCAAAGGCCGCGTCGCCATGCAACAGCAGCGGCAGCACCTTGGCGCGCTCTTCCAGCGGCACGATCTCCTCGCGGCTGCGGCCGAACAGATAGTCCTGCTTGGCGCGCGCCTTGCCCATCACCACCGGGTCGACGATTTCCAGATGCGAAGGATTTGCGGTCAGCGACAGATGCACCTTGTTGCCGTCGAACTCGCGGTCCGACGAGGCGCCGAGATGGTACTTCACGTCGCCCGAGCCCTCGACCTCGTCGGGCGCGGCGGAGCCGCCCTTGAACTCATGGAAAATGGCGCGGTGCGGCTTGGCCATCACCTGCGACAGCACGTTCAGCCGGCCGCGATGCGCCATGCCGAGCACGATCTCCTTCATGCCGAGCTGGCCGCCGCGCTTGATGATCTGCTCCAGCGCCGGGATCAGCGACTCGCCGCCATCGAGGCCGAAGCGCTTGGTGCCCTTGTACTTGACGTCGATGAACTGCTCGAAGCCTTCCGCCTCGACCAGCTTCTGCAGGATCGCCTTCTTGCCGGCTGCGGTGAAGGAGATCTCCTTGTCGGTGCCCTCGATGCGCGCCTGGATCCAGGCCTTCTCCTCGGGATCGGAAATATGCATGAATTCGACGCCGAGCGTCGAGCAATAGGTCCGGGTCAGGATATCGAGCATCTGCCGGATGGTGCCGAATTCCAGCCCGAGCACATTGTCGAGGAAGATCGGCCGGTCGTAGTCGGCTTCGGTGAAGCCGTAATTCTCCGGCGACAGCTCGTTGTAATCCTCCAGCGGCTTGGCAATGCCCAGCGGATCGAGATTGGCGTGCAGGTGGCCGCGCATGCGGAAGGCGCGGATCATCATGATGGCGCGGACGGAATCGCGCGTCGCCTGATGCACGTCGGCGTCGGAAAGCGCTGCGCCGTTGCCGACCGCCCTGTCCTTGACCTTCTTTTCGATGTGCTTTTCGACCAGGCCCCAATTGCCGTCCAGCGCCGAGACCAGCTCGCCATTGGCCTGCATCGGCCAGGAGGGCTTGGCCCAAGAGGCGCCCTTGGCGTTCCTGCGCACGTCGCCGGCGTCATCCTTCAGCGCCGCGAAGAAGTCCTGCCATTCGGGATCGACTGAAGCGGGATCGTCCTCGTAAGCGGCATAGAGCGCGTCGATATAATCGGCATTGCCGCCATAGAGGAAAGAGGTAAGCGAAAACTGGTCGTTGGCCTGATCTTGTCTTGCCATGTCACTGTCGAAGCCTTTGCTTCGTCTCCTTTGTTGGAGGGGAGTAAGGGAATAGGGGAGTAAGGGAGTAGGGCAAATGCCCTCGTGTTGTTCCCTACTCCCCTATTCCCGTACTCCCATACTCCCCTAACCCTTGATCGCCTCGACCAGCGTCGTGCCGAGCCGGGCCGGCGATGGCGAAACCTTGATGCCGGCCGATTCCATCGCCGCGATCTTGTCTTCCGCGCCGCCCTTGCCGCCGGAGATGACCGCGCCCGCATGGCCCATAGTGCGGCCCGCCGGTGCGGTGCGCCCGGCGATGAAGCCGGCCATCGGCTTGCTGCGGCCGCGCTTTGCCTCGTCCTTGAGGAACTGCGCGGCGTCTTCCTCGGCCGATCCGCCGATCTCGCCGATCATGATGATCGACTTGGTCTCGTCGTCGGCGAGGAACATCTCCAGCACGTCGATGAACTCCGTGCCTTTGACCGGATCGCCGCCGATGCCGACGGCGGTGGTCTGGCCGAGGCCGACATTGGTGGTCTGGAACACCGCCTCATAGGTAAGCGTTCCCGAGCGCGAAACAACGCCGACCGAGCCCTTGCGGAAGATGTTGCCGGGCATGATGCCGATCTTGCATTCGTCCGGGGTCAGGACGCCTGGACAGTTGGGGCCGATCAACCGCGACGTCGAGCGGTCGAGCCTCGCCTTGACCTTGATCATGTCCATCACCGGTATGCCCTCGGTGATGCAGACGATCAGCGGGATCTCGGCCTCGATCGCTTCCAGGATCGCTTCCGCAGCACCCGCCGGCGGCACGTAGACGACCGAAGCGTTGGCGCCGGTCCTGGCCTTGCCTTCGGCTACGGTGGCGAAGATCGGAAGCGCTTCGCCCTTGGCGCCGGTCCAGGTTTCGCCGCCCTTCTTGGGGTGGATGCCGCCGACCATCTTTGTGCCGTGATAGGCCAGCGCCTGTTCGGTGTGGAACGTGCCGGTCTTGCCGGTCAGGCCCTGCACCAGCACCTTGGTGTTCTTGTCGACGAGAATGGACATGGTGGTCCTTTTCAAAAACCGTTGATCGGGGAAGGCCGCGCGCTCATGGTCACAACCGCTTCAGCTCGGCGACGGTAAGGTCGCTTTTGGCATTGCCGGTGTTGAGCGTCGTTGCCGGCTCGAACATCAGCACCACCGGCTCCTCGCTTAGCGAGCGCGGCCGGTGCTCGACGGCGCGCGGCACGACAATGAACTCGCCGCTGGAAAGCTCCACCGTGCCGTCGCGGAAATCGATGGCGATGCGCCCGCGCAGCACCAGGAACGCCTCGTCCTCATTGTCATGCGCGTGCCAGTCGAAGACGTCGCCGAACTTGGCGATCTTGACCTGGCTGTCGTTCACGTCGCCGGCGATATGCGGATCGAAGACCTTCTTGATCTTCTGATCCGCCGCCTCGACGAGGTTTATCTTGTGCGGAGGCATCGCCTATCGACCTTGACCCTGAAGTTCTGTTTTCAAGCTGGGCATTTTTGGTTTCCGTGAACGACAGCACCGATCCATCGGCCCCCGGCGCGCCGGATCGTCACGATCTGCACCGATAAATTGCCGCCAGACGTTCTCAATTCACCAAGGGACCTGGGGTCATCATCGGCTTGGAAACTGCTGCCATATTTGGTCAGAAGCCTTTTCAGGATCATGTTGGCGGCCAGCTTCGGATCGTTGGTGCCGAAGGAGACCAGGCAGTCGCAGCGACCGTTCGAACTCTTGATTGAGGCAACGATCTCCGTAGCCTTGTAGACTTGCAGCCCGTCGGATCCGGCCTTGAACCCGCTTTGCCGGGCAACCGCGTTGAACCGGCCGAAGCTGGGCGCCGTTGCCGGACATAAGTTCATGAAGAGATTGACCCTCTTGCCGATCCACGCGGGCGACTTCGAACTATCCGCGGCCGCAGCAGCGCTGGCCCAAAGGGCCATGCCGGTCAGCGCTAGGGCCAGCATCCGCTGCATCAGACGCCCTTCACCGCCGCGACGATCTTCTTGGCTGCATCGTCGAGATCGTCTGCCGACACCACGTTCAGCCCGCTGTCGTTGATGATCTTCTTGCCGAGCTCGGCATTGGTGCCTTCCAGCCGCACCACTAGCGGCACTTGCAGGCCGACCTCCTTGACCGCGGCGATCACGCCCTCGGCGATGATGTCGCATTTCATGATGCCGCCGAAGATGTTGATCAGAATGCCTTTGACCGCCGGATCCTTGGTGATGATCTTGAACGCCGCCGTCACCTTTTCTTTCGACGCGCCGCCGCCGACATCGAGGAAGTTGGCCGGCTCGGCGCCGTAAAGCTTGATGATGTCCATCGTTGCCATGGCAAGGCCGGCGCCGTTGACCATGCAGCCGATATTGCCGTCGAGCGCGACATAGGCGAGGTCGTATTTCGACGCCTCGATCTCCTTCTCGTCCTCTTCGGTGGTGTCGCGCAATTCGAGCACGTCGGGGTGGCGAAACAGCGCATTGTTGTCGAACGACACTTTGGCGTCGAGAACGCGCAGCCGGCCGCTCCTCATGACGATCAGCGGGTTGACCTCGAGCAGGCTCATGTCCTTCTCGACAAAGGCCTTGTAGAGGATGGGGAACAGCGTGGCGCCATCCTTGGCGGCGTCGCCGTCGAGTCTCAGCGCGGCGTTGAGCTTCTTCACATCGTCGGCCGTCACGCCTTTTTCCGGGTCGATGGCGACGGTAATGATCTTTTCCGGCGTGTCGTGGGCGACCGCCTCGATGTCCATGCCGCCCTCGGTCGAGACGACGAAGGCGACGCGCCCGACCGAGCGGTCGACCAGGATCGACAGATAGAGCTCGCGCTCGATGTCGGCGCCGTCCTCGATATAGAGCCGGTTGACCTGCTTGCCGGCCGGGCCGGTCTGCTTGGTGACCAGCGTGTGGCCGAGCATCTCCTTGGCATTGGCGACGACCTCGGCTACCGACTTTGCCAGCCTGACACCGCCCTTGGCATCGGCGCCGAGCTCCCTGAATTTGCCCTTGCCGCGGCCGCCGGCATGGATCTGGCTCTTGACCACATAGAGCGGGCCGGGCAGCGCCTTGGCGGCGGCCTCCGCCTCGCTCGCCTTGAACACCGGCACGCCCTCGGCCACCGGTGCGCCAAAGCCCTTCAGCAGCGCCTTGCCCTGATATTCATGGATGTTCATGCGCTATGTCTCCAGCTTGCTTGGCGGGCTTGGTTGCCGGCTTATTTGGCCGCGAGATGCGGAGCGATCTTGACGCAGGCATCGCACAGGCCCTGCACCGCTGCGACCGAACTGTCGAACATCTTCTGCTCGTTCTTCGCGAGTTCGATCTCGATGATCCGCTCGACGCCGCCGGCGCCGATCACCACGGGAACGCCGACATAGGTGTTCTTGACGCCATATTGGCCGGAGAGGTACGCCGCACAGGGCAGCACCCGCTTCTTGTCCTTGAGATAGGCTTCGGCCATGGCGATGGCCGAGGCGGCCGGCGCATAAAAGGCAGAACCGGTCTTGAGCAGGCCGACGATCTCGGCGCCGCCGTCGCGGGTGCGCTGCACGATCTGGTCGAGCCGCTCTTTCGAGGTCCAGCCCATCTTGACGAGGTCGGGCAGCGGGATGCCGGCAACCGTCGAATAGCGGATCATCGGCACCATGGAATCGCCATGGCCGCCGAGCACGAAGGCAGTGACGTCCTCGACCGAGACCTTGAATTCCTCGGCCAGGAAATAACGAAAGCGCGAACTGTCGAGCACGCCGGCCATGCCGACGACATGGCTCTTGGGCAGGCCGGAAAACTTCTGCAGCGCCCAGACCATGGCGTCGAGCGGATTGGTGATGCAGATGACGAAGGCTTTCGGCGCGTATTTCTTGAGGCCGGCGCCGACCTGCTCCATCACCTTCAGATTGATGCCTAGAAGATCGTCGCGGCTCATGCCGGGCTTGCGCGGCACGCCGGCGGTGACGATGCAGACATCCGCGCCCTCGACGCCGGCATAGTCGTTGACGCCGGTCAGCCTCGAGTCGAACCCATCGACCGGCGACGACTGCGCGATGTCCAGTCCCTTGCCTTGCGGGATGCCTTCGGCGATATCGAACAGCACGACGTCGCCGAGATCCTTGAGGCCGACCATGTGGGCGAGGGTGCCGCCGATCATGCCCGAGCCGATGAGCGCTATCTTGTTGCGTGCCATGTCAGGATATTTTCCCTTTGACTATGACGGCGCCCAAATCCTTGACGATTTGATGACGGCGTCGGAGGAAGAGGCCGGAATGCTGCGGAACCGCGAAATTCGCCGCACGCAATAGCCCCGGCCGCACAAAAATTCAAACGATTATTTTGGAGTGAGTAATTTCAATCGGTTAGAAACAATGGGAGTTACGTAAACGTCAAAATTCTGAAGCCGGCTAGAGGAATTCTACACAATGGCACTGGAAATCAGAAGGCTGTTTCCTGACGATGACGCCCTTGTGATGCGGGTTGCCGATGAAGTCTTCGACGAGCCGGTCAGGCCGGATCGGCTCTCCGCCTATCTCGCGGAGCCCTGTCATTTCATGGTCGTGGCCCTCGCCGACGGCATCGTCGTTGGCCAATGCGCAGCCGTCATCCACCGCCACCCGGACAAGGTGAGCGAACTCTACATAGACGAGGTCGGCGTGGCGCCGGCCTTTCAACGCCAGGGCATTGCGACGAGGATGCTCGGCGCCATGTTCGCACTCGGTCGCGAGCATGGCTGTGAGGAGGCGTGGGTCGGCACCGAGCCGGACAATGTTGCTGCTCGCGCACTTTACGAGTCGCGAAAAGAGCCGCATGGGCCGGCGGAGGATTTTGTGATGTATGTGTACCGACTTTAGATTTTTGGTGTCGGCGGGCCAGTACCCCCCTCTGTCCTACCGGACATCTCCCCCTCAAGGGGGGAGATTGGCAGCTTCGGCGCTTCGCCCTTTTGTATCAACGGAGATTGGCGAAGACCGGCGTGACGTCCGATCTCCCCCGTGAGGGTCCCTTGAGGGGGAGATGTCCGGTAGGACAGAGGGGGTGTGACGGAACACTGCCTTTCGGTTTTTGAAATAACGCTCTAACCCTTCGCCTGACGCGCCTCCAGCGACGATCCCTTCCCCTTGTGCCTTTCCGCCCAATCCTCCAGCCAGTCGCGGCTCTGCATCTCGATCAGCCGCGAGGCGGTGCGCGGAGAGCTTGTTGCCGCGCTTGGCCGTGTGGAGATCAGGCCGCCAGCCCGCGAAGCCGCCACAAATCCTCGCCCCGCCGCTGGATGTCGTCCAGCCAAGCAAGCTTTTCGAGCCAGTCGGGGGGAATTCTCGAGAGCCCGTAAAGCGCACCGGCCAACTGGCCGGTCACGGCACCGACGGTATCGGCGTCGTCGCCGAGATTGGCCGCGGCCAGCACCGCAGATTTGAAGTCCGTCGTCGTTGCAACGCTCCAGCAGGCGGCGTCGATCGTAGCGGGAGCATGGCCGGTGCTGACCACATCGCTACGAGCGCGATCGTCCTTTGCCTTTACGCTTTGGGGAAGAACGCCAGTTTCGACAATATCCCAGAGAAATCCCGCTAGAAGTTCGCAGCATTTTTGAGGAACCGGCGCAGCATGAGTGGTCCTGCCCTGTGCGAGAGCCAGAGCACATGCCTGATCGCGGCTTGTGGCGCACAGCACGACTGGTGAAAGCCGCATGATCGAGCCGTTGGCCTGGAGATGCTCTGCCTCATTGTTCTCGACCGTACCGTACAACTCGAACGCCCGCAGCGCAGCTCTCGTCGCGCCGCCAATGTCGAAACATTCGCCGGTCACGGAATTCACGCCGAACCGAAGTTCGCAAGCAGATGGCGAGGTACGACTTCGCCTTTGCTGGCGATAAGAGAATCGGCGAGGCAAAGCGCCATCGAAGTGTCGTCCGTCCATTCTCCGGGTTCGAGGCCGAAAGGCCCACCGCCCACCATGTCGGTAAGGGGCGGCCTGCTGTCGCGTTCGGCGAACTCCAATGTGGTGCCGACGGCATCTCCCACAGCCAGCCCGACTAGAGCACCTAAGGCGCGGTCTCTATTGGCCTCATGAGCCATCACGGAACCTGGCTGGTCGGGCGTTGCTCGGCCTCGTTTTGCAAGCGCTTTTCCTTGTGCCTCTCCGCCCAGTCCTCCAGCCAGTCGTGGCTCTGCATCTCGATCAGCCGCGATGCGGTGCGCTCGAACTCGAAGACTTCGTTGCCGCGCTTGGCCGTATAGAGCTGCGCCGGCGGTGCCGCGGCGCTCATCACCAGCCGTACATGATGATCGTAGAGCGTATCGACCAGCAGGATGAAGCGCTTGGCTTCGTTGCGCTTGCCTTCGCCGAGCACCGGCACATGGTCGATGAAGATGGTCGAGAAGCGGGCGGCAATGGCAAGATAGTCGCGGGCGCCGAGCGGCCTCTCGCAGAGATCGGCGAAGGAAAACCGCGCAGCCTCCCCTGCAGCCCGCGGCACCATGACGTGCCGGCCCTTCACCGTCAGCATCGTCTCGACCGTCGGCCTGCCATGTGTCATCACCGCCCACGCGTCGTCGAGCGCATGGTCGGCGGCGGCATCGGCCGGGGTGACGTAGACCGGCATGCGGCTGAGCTTGTCGAGGCGGTAATCCTTGTCGGCGTCAAGCGCCAGCACCTGCGCGTGGCGCTCCAGGATAGCGACAAACGGCAAAAACAACTGACGGTTCAGGCCGTCGCGGTAGAGATCCTGCGGCGCGACATTGGAAGTGGCAACCAGCACCACGCCATTGGCAAACAACGCCGAAAACAACCTTGACAGGATCATCGCATCGGCGATGTCGGTGACGGAGAACTCGTCGAAGCATAGCACCCAGGCTTCCTCGGCCAGCGCGCGCGCCACCGGCGGGATCGGGTCGTCCTCCTTGGCCGTGCCGTTCTTGCGAGCCTGCCGGTGCTTCTGGATGCGGTCCTGCACGTCGGCCATGAAGTCGTTGAAATGCACCCGGCGCTTGCGCCGCACCGGCAGCAGCTCGAAAAACATGTCCATCAGCATGGTCTTGCCGCGGCCGACGCCGCCATGGATATAAAGGCCCTTGACCGCCTCGTGCACCTCGCGCTTGCGGGCGAACAACCACCCCAGCGCGCTTGATTTCTGCGCCAGCCGCTTTGCCGATATCTCTTCGATCAGCCGGTCGAGCGCAGCGGCGATCCGCTCCTGCGCCGGATCGCGCCCGATGGCGCCGGTCTCGACCAGATGGTCATAGCGCTGCTTGACGGTCGCATGGGTCTGGAGGCCGTCACGCAGATGCATTGGTCACGTCGTTCCGGAGCAATTCCAAGAAAAGTGTGTAGCGGTCTTCTGTCCGGAATTGCGTAACAATGGGGGGCCGTTCTCTTACCTTGTAAGCGAGATCGGCAGGCCGTTGGAAGTCTGGCCGTCGAATTTCTCGCCGCCCGAAGAATAGAGCCGTGCCAGCGTGCCGCCATTCTCGTCAAAGAGCGTCAGCTGTTTGCCGGCGACGTTCCACGATTTGATGCCATCGAGCGGCGCCGGGCAATGCAGCGGTCCGGCGCGGTAGCCCGAACCGAATTTGGTCTGCGGCGTCGCCACCTGACAGCTCTGGCCGGACACGCTTGCCTTCCAAACACCGGCGACGCTGGAGGCGGTCAGATCGGCCGCACCGGCCGGCGCCGTCCCGTCGGGCGGCAGCGAGGCGACCTGCGTGTTCTGCGGCGCGGTCGGAAATTTCGACGGGTCGGCCGGGCCGGGTGTCGCCGGTGGCGGCAGCTGGTTTGCAGTCACCTTGCCGGCCGGCGCAGCTTCCAGCGGCGCCGGCTGCTGCTCGTCCATCGATGAGAACCGTGAGGTTGAACAGCCGCTCGCAACGAGCACGGCCAACGATACGGCCAGCAGGCCGGTTTTCGAAAATTTCATTCTTCAACCTCCGTCGGATCGGGCTGGGGATGCCGTCCGCGCAATGTCCCCCTCACCAAGATGGAGAAGGTGGCGAAATTTCAACCCGATATGGTTAAAATACGGTTTGCGCCGCTAATGTTGCAAATTTGTCGCAAAATGCACATTGCCTGAATTGCGCTACGCCTGGCCGTTTGGCCGGCACTTCCGGTTGATGCGATACGGCGCGCTGGCGCCAAATCCTTGGCGTTCACCTCAAATGCTTGTGCGGGCCGGCTCCGGCATTACCTCTTGGGATCAGCAAACTGCAGGGAGCCGATTTCTTGGCCGCGAGAAAGAGAGCCGCCAACCGCTATTACAGCGGGCCGCCCAGCGATCATTTCGACGGCACCTTGTTCTTCAATCCCAACGGACGGCCGCCGGGTCGCTTTGCCGATCTGTTGAAATGGCAATTGAGCCGCGAGCGCTCGAAATGGCCGGCGGCGGATCCGAGCCCGTTTCCACCGGCAAGACCGGTCGAGCGCATCGATGGTGCAGCGCTCCGCCTCACCATGGTCGGTCATTCCTCGCTGCTCGTCCAGACAGCCGGCCTGAACATCCTGACCGACCCGGTCTGGTCGCGGCGTGTCTCGCCGCTCTCCTTCGCCGGTCCGAAACGCGTCAATCCGCCGGGCATCGCCTTTTCGCATTTGCCGCCGATCGACCTCGTGCTGGTCAGCCACAACCATTACGACCATCTCGACCTCGCCACGCTGAAGCGCCTGAAGACAAGACACGACCCGCTGCTGCTGACGCCGCTCGGCAACGACACGATCATCGGCGCTGCCGTGCCCCGTATGCGGCTTTCCGCGCATGACTGGGGCGACCGGGTCGATATCGGCGATGGCGTCGCCGTCTATGTCGAGCCGGTGCACCACTGGTCGGCCCGCGGTACTCGCGACCGGCGCATGGCGCTGTGGGCGGGTTTCGTCGTCGAGACACCCGACGCAAAGATCTATTTCGCCGGCGATACCGGCTTCCACGGTGGCATCAATTACCGGCTGATGGCGCAAAAGCACGGCGGGTTCCGCCTCGCCATCCTGCCGATCGGCGCCTACGAGCCGCGCTGGTTCATGGCGCCACATCACCAGGATCCGGAGGAGGCGGTGCAAGGCATGCTTTTGTGCAACGCCGCCTATGCCGCCGGCTGTCACTGGGGCACGTTCCGGCTCACCAACGAGCCGATCGACGAGCCGCCCAGAAAGCTCGGCGAAGCGCTCGATGCTGCCGGCCTGCCGCGGCAACGTTTTCGCGCCTTGCGGCCGGGCGAAGTCTGGGACGTGCCGGCGGTCTAGCCCGGCGACCGGCCTGACGGCGCAGGCGAACCCAAGGCTTCCATACACCTGGCTATGTGGGCGGCGTCGCGGCCTACATATGAGAGAAGGCCAGAGCCAAAGGTATGCATCCAATGGAGGCCAAGAAAATACAGGCCAGGAAAAGCCGTCACGCCACGCTGTTGAACGGGTGCACCGCGCGAATCGAAAATTGGCAAATCTATCCAGTTGTAGTCGAAGAGGTATCCCGTCCCCCAGATAACCGAGCTGACGTTCTCGCCGGAGATATCCACTGACCGGGCGCCGCCGACTTCCGCCAGGATTGGCGTTGCTGAGCGTTCATTGCCATCGCTGATGTGGTCCGCGACTTCAGGTTTCTCTGCCAACGCCTCTGCAGCGGAGACAAAATCGTCATAGGACCTATCGGCTTCAGCCAATATCTGCGAGGCATCCCCGGCCACCAACAGTTTTCCATCGGCGTATCCGAGCACACGTCCCAGCACCGTTCCGCTATCGCGGGCAAAACGGCGGACGTTCATATCGTAACCGCCATTGACACCGGTTACGACCGTCGAGGGGGGATACCGCTGCACCGGGAAACTGTCGATGGTGATCTCGAAACGTCCCATTTTGTCGAACCACCACAAAACATCCTTGCCGCGATAGCGCCGAGGCACCCGACGATGGGGGCTGACCGAAAGATAGACATTGCGCCCGGATTGCTGGAGCTCATCGGCTATCTGGCTTCCAGATGCGCCGCTGCCCACCACCAGCACCGCTCCGGGGGGAAGTTCGTCGGGGCTGCGGTAGTTCGAAGCGTGAACCTGGTAAACGGATCGAGGCAAATCCCTGGCGGCCGCCGGTACCATCGAACGCTGGAACGGGCCCGTCGCCACTACGACATTGCGGGCTCTCATGCTGCCGGTGTTTGTCTCCAATGCATAATCGCCGGTATCCCTGTGCCGGAGCCTCGTGACCTCGACACCCTGGCGAACCGGAGCTGCAATTTTGGCCGCATAGTGCTCGATGAATCGCGTGACAGCGGTGTGATGGGCGAACCCCTCCGGTTCGGGGCCCTGATAAGAAAGCCCAGGAAGCTCTATTGCCTGGTTGATGAATTGAAATCGGAGCGAATCCCAACGCTCCGTCCGCCAGCGTTCGGCAATACGAGCGCGTTCCAACACAACATGCTCACGTTCATGTTGTTGAAGATAGTAGCTCATGGCGAGCCCCGCCTGGCCGCCACCAATAATGATTGTGTCCCAACGCTCGGTCATTGGAAATTTTACCAAGCCGTCGACACTCAAATATGCAAGTCCCGACTTTCCTATCCGCCGGCCGCAGCTCATGTGCCAGCTAACACGTCGTTTGGATCATTCAATACTATGACACATTGCATCCGTAGCTGCATATCCCAGCCGGGTTCTCCGACCCGCCCCAGCCACCGCCGGCGGAACCCAAGGCCTCGCTGAAGCGTTTGTACGTGTTCAAACCTGTCGGCTGCGAGGTAATCTCATGATCAGGTGGATCATCATTCTTTTGATTATCGCGGCCGCGGCGAGCCTGCTCGGCATGCCGGCACTGGCCGGAGCCGCCGCCACCGGCGCGCGCATCCTCATCGGCATCGTGCTGATCATCTTCCTGCTGATCGTGCTTGGCGTCTTCGCGGTGACTTGAAAATCACGCCGCGCTGGTAATTTCTGCCGCTATCCGCCATATAGGCGCCAAACCGGCAAGAGACCTTTCGATCGATGGCAAGCGCGGCCCCTTTCGCCAAGATGAACGGCATCGGCAACGAAATCATCGTTGCCGATATGCGTGGCCGTGCCGATCGCGTGACGCCTGCGGCAGCCGTCGCGCTTAATGCCGATGCGGCGACCAGGTTCGACCAGATCATGGCGATCCACGACCCCAAGACGCCGGGCACCGCCTTTTTCATCGACATCTTGAATTCCGACGGAACCAGGGCGCAAGCCTGCGGCAACGGCATGCGTTGTGTCGTCCAGGCGCTCGCCGCCGAGACCGGCCAGAAGACATTTGCCTTCGAGACCGTCGCCGGCATCCTCAATGCCGAGGAACATGCCGACGGGCTGATCTCGGTCGACATGGGCAGGCCGCGCTTCGGCTGGCAGGACATCCCGCTGGCCGAGGAGTTTCGCGACACCCGCATGATCGAGCTGCAGATCGGCCCGATCGATGCCCCGGTGCTGCATTCGCCGTCGGTCGTCTCGATGGGCAATCCGCACGCCATCTTCTGGGTCGACAGCGACGTCTGGTCGTACGAGCTCGAGCGCTTCGGCCCGTTGCTCGAAAACCACCCGATCTTCCCCGAGCGCGCCAACATCACCATCGCGCAGGTGACCTCGCCGCAGACCATGGCCATCCGCACCTGGGAGCGCGGCGCCGGCCTGACCAAGGCCTGCGGCACGGCTGCTTGCGCCGCTGTGGTCGCCGCGTCCCGCACCCGGCGTACCGGCCGCGGCGTCACGCTGATGACGCCCGGCGGCGGCTCGCTGCATGTTTTGTGGCGCGACGACGACCACGTCATCCTGACCGGTGCCGCCGAATGGGAATTTTCCGGCAGCTTCGATCCGTCGACCGGGGCGTGGGCGCGCGACACCGAAAGCGCCGCCTGATGGCTCCTCTTGGCAACAAGGGTATCGAGGTCGTCACCTTCGGCTGCCGGCTGAACACCTATGAATCCGAGGTGATGCGGCGTGAAGCCGAAAGTGCGGGCCTCGGCGGGCTCGAAGGCGGTGCCATCATCTTCAACACCTGCGCCGTCACCGGCGAGGCTGTACGCCAGGCCAAGCAGTCGATCAGAAAAGCCCGCCGTGAGAACCCGGCTGCCCGCATCATCGTTACCGGCTGCGCCGCGCAGACCGGCCCGCAGGATTTCGTCGCCATGGACGAGGTCGATCTCGTCCTCGGCAATGAGGAAAAGCTGAAGGCGCATTCCTATCGCGCGCTGCCGGATTTCGGCGTCAACGACACTGAGAAGGCGCGCGTCAACAATATCTTTTCGGTGCGCGAGACGGCCGCCCACATGGTCGACGCCATCGAGGGCCGGGCGCGCGCTTTTGTCCAGGTGCAGAACGGCTGCGACCACCGCTGTACCTTCTGCATCATTCCTTACGGTCGCGGCAATTCGCGCTCGGTGCCGATGGGCGCCGTCGTCGAGCAGGTCAAGCGACTCGTCGGCAATGGTTATGCCGAGATCGTGCTGACCGGCGTCGACATGACCAGTTTCGGTGCCGATCTGCCGGGCGCGCCGAAGCTCGGCAAATTGGTCAAGACGATCCTGAAGCAGGTGCCCGACGTGAAACGCCTGCGGCTTTCCTCCATCGATTCGATCGAGGCCGACGACGATCTGCTGGACGCCATCGCCACCGAGCCGAGGCTGATGCCGCATCTGCATCTGTCGCTGCAATCGGGTGACGACATGATCCTGAAGCGGATGAAGCGCCGGCACAGCCGCGACCAGTCGATCCGCTTTTGCGAGGATGTGCGCAAACTGCGCCCCGGCATTGTTTTCGGCGCCGACATCATCGCCGGCTTCCCGACCGAGACGGACGTCATGTTCGAAAACTCGCTGGAGATCGTCGAGGAATGCGGCCTGACGCATCTCCACGTCTTTCCGTTTTCGCCGCGCCAGGGCACGCCCGCCGCGCGCATGCCGCAGCTCCGCCGCGACGTCGTCAAGCAACGCGCGGCACGCCTGCGCGCCGCCGGCGAGGCCGCCTATCGCCGCCATCTTGCCTCGCTCGCTGGAACGCATCAGTCGATCCTGGTCGAGCGTGACGGCCTTGGCCGCACCGAAGGGTTTACGCTGGCCGCGGTCTCTGCCGGCGCTCCGGGCGACATCGTCGAGGCTGATATCGCCGGCCATGACGGTATCCGACTGATCGCCGCGCCGCTTGCCGCCCGCGCCGCCTGAGAACGCAAGACATGGCTGGGTTTTTCAAGAAGATATTTTCGTTCGGCAAGAAGGAAGTCGTCGAGGAGCGGCCCGACGAGACCGCACCGCTGCCGCCGATCAAATGGGACGAACTGGAGGCGCTGAAACCGGCCGCCGAGCAGGCCGTCCCGGAGTTTTTGAAACGCGACGTGTCGCGACCCGAAGTCGAAGCCGTACCTCCACCGCCAGTCGAACCAGAGTTGCCTCCGGCACCCCAACCGGCGCCGGAATCGCAGAAGCCTGAGCCGCCGCCGACCATTCCACCCGAGCCGGAAACGCCTGCTGAGGAACCGGAGGAGATCCGGGCCGAGCCGCAGCAGCCAGAAATCGTCCCCTCCCAGCCAGAACCTGCACCCGTCGAAGTGCCGGTAGTGCCCACCGAGGCTCCCTCAGCGGCGCAAGCGCGCGAAGTCCCGCCCGCCGAAATACCGCCCCCGATCCGCCAGCCAGCGCCGGCCGAGACGAAACCGATCTTGACCGAGATCGCGCCCGAACCGGAGGTCGTGCCGGCGCCCCACCCTCCCATCGAGGGGGAGGTAAAGCCCGAGCCAGAAGCCGTTCCGCAACCAGCGCCGGAGCCAAAGCCCGCCCCCGGCAAAGTCAGCGTAACCAAGAAGGTCGAGCAGAAAGCCGAGCCGCAGAAGGCGCCCGAACCGGCGCCGAGGCGCTCCTGGTTCCAGCGCATGCGAGACGGGCTTGCCCGCTCTTCCAAGGAGTTGTCGGGCAACATCGCCGGCGTCTTCACCAAGCGGAAACTTGACGAGGACACGCTGCAGGACCTGGAGGATGTGCTGATCCGCGCCGATCTCGGCATGGAGACGGCTTTGCGCGTTACCGACGCGCTCTCCGCCAGCCGCTACGGCAAGGACGTCTCCGACACCGAAGTCCGGGCCATCATGGCGGCCGAGGTTGAGAAGGTGCTGACCCACGTCGCCATGCCGTTGGAGCTCGACCTCAGCCACAAGCCGCATGTCATCCTGGTGGTCGGCGTCAACGGCACCGGGAAGACCACGACCATCGGCAAGCTCGCCGCAAAGCTCACCGATGGCGGCCTCTCGGTGATGCTCGCCGCCGGCGACACCTTTCGCGCAGCCGCGATCGAGCAGCTGAAGATCTGGGGCGAGCGTACCAACTCGCCGGTCATTGCCTCGAAGCTCGGCGCCGATGCCGCCGGCCTCGCCTACGATGCATTCGAGCGCGCGAAGGAGGCCGGCTCCGACGTGCTGATCATCGACACCGCCGGGCGGCTGCAGAACAAGACCGAACTAATGGCGGAACTGGAAAAGATCGTCCGGGTGCTGGGCAAGCTCGATCCGGAAGCGCCGCACACCGTGCTGCAGACGGTCGATGCCACCACCGGCCAGAATGCGCTCAACCAGGTCGAGATCTTCCGCAATGTCGCCGGCGTCAACGGCCTGGTGATGACCAAGCTGGACGGCACGGCGCGCGGCGGTATTCTGGTGGCGATCGCGGCAAAGCATAAATTGCCGGTCTATTTCATTGGCGTCGGCGAACAGGTCGACGACCTCGAACCCTTTTCCGCAAGCGAATTCGCCAGGGCGATCGCTGGCGTGGCTTGACGAGCATGATCCCAAAAAGTTGCAGGCTTTTTGGATTGAATCATGCGTAAGAAGGACCCTATGAGCCCACCCATCCTCGAACGCGACCTGTCCGATCCGCGCCGCAAGGCATTGAACCCCGGCCTGAAATTCCTGCTCGAACTCGGGCCTGGCCTGGTGTTCTTTTTCACCACCATCCGCGGTGCGTGGCTTGTCGGGAAGTTTCCGATACTCGGCCATATCGGCGAGCCTATCCTGATTGCCACAGCGTTCTTTATGGTGGCGACGGCGCTATCGCTCAGCGTTTCGTGGATTTTGACGCGCAGCTGGCCGATCATGCCGTTGGTCTCGGCCATCGTGGTGTTTGTGTTTGGCGCGCTGGCGCTGTGGCTGCAGGACAAGACCTTCGCTTTCATGAAGCCGACAATCATCAACAGCCTGTTCGGCATCACGTTGCTTGGCGGGTTGGCGTTTGGCAGATCGCTGTTGGGCTATGTCTTTGATTCCGCCTTCAATCTCGACGCCGAAGGCTGGCGCAAGCTCACTTTCCGATGGGGGCTCTTCTTCCTTTTTCTGGCTGCGCTGAACGAGGTCGTGTGGCGCAACTTTTCTGAGGAAGCCTGGCTTTATTTCAAGGTCTGGGGCACGATTCCCATTACCCTTGTCTTCACGTTAAGCCAAATGCCGTTGATCCTGCGCCATTCGCTCGAGGACAAGACCGGCAAGGAAGAGAAGGCCGGCAAATAGAGCAATTCCAGGAAAGTGTGTAGCGGTTTTCCCGGGAAAAGCGCGTAGCGCTTTCCCTAGGGAATTGCGTCAGAATAAGAGGAGAGGGGCATGGAATTCATCACCACACGCGACGAGTTGAGGACGATCTACAAGACGCCTCGGCCGACTGACGGCTCGATCCGCAAGGAACTGAAGGCATTGGACGGCCACTGCCGTTCCTTCATCGGCAAGAGCCCTTTCGTGCTGATCGGCTCGTCCGACGGCGCCGGCAATGCCGATGTGACGCCCAAGGGCGACAGGCCGGGCTTCGTAACAGTGCTCGACGAAAAGACCATCGCCATCCCCGACCGTCCCGGCAACAACCGGCTCGACACGCTGGAGAACATCCTTCTCAATCCCTCGATCGGGCTGCTCTTCCTCATTCCCGGCATGAACGAAACGCTGCGTGTCAATGGCGATGCCCGCATCACCGTCGATGCGGCATTGCGTGAGCGGCTGGCGGTCGACGGCAAGGCACCGCAAAGCGTCGTCGTGGTGACGGTCAAGGCCGCCTATATGCATTGCGCCAAGGCCTTCATGCGCTCCGAACTGTGGAAGCCGGAGAGCTGGTACGACCGCGCGACGCTGCCGACGCTCGGCCAGATCCTGCGCGACCAGCTGGCGCTCGCCGATTCGGCCGAGGCGACCGACCGCTGGCTGGACGAGGAATACAGGGAGACCATGTGGTAGCGTGATCGGCAACGAATCGCCCAAGCCGGTCTCCATTCCTTTGCTGAACATCCTCGCCATCTCCGGCAGCCTGCGCGCCGCCTCGACCAATTCGGCCCTGGTCGCGGCGCTCGCGCGAAACGCGCCGCCGGGTTGCCATGTCGGCGTCTTTGACGGGCTTGGGCGGCTGCCGATCTTCAACCCCGACGACGAAGGCGAGCGGACGCCGCCGCAAGCAGCAGTGCTGATCGATGCGGTCACCGCCGCTGACGGCGTCATCGTTTCCTGCCCGGAATATGCCCACGGTGTGCCAGGCGGCCTGAAGAACGCGCTTGACTGGCTGGTGTCGCGCGATGCCGCCGTTGGCAAGCCAGCCATGCTGGTGCATGCCTCGCGGCGCTCGCTGTTTGCCCGCGCCGCACTGGTCGAGGTCATGCGGACAATGTCTTTCGCGCTCCATGAGGAAGCAGCGCTCGAAATCGCGCTGCTCGGTAAGAGGCCGCCGGAGGTGGAGGATATCTTATCGCAGCCGGAAAACCGGCTGACGATGCGCGATGCCCTATCCGCCTTCGCGGAGTTCATCCGCTCGCGGTGAACGCCGGACCGTGCTTTCGCCATCCCAGGGTCTCCGCGACGGAGTTTCGCTCCTGCTCCGCCCTGGGATGACGACGCTAGGAGCTGCGGCCAATCTGTGCCGGGAACTATCCCTTGCCCCTCCGCGTCTCGACGTCGGTCTCGCCGACGAACCAGTCGCGTGCAGCGACCTCCTCGAAGACTATCCAGACGTCGTTGTTGGTCAGGCCGGTGACGCCGGTGATGGCCGCCGTCACCTGGGCGGCGATCGCGGCCTTTTTGCCGGCCGGGTCATCGGCAATCACCTCCTGACCAGGCGGATATTCACGAATGGCATGGTTCCCTCCCTTGCATATGCTTGGCGGCCGCTCAGTAGGTTTTGGCGCCGTTGACCATGAGCCGGACCATGTAGAGCGAGGTCGTGCCGGCGATATAGAGGCAGTTCAGCTTGTTGCCTCCGAACACGCAATTGGCGACGACTTCCGGTACCTTGACCTTGCCGATCAGCGTCCCGTCCGGATCGTAGCAGTGGATGCCGTCGGCGGCGCTGGTCCAGATGCGGCCGTCCGCATCCAGCCTGAAACCGTCGAACAGGCCAGCGGTGCAGTCGGCAAAGACCTTTTCGCCTGAGACCGTCTTGCCGCCCTGGTCGACATTGAACACCCGGATGTGCGCCGGGTTTTGCGCACCATGCGTGCGGCCGGTGTCGGCGACATAGAGCTTGCTCTCGTCAACCGAGAAGGCGAGCCCGTTGGGCCTGACCATGTCGGTGATCACGGCCTCAGTCTCGCCGGTGCCGGGATCGACTCGGTAGACATGGCAGGCGCCGATCTCGCTTTCGGCCTTGTCGCCCTCGTAATCGGTATCGATGCCGTAGCTTGGGTCGGTGAACCAGATCGAGCCGTCGGACTTGACCACCGCGTCATTGGGCGAGTTCAGCCGCTTGCCGCGCCATTTGTCGGCGATGGTGACTACCGACCCGTCATGCTCGGTGCGGCTGACGCGGCGGCCGGAATGCTCGCAAGTAACCAGCCGGCCTTGCCGGTCGACCGTGTTGCCGTTGGAATTGCCGGACGGCTGACGGAACACGCTGACGCTGCCGTCGGTCTCGTCGTAACGCAGCATGCGATTGTTCGGGATGTCGGACCAGACCACATAGCGCCCGGCCGCGAACCAGGCCGGTCCTTCCGCCCATCGGCAGCCGGTAAACAGCCTGTCGACCTGTGCATTGCCGTTGAATAGCCGCGAAAAGCGCGGATCGAGAACTTCGTAGAATTCGCTGGCCATGGTTCCTCCCGGTAGCAGTCGCTTGGCAAGGCGCGATCAAGCCAGCCCACGATCGATATGGCAAGATCGATGATGCGTCAGAAGCATTATGGAAGCGAATGCTGGCCCGGACGGCAGGTCACATCCCGTTAACCGGCTATGCGCCCAGCGCAATGGTGCATTGCAACATCTTATTTTTGCAATGCACCATAACTATGTCATGCTCCGTATCGATCAAGGGAGGAACAACTGGCCGCGAAACGCGGCACAAAAGGAAACTCGCTATGATCATCGACAGCCTCATGAGCCGCGCTCGCGCCAGCATCGCCAAGCGCCGGCATTATAACCGCCTCGTCGCCGAAATCGACAGCTTCAGCAGCCGTGACCTCGCCGACATGCGCGCCGACCGCAGCGAAATGCTCTACCAGGTCCACAAGCAGATCTACGGCTGAGTCTTCGGTCGACCTACCACGTTCGTCATCCTTGGGCGTAGCGACGCAAAGCGGAGCAAAGACCCTAGCATGACGAAACGGCGGGCCATCAGCCCGGCATGGCCAGCGCCTTCTCGATTTCGGGTAACAGCAGCGTCCGCGCCGAGTCCGGCGTCAGCGGCCCTACATGCTTATAGGCGATCTTGCCATCCTTGCCGATGACGAAGGTCTCCGGCACGCCGTAGACACCCCAGTCGATCGCCGTGCGTCCGGCCTGGTCGACGCCGATCGCCTGGAATGGGTTGCCGAGATCGCCAAGGAACCGACGGGCGTTTTCCGGCTGGTCCTTGTAGTTCAGCGCCGCCATGACGAAGCGTCTGTCCTGCGACAGCGCCAGCAGCACCGGATGCTCTTCGCGGCACGGCGCGCACCAGGACGCGAAGACGTTGACCAGCGTCACCTTGCCGGCGAACTGTTTTGAATCGAGGCCCGGCAAATTGGTGCCTTCGAGCGCCGGCAGGTTGGTCTGCGGCGCCGGCAGGCCGATCAGCGCTGACGGCACTTCCGACACGTCGCGCCCGGACAAAAGCTGCGCCAGGAACAATCCCGCCAGCCCGAGAAAGACCAGCAGCGGCAGCAGCACGATCAGGCGGCGGCGCGCCGGTGTTTGGGTTTCCGTGCTCATGATTTTACTGCCTTATCGGAGCGCCGGCGCACGCCGGATGCCTCCAGCTCGGCAAGCTCTCGCTTGCGGCCGCGCTGGTCGAGCAGAATCCAGCCGATCAGCCCGGCCAGCACCACGGCCGTGATCGCATACGCGGCCGTGACATAAAGGGCGTGAACGCTCATTTTCCCGATCCAAGGCTTCTCACGGCGGAATTCATAGCCTCACCGGCTGTTTGTCGCAATGAACGGGTCTGCGGCAGATTTGCGGTTATCGCAAGCCGAAGGTCACTGCGAACGCAAAACACCTGATATGTTTTTGATACGCATGTATTGGCACGTCAGAGACAGCCTGACAGCCCCTTCGCAGGTAAGCAGGATTCTACCGGCGTCATCCCACATCCTGATTGCACTCCAGCCGTGGCTCCGGAACTTGCGAAGGCTAATCGATTCGACCGCGATGAACTCAAGCCCGAAAGACACGGCATTGAACGCCGCCCATTTGGCGGGGGGCCGGTAGGGGAGGACGGTCGAGATGAAGGAAAGGTACATGCTAGGCCCGTCACGATTGATTTCGGCCTTGGTGACCTCGACGGAAGACAGGTCCGGATAGTTGCCGTAGATTGTCTGGAGAAAGATCGGGTTCTCTATGCGCAGCGGCCACATCAATCCGTTCCGTGCCGCAGCGCCAGCGCCGCCGCCACAGGGCCGAGCACGGCAAGAAACAAGGTCAGCGCGGCAAGAATGAGGAAGGGCTGCAGGAATGGATCGGGGTCCGCCACCGCGCCATAGCTTGCCGATACGCCGAAGATCAGCACGGGAATGGTCAGCGGCAGCACGAGCACCGAGATGAGCAGCCCGCCACGCGGCAACGCCACTGCCACCGCTGCACCGGCAGCACCGATGAAGGTGATCGCCGGCGTGCCTACCAGAAGCGTCAACGCCGTGGCGCCGATGCCGGCCGGCTCCATGTTCATGAACAGGCCGAGCAAGGGAGCGGCGATGACCAGCGGCAGCACGCTTCCCGCCCAATGCGCCAGGCATTTCGTCAGAACGGTCAAGGCCAGCATGTGCCGGTCGTTGCCAAGCACCAGAAGATCGAGCGAGCCGTCCTCGCGGTCGGCCTGGAACAGCCGGTCGAGGCCGAGCAGGCAGGCCAGCAAGGCGGCGATCCACAGGATCGCCGGGCCGATGCGGGCCAGCAGCTTCAGCTCGGGACCGACGCCGAAGGGGATGGTCGCGATAACGGCGAGAAAGAAAATCACGCCGGTAAGCGCCCCGCCGCCGGCGCGGATACTCAGGCGGATGTCGCGTAGGAAGATGGCTAGCATGATGTGAGATGCTTTCGCCTGGGCACCCCCCTCTGTCCTGCCGGACATCTCCCCCTCAAGGGGGGAGATTGGCTGTCATGACTGCCTTCGCCAATCCCGATCGTTGAAAGATGGGCGCAGCAACGAAGCTGCCAATCTCCCCCTTTGAGGGGGAGATGTCCGGCAGGACAGAGGGGGGCGTGAAGGAACGCCAACATCAGCCGGTCATCCTCAATTCCTTTCCCTCGATCCCAAGCGGCAAATGCGTCGCCGCAACCACGATCCCCCCACTCTCGAGGTGCTTCCCCATCAATTCGCCGAATCTCGCCTCCGAAGCCTTGTCCAGTCCTGCCGTCGGCTCATCGAGCAGCCACAATGGCCGGTGGCTGACCAGCAGTTTTGCAATCGCCGCGCGGCGGCGTTGCCCGGTCGAGAGGTAGCCGAACGGCAGATGGCCGATACCGCCCAGCCCGACGGTTTCCAGCGCCTCTTCAACACCCGCGGAACCGGCGCCCGAAAAATCGCGCCAGAAGCACAGGTTTTCCGCAACGCTCAGGGCCGTCTTCATCGCGTTGAGGTGGCCGAGATAGTGACAGGCCGAGGCGGCCGACGGAAAGTCCTCGCCACCACCTTCGAACCGCACACGGCCTGCCGCCACCGGCAACAGTCCGGCGACGATCCTGAGCAGCGTCGATTTGCCGGCGCCGTTCGGCCCGGTGACGACCAGCGCCTGGCCATCCCCCAGCGCGAATTCGATGCCGGAAAATACCGTCTCGCCGCCGCGTTCGCCGCCAAGATTTTCGGCGATCAGCCGCATCCGTTCCCCTTCGCCGAAAGTTCAGGTGCGGCTTCGGTGCGCCGCAGCAAAAATGGCGAATCCGTGTCTAGAACTATTCCAGAAAATTCTCTATATCCGCATCATCCGTGCCAGCGGTCGGCACGGGAACCGAATTTGCGCCGAACCAGCGCGCGTGCCGCCTTGAACGGCCCGGACGCTTGGGAACGGATAGCGGAAATGGCCGTACCCGCACCTTTGCGCGTGATTTGCATGCCCACTGGCGTCCGTTCCCTTCCGGCAACCGACAGTTAGGGATCGCACGTGTCCAAATCACTCGACAGCTTCAATTGCCGCCGCACGCTGACCGCCGGCGGCGCCGAGTACATCTACTATGACCTTGTCGAGGCCGAAAAGAACGGCCTCACCGGCATCGCCCAATTGCCCTATTCGATGAAGGTGCTGCTGGAGAATCTGCTGCGCAACGAGGACGGCCGTTCCGTCACCAAGGAGAGCATCCAGGCGGTCGCCGGCTGGCTGACTGACCGGGGCACCGCCGGCGTCGAGATCGCCTATCGCCCGGCTCGCGTGCTGATGCAGGATTTCACCGGCGTTCCAGCCGTGGTCGACCTTGCCGCCATGCGCGACGCCATGGCCTCGCTCGGCGGCGACCCGCAAAAGATCAATCCGCTGGTGCCGGTCGATCTAGTCATCGACCACTCGGTCATCGTCGACGAATTCGGCACGCCACTGGCTTTCGCCCGCAATGTCGAGCTTGAATATGAGCGCAACGAGGAACGCTACAAATTCCTGAAATGGGGCCAGCAGGCGTTCCGCAATTTCCGCGTCGTGCCGCCCGGCACCGGCATCTGCCATCAGGTCAATCTTGAGTATCTCGGCCAGGTCGTGTGGACCAACAGCGAAGATGGCGAGACCACCGCTTATCCCGACACCTGCGTCGGCACCGATTCGCACACCACGATGATCAACGGCCTTGGCGTGCTCGGCTGGGGCGTCGGCGGTATCGAGGCGGAGGCCGCGATGCTCGGCCAGCCGGTCTCCATGCTGCTGCCGGAAGTCATCGGCTTTCACCTCACCGGCAGGTTGAGGGAAGGCGTGACCGCCACCGACCTGGTGCTCACCGTCACGCAGATGCTGCGCAAGAAGGGCGTCGTCGGCAAGTTCGTCGAATTCTTCGGGCCGGGCCTGTCCAACATGACGCTGGCCGATCGCGCCACCATCGGCAACATGGCGCCAGAATATGGCGCCACCTGCGGCTTCTTCCCGGTCGACAGCGAAACCATCCGCTATCTCACAATGTCCGGTCGCGACGAAAGCCGCATCGCCCTGGTCGAGGCTTATTCGAAGGCGCAAGGCTTGTGGCGCGATGCCGGCTCTGCCGATCCGGTCTTCACCGACCTGCTGGAGCTCGATCTCGGCAGTGTCGTCCCGTCGATGGCCGGCCCGAAGCGGCCTGAAGGCCGGGTCGCACTTGAAGACATTCCGGCCGGCTTCGCCAAGGCCATGGAGACCGAATACAGGAAGGCCGCCGAAATCGACAAGCGCTATGCCGTCGAGAGCACGGACTACGATCTTGGCCATGGCGATGTGGTCATCGCCGCCATCACCTCCTGCACCAACACCTCGAACCCGAGCGTGCTGATCGGCGCCGGGCTGTTGGCGCGCAACGCCAACCGGCTCGGCCTCAAGCAGAAGCCGTGGGTCAAGACCTCATTGGCGCCGGGCAGCCAGGTCGTCGCCGAATATCTCGAGAAATCCGGCCTGCAGAAGGAGCTCGACCAGATCGGCTTCAACCTGGTCGGCTTCGGCTGCACCACCTGCATCGGCAATTCCGGCCCGTTGCCGGCGCCGATCTCCAAGACCATCAACGATAAGGGCTTGATTGCTGCGGCAGTCTTGTCCGGCAACCGCAATTTCGAAGGCCGCGTCTCGCCCGACGTGCAGGCGAACTATCTCGCCTCGCCGCCGCTGGTCGTCGCCCACGCGCTGGCCGGGACCGTGACCAAAGATCTGACCACCGAGCCGCTCGGCGACGATCGCAACGGCAGTCCGGTCTATCTCAAAGACATCTGGCCAAGTTCGGTCGAGATCCAGGAATTCATCGAGAAGAACGTCACGCGCGAATTGTTCGCCCGCAAGTATGCCGACGTCTTCAAGGGCGACGAGTACTGGCAGAATGTCAAGGCGCCGGAAGGCCAGACCTATGCCTGGGACGACAATTCGACCTATGTGCAGAACCCACCCTATTTCGCCGGCATGAAGTCAGGCTTCGGCAAGATCGGCGATATCAAGGGCGCGCGTGTGCTCGGCCTGTTCGGCGACAAGATCACCACCGACCACATTTCGCCGGCCGGTTCGATCAAGGCGGCCTCGCCGGCCGGCAAGTATCTCACCGACCACGGCGTCGGCGTCGCCGATTTCAACCAGTACGGCACACGCCGCGGCAATCATGAGGTAATGATGCGCGGCACCTTCGCCAATATCCGCATCCGCAACCATATGCTGGGCGAGAACGGCCGCGAGGGCGGCTACACCATCCATTACCCCTCGAAAGAAGAGGAATCGATCTACGACGCCGCGATGCGCTACAAGAAGGAAGGCGTGCCGCTGGTCATTTTCGCCGGCGTCGAATATGGCAACGGCTCGTCGCGTGACTGGGCGGCCAAGGGCACCAATTTGCTGGGCGTCCGCGCGGTCATCGCCCAGTCCTTCGAGCGCATCCACCGCTCCAATTTGGTCGGCATGGGCGTGATCCCCTTCGTCTTCGAGGAAGGCACCTCATGGGCCTCGCTCAACCTCAAGGGCGACGAACTGGTCGAGATCGACGGACTGAGCAACATCAAGCCGCGGCAGAAGATGATCGCCAGGATCACCTACGGCGACGGCAGCGTCAAAGAGGTTCCGATCATCTGCCGCATCGATACGCTGGACGAGCTCGACTACTTCAAGAATGGCGGCATCCTGCAATACGTGCTGCGCGATCTGGCCGCTTAAGGGAGTAGGGCAATAAGGAAATAGGGCAGTAGGGTGAAGCAAGGAGAAGCGACTTATTCCCCTACTGCCCTATTCCCCTACTGCCCTATTCCCCCAATTCCCGGCTTGCCAAACCGCGCTGTCGCCGCCAGCAGCACGCCGAGCATCAGCCCGTTGAATATGTGCCACAAGAAATGCGTGCCGAGCGGAAAGCCGCCGCAGACCAGCGGATCGATCATCCTGCAGATGACCGACACGACGAAGATCGCCGAACCCGCCAGATTGTACCAGCCGGCGCGATTGCCGCTGGCCGCCACCCAGGCGCCGAAGAAGGCGAGCGCCAGAAACGGCGGCAGATAGCCGGTCGTCCCGTTCGACGCCTGGCGCAGCCAGTCCGGCACGGCAAAGGTCACCAGCCCGGCAACGGCGTAAAAGGCGACGAAAATGGCGATCGCCTTGCCCCATTTCATGCCGAGAAAACGTCGCAGGTTGAACAGCGTGTAGGCCAGCGTGAACCCTGCAATGGGCAGCACGTCGGCCAGGATCATTGCCCTTGTGGCAAAGGTGTGGAACAGCGACGAGCCGACGCCGATCGCCACCACCCACCAGGCCAGCACTTCGGCGAAGGTGCCGGTGCCGCGCTTTCGCACCTGCCAGACACCCCATAGCCCGGCGGCAAAAAAAGCCAGATTGCTCAGCGCATTGAGCGGTTCGGCCCAGAATTCCGGCCCCGTCCGTTCGCAATAAAGGTCGACCGGCGCCAGGAGAGATTGCCACATGCTGATTGCCGCCCGAATCGCTTCCATCGTGAAGTGCAAGTCCACCTATTGCGCCCTTGCCAGCGGTTGCAACGGCAAAATTTCACCGCAACGTGACTTCCCGTTGACTGCCGCTTCTGCCACATATTTCGACAACCAGAACAAAGCCGGCGTCACCGGCGGGATCGGAACGGCCATGCCATCTCGAAGACCATTGCGGCTTGCGGCCCTTGCGCTGGCCCTCTCGGCGTTTGCCGGCAGGGCCCTTGCCGAGCCAACCGACAAGCCATTAGGCGTCGTCGAGCTCTTCACCAGCCAAGGATGCAACTCCTGTCCGCCGGCCGACGAATTCTTCGCCGAGCTTGCCGCCAAGGAGGACATCGTCGCGCTCGCCTATCATGTCGATTATTGGGATTACCTCGGCTGGCAGGACACGCTGAGCCGCAAGGAAAATACCGAGCGGCAATACGAGTATATGCGCGCCTTCGGCAGTCGTTCCGTCTACACCCCGCAAGCCGTCATAAACGGCCGCAGCCATGTCAACGGCGCCAGCCGCAAGGAAGTCGACGGCGCGCTGGCCCGCATGGAGAGGGTCGGCGAAGGCATGCGCGTCGGCATCAAGGTCAGCCGGACCAGCGATCGCGTCATGATCGATGCCGGCGACGCCGTGACCGGCCCCACCGACGCGCATGTCGTCATCGTCTATTTCAACCCGCCACAGACGATAAAAATCGGCAAGGGTGAAAACAGCGGCCGCAGCATGACCTACTGGAACGCCGTCTCCAGCATCCAGACCGCCGGCATGTGGCACGGCAAGGCGCAGCGCTACGAACTGCCGATGAGCGAGATCGCCAAGAAGGGCGGCTGCGCCGTGCTGCTGCAGTCGGTCGGCAAGGACGGCATGCCCGGGCCGATCCTGGGCGCAGCCTTTATCCGCAAGCCTTAAGCGGGGACCTCTCCTTCTCCCCTTGTGGGAGAAGGTGGATCGGCGCGCAGCGCCGAGACGGTTGAGGGGTGCTGGAAGAATTGAGGCGGCGGCGATTTCAAGGAAATTGCCAAGCTGGAACACCCCTCATCCGTCCCCTTCGGCGACACCTTCTCCCACAAGGGGAGAAGGGAGGACCGCGCTCAACCTTCTGATGGCAGCCAATCCGGACGGATCGCACCGCCACGGCTCCGGCCAATAAAAAACCGGCGTCAGCTTGCTTCTGACGCCGGTCATTTAGGTTTTGGGATCGTCGCACCCGATCTTTCCAAGGAAAAACCGAGGTTGGTTCGATCCGACGCAGACCCGTGGGCGGGGGGCTTGGGGTTTACGAGCCGGTGCCGGACCGAACCGTCTCAGGCAACACCGGTAAATTCGTCGGACATTGGGGCATGAGCACGGATAAAAAAAGGCAGGATTGTGGCGAAGCATCACCAATTCCAACAGGCGTTTCGCAAACGTGACTGGACGCTGGAGAAACCGCGCGGTGCTGGCCTTGCCCGGCCGGGCCTTGCAATTCGGCAACGAAAGCGCCAACTTTGGTCGGCGTACGATTCATTGCGAGGATCCAGGCATGACTGATCGCAGCAGCGGGACGGAGGATGGGGACGCATCCGCAATATTGATCCCGCTGCATGAGGCAAGACGCGAACGCCTCGACCAGCCGGTGCGGTTCGACCGGCGCGAACTGGACCAGATCCTCAGGCTCTACGGCCGTATGGTTGCCGCCAACGAGTGGCGCGACTATGCCATCGACCATCTCGCCGACCGCGCCGTTTTTTCCGTCTTCCGCCGCACCAGCGAAGTGCCGCTTTTCCAGATCGTCAAGGATCCGAAGCTGGCGCGACGGCAAGGCGCGTTCGCCGTCATCGCCGCCGGCGGGCGCATCCTCAAGCGCGGCCAGGAACTCGGCCGGGTGCTTGGCGTGTTCGACCGAACACTGAAGCTGGTCGAGGCGTAACCCTTTATTTTTGCTGGCGGAACTTCCGCTCGGGCAGCGATTGCGGATCAGGCGGGATGGACGCCCCGCCATTGATCGGCAGCTGCATGAACACCGTGTCCAGCCAGCGTCCGTGCTTGTAGCCTGAGCCTTCCAGGCGGCCGGAATGACGAAAGCCGAGCTTCTCGTGCAGCCGTACCGAGGCGCTGTCGGGCCGGCCGTCGCCGATCACCGCGATGATCTGGCGAAAACCCGCCGCCTTGGCCGCCTCGATCAGCCCTTGCATCAGGAGCAGCCCGACGCCTTGCCCTTTGGCCTCGGGCGCGACATAGACGGAATCCTCAACGACGAAGCGGTACGCCGGGCGCGGCCGGAACGCCCCGGCATAGGCATAGCCGAGCACGGCGCCGGCCTTTTCCGCAACGAGATAGGGAAAGCCGCCCGCCATCAGGCTGTCGAAGCGCGCGCCCATCTCGGTACGGCTTGGCGGTTCGAGTTCATAGCTCGCCGTGCCATTCGTCACCGCGTCGGCATAGATTTCCGTGATCCGGTCGAGATCGGCCGACGTCGCGGCCCGCAAGGTGATGCTGCTCATAATTTAGGCACGTCGTTCATCTGCCCTATATCACAGCAAAAGCCGGCACAAAAGAAAAGAGCGGCCATTGGGCCGCCCTTTCCAAACTCGCTGGTCCAGGAAAACCGTATTTAGCGACGGTCGCCCATGAACTGCAGCAGAAACATAAATAGGTTGATGAAGTCGAGATAGAGCCTCAATGCGCCCATAATCGCCTTGCGGCCGGCGACATCAGTCTCGTCGCCCTCGAAGTACATCTCCTTGATGTTCTGCGTGTCGTAGGCGGTGAGGCCCGCGAAGATCAGCACGCCGATCGCCGAAACGGCGAAGGAAAGCGCCGACGACTGCAGGAAGATGTTGATCACCATCGCGATGATCAGGCCGACCAGGCCCATGACCAGGAACGACCCGAACGCCGAGAGATCGCGCTTGGTCGTGTAGCCGTAGAGCGACAGCCCGCCAAAGGCGGCGGCGGTGGCGAAGAAGGTCTGCGAGATACTGGCGGTGGTGTAGACCAGGAAGATCGACGACAGCGACAGGCCGACGAGGCCGGCGTAGACCCAGAACGTCGTCTGCGCGGCCGAAACGCTCATCGACTGGACGCGGAACGACAGGAACATCACCGCTGCCAGCGGGGCAAAGATCACCAGCCATTTCAGCGGCGAACCAAAGATCGCGTAGCCGAACGAGGTCAGCATCTCGCCGCTTGGCAACGTCGCGACGGCCGAGGCGGGATCGCTGGTGGTGGCCAGCATGATTGTGCCGACCGCGGCAAGGCCGGTGATGAGGAGGCCAAGCCCCATCAGATTGTAGACCTTAATCATGTAGGCCCGCAGGCCCTGGTCGATGGCAGCATCGACGCCGGCGCCGGGCACGGCGCGCGTCTGATAATTGCGAACGGGATCAGCCATGGAAATCCTCATATTGCTTCTGCCCCGTCCGGTGTCAGGTCCTTTGAACCCAGGCGCCGCTGGCGGGGCTCCAGCATGCCTGCGCCGAAATATGATGGTTCTTGGCGTAAAGGACAAGACCGTAACCAAGCGTAATGCTCCGTGAAGTGCCGGAGATACGGTTTTATTGGCCTTCCCGCCCGGAACATTACCGAGATTTAATCAAAAACGGCTCTGGCTCAAAGATTCCGCAGCACCGGCGCCGCCTTGTGGCCCAACACCCGCCACGTGCCGGCAAGGCCGATGCCGACCGTGACCACCAGCGAAAAGCCGATGGTCGCCACCGCCACCTCGGGCATGAAGTGCGATGGCAGCGTCATGATGCGCGCGACGACGAACCATGCCGCCACACCGCCCGCCGCCAGCGCGAAGATCGCGGTAGCAAGGCCGATCAGCATGTATTCCAGCGAAAACGCGGCGATCAGCGTTTTCCTGGTCGCACCCAGGGTCTTCAGCACCACCGCGTCGTGAATGCGAGCCCGGTTGCCGGCGGCGAGCGCCCCGGCCAGCACCAGCACCGAGGCGATCAACGCCACGCCCGCTGCTGCCCTGATTGCTGTGCCGAGCTGCGCCACCAGCCGGTTGACGATTTCGAGCGCGTCCTTGACCCTGACCGTCGTCACCGCGGGAAAGGCACGCGTGACGGCGTTGAGAAGATGCGCATCGTCGGCTGCCGACGCATTCGTCTCGGTCAGCGTCGCCAACCAGCCATGCGGCGCACCGGCGAATGTGTTGGGCGAGAACACCATGACGAAATTGATGCCCATGGTTTCCCATTCGACCTGGCGGAAATTGGCGATCTTGGCCGTGATGTTGCGGCCGAGCACGTTGACGGTGATGGTATCGCCGAGCTTCAGCCCGATCTCTTTGCCTTCCTCGGCGGAAAACGAGACCAGCGGCTCGCCGGCATAGTTCTCCGGCCACCAGCTGCCCTCGGTCAGCGTCGCATTCTCCGGCAGCTTTGCGTCATAGGTCAGGCCGCGATCGCCGCGCAGTACCCAGGCGCCTTCGGCCGGAACCTTGACCTTGTCGACATCGACGCCGTTGAGCGCCATCACCCGGCCGCGCAGCATCGGCACCTTGATCAGCTTGCCTTGCGGTGCCTCTTTGCCGACCAGCGCGGAGAAGGCATCGACGTCACCGCTCTGGATATCGACGTAGAAGAAGTTCGGTGCCCTTTCCGGCAGGCTGCCCGAGATCTGCCGCCTGAGATTGCCGTCGATCAGCGCCAGCGTCACCAGCAGCGTCAGCCCGAGTCCCAACGACAGCACCACGGACGGCGTCAAGGCGCCAGGCCGATGGATGTTGCCGATGGCGAGCCTGAGCGCGGTCGAGCGCACGCGCGGGCTTTTCTTCGCCGCCCACTGCACCAGCGAGCCGACCACACGCAGCACCAGGAACGACAACACCGTGGCGCCGACGAAGATCGAGGCAATACGGCGGTCGCCGGAAAACAGGATCGCCAGTACCGCGAGCAGCAGCGCGATGCCCAATGCCGCGGCGATATAGAGCGGGCGGGGAAAACCGCGGCCCTCGAAGCCCATTTCGCGAAACAGCGCCGTTGCCGGCACGTCGCGGGCGCGGCCGAGCGGCAGCAAGGCGAAAGCCAGCGTCACGAGCAGCCCGAACAGCGCTGCCATGCCGAGGGCGCCGGGATAGAACCCACCTTCCGCCGGCACTGGAATGACCGATTGGAGTGCCGCGCTGGCCGCGAACGGCATCAGCGCGCCAAGCACAAGGCCTAGCGTGATGCCGAGGGCGGCGATCATCAGGATCTGCACCAGATAGACGGCAAAGACGAACCCGCCCGAAGCCCCCAGGCTCTTGAAGGTGGCGATGACGCCGCGCTTGCCGTCGAGATAGGCACGCACGGCATTGGCCACGCCGACGCCGCCGACCACCAGCGCCGTCAACCCAACCAGCGTCAGGAATTGCGAAAACCGCTCGATATTCGAGGACAGCGCCGGCGCTGCGTTGCTGCGGGTGCGGATCGACCAGCCGGCCTGCGGGAACTGGTTTGCCGCCTGCTCCTGGATCGCGTTGATCTGTGCCTCAGTGGTGCCGCCGGGCAGGCGGACCTTATAGGCGTTCTCGACCAGGCTGCCCGGCTGGATCAGGCCGGAAGCGGCAAGCCCGTCGGTCGACACCATCAGCCGCGGCGCAAAACCGAAGCCATCCGACACTGCATCCGGCTCGTTGACCAGCCTGGCGCGCAGCTCGAATGTCGCGCTGCCGAGCTTTAGCCGGTCACCGATGCCAAGGTTCAGCCGCTCGAACAAGAGGTCCGGGGCGGCGGCGCCGAAGACGCCGGATTTTTCGCCGAACAGATCCTCTCGCGACAGCACCGGCTCGGTCTCCAGCGCACCATAGAGCGGATAGGCGCCGTCGACCGCCTTGGCCTCGACCAGCGCCTGGTCGGAGCCGTCCTCGAGCCTCGCCATCGAGCGCATATTGGCGCTGTGCGAAACCGTGCCAAGCCGGTCGAGGAAGCTGCGTTCGGCTCTGGTCGGATCGCGCTGGTTGAGCTGGAAGCGGAGATCACCGCCGAGCAGCGTCTGGCCCTGGTCGGCAACACCGGCGGAAATAGCCTGCGCCACCGAATTGACGCCGCCGATCGCAGCGACGCCGAGCGCGATGCAGGCAAGGAAGATCAGGAAGCCGGACAGCCCGCCACGCATTTCGCGCAGCGAAAACCGAAAGGCGAGCCTCAGCGTTTGCGCCAGCGGCATCACGCGGTCACCTTGCCAGCCCTGGTGGCCGGCTTAGGCGCGTCTTCGATCAGCCCCGACCGCATCGACACCTGGCGCGAGCAGCGCGCCGCGAGTAGCGGGTCATGCGTGACCAGCACCAGCGTCATGCCGCGTTCGGCCGCCTTGGCAAACAGCAGGTCGGCGACGTGCCGCCCCGTTGCCTGGTCGAGATTGCCGGTCGGCTCGTCGGCGATCAGGATGCGCGGCGACGGCGCCAGTGCCCGGGCGATGGCCACGCGCTGCTGCTCGCCGCCAGACAATTCGCCGGGGTAATGGGTGACGCGATCGCTGAGACCGACCGCCGCCAGCTCGCGCGCCGCCACGCCGAATGGATCGACATGGCCGGCAAGCTCCAGCGGGACCGCAACGTTTTCCAGCGCCGTCATATTGGGGATGAGATGGAACGACTGGAACACGATGCCGATGTTTCGCCCTCGAAACGATGCGATCTGATCTTCGCTTTTGCCGTTGAGCAGCTCGCCGGCAATTCGGACCGTGCCCGAATCGACCCTTTCAAGTCCGGCCAAAACCATCAGCAATGTCGACTTTCCCGAACCTGAAGGTCCAACGATGCCTGTCGCTTCGCCGCCCGCCACATCGAGGCTGACGCCCTTCAGCACATGGACCGAGGATGCACCTTCGCCGAGCGTCAGCGATACGTCTTTCAGCGAAATGACGGCTTCTTCCAAAATCAAATCGTCCTATATGGGGGATGAAGGCTAGTGCATCCGATGCTCGACAAAGACGAAAACCTGCCTTCGCCAACAGATGTTCCTGGTCATATGGGGCCTGCCGCATGGCTTTCAAACACACCTTTGCCGCAGCCTTCGCCCTTTTCCTCGCCATTTGCGGCGCCATTTCGTCGGCGCGCGCCGAACCGTTCACCATTGTCGGTTTCGGCGACAGCTTGATGGCGGGTTATGGCCTCGGGCCAGGTCAGGGCTTCACCGAGAAGCTGCAGGCGGCGCTGCGCGCCAAGGGCTACGATGTCACGGTCGCCAATGCCGGCGTCTCCGGCGATACGACGAGCGGCGGCCTGTCGCGGCTCGACTGGTCGGTGCCGGACGGCACGCAGCTCGTCATCCTGGAGCTCGGCGCCAACGACATGCTGCGCGGCGTTTCGCCCGCCATAGCGGAAAAGAACCTGGATGCCATGCTGGCAAAACTGAAGCAGCGCAAGATCGCCGTTTTGCTGGCCGGAATGCGCGCGGCGCCCAATCTCGGCGCCGACTACCAGAACGCCTTCGACGCGACCTTTCCGAGACTGGCTGAAAAATATGGCGTGCCGCTCTATCCTTTCTTTCTCAAGGGCATCGCCGGTCAATCCGTCCTGCAACTCGAGGACGGCCTTCATCCAAACGCCCGAGGCGTCGACCGCATCGTCGAGGGTATCCTGCCCAGTGTGGAGAAGACCATTGAAGCGGTCCGGGGCAATTCCTGAAGGCGAGGGCTCGCCGTCGCAACACCTTCCGCAGGGGAAGCTTTTAGGCAGGCCTGCGACCAACAAACCCCTTGCCCCGTTTGAATATCGATGATTCGCTAGGGGCAAGAGTTCGATTCGAGGACAGGAGGCTTCCCATGCCGCGTCTTTTTACCGCCCTCGAGATACCGCGTGATGCCGCTCTTTCGCTGTCCCTGCTCAGGGGCGGCCTGCCCGGAGCCCGCTGGATCGACGTCGAGAACTATCATCTGACGCTGCGCTTCATCGGCGATGTCGAGGGCCATGTCGCCGACGAAATCGCCAATGCGCTTGACCGTGTTCACCGCCCGTCCTTCCCGCTGACGCTGTCCGGCGTCGGCGCCTTCGGCCAGAAGAAGCCGCATGCGGTGTGGGCCGGGGTCGCCGCTTCGCCCGATCTTTCCGCATTGCAGGCCGAGATCGAGCGCATCTGCCAGCGGCTCGGCATCCCGGCCGACCCGCGCAAGTTCATGCCGCATGTGACGCTGGCCCGCCTGCGCAATTCGAGCCCGCTCGATGTCGCCCAGTATCTGTCGGCGCGCGGCAATTTTTCGACGCTGCCGTTCCGGATCGGCCGCTTCGTGCTGATGTCGTCGCGCGATTCGGTCGGCGGCGGGCCTTACGTCGTCGAGGAGGCCTGGCCGCTTTCAGGTGCTGACAACCGCGTCGCCAGCCGTTTGGTCGGCGCCGCCGACGCTTCGCGGATCATGCGGTAGACGGACATGGCCAGGGAGAAACTAGCAAAAGAGGCGATCCGCGCCGAACTTGCCGGCCTCGACGGCTGGTCGCTGGCCAAGGATGGTGGGTCGATCACCCGCAGCTTCACCTTCAAGAATTTCTCCGAAGCCTTTGCCTTCATGACCCGCGTTGCCCTGGCCGCGGAGAAGATGGACCACCATCCCGACTGGTCGAACGTCTACAAGACGGTAAACGTGACCCTCAACACGCACGACGCCGGCGGCCTGACCGCGCTGGATTTCGATCTGGCCAGGAAAATGAACCGCTATTTCGGCGGCTGAGCCTATCTGCACCTTGCAGCGAGGTTCGGCTTTCACCACATTTTGCCTCGCGGTCACGCGTAAAGTCACGCGACGGCCGCAAGGAGAGGTTGATGGCGCAAAAATCCGGTTTTGATTTCTTCGGCCTCGGCAGCAAGCCGGGCAACGAGAGCGAAGTGCGCGAAAAGTTCTGGCGTACGGCGAAGAAGGCCGCCCGGCAGATCCCGTTCATGGAAGAGGTGGTCGCCGCCTATTACTGTGCCATGGACAAGAAGACGCCGCTTCGCGCCAAGGGCACCTTGCTTGCTGCGCTCGGCTATTTCGTGCTGCCGACAGACGTCATCCCCGATTTCATCCTTGGGCTAGGCTTCACCGACGACATCGCCGTGCTGACCGCCGCGATTACCGCCGTCAGCGCCCACATCACGCCGGCGCACCGGCTCGCCGCCAGGCAGGCCATCGCCGACAAGAGCTGAGCCGGTGCGGCGCAAAAAATCGCGTGAGAACCGACTTTCTGGCCGTCAAGCCCACCGCCGCACCCGCGCCTTGTAGGCGCGATAGGCATCTCCGAACTTCCGCTCGAGATAGCGCTCTTCCGGCGCGATGACGCCGGTATTGATCACCCACAGCAGCGGGACCACGAGCGCAATAGCCCAAAGACTTCCGGCCGCGACGCCGAGGCCCAGATAAACGAGGGTCGTTCCCAGATAGAACGGATTCCTGGTCCGCCGATAGATGCCGTCGACGACCAGCGCCGTCGTCGGCAAGGTCGGTGGTATGTTGGTGCCAGCGGCCTGAAAGCGGCCCGCCGCCATAAAGATGAACACGAAGCCGCACACCGCGAGCACAGCGCCAGCCAGATAGCGGGCGAGCGCCTGCCCGGCCATGACCGGGAGCGGCACGAGCACCTCAAGCACGGTTGCCGCCACCAGGAAGCCGAGGAAGATCAAAGGTGGCAGCGCAATGACCCCGGCCACGTCGGGGGCGCCCGATCCGCCCGCCGTCTCCCCGGCATCCGACCGGCGCACCGCGCCACCGGCCGCCCGCCGCATGGCGACACGAACGCCGAACACAATCGCCAGGACGGCTGTGCCGCCCGCGAGGATCAGGACTGTCTCGGAAACGGCCATGGCCAAATCTCCCGTAGCCGCCAGGAAGGGCACCCTGGCCGAGCGCCGTGGCGGCGAACGCAGACATAGTACCGCCTGCAGGGAAATTCGTCACGCACCTCAAAAAGCGAGAATCGCCGCAAGACCTAGCTGCTTGAAAAGTCAAACTCTTGCCGTTTTCGTGGCCTCCAAGTCGCGGCAGGGACATTGCGCCAGCCGCTTTTTCGAGCGGCAGCGCGAAGACGGCGGCGGTTTCCTGGCGTGAACATCCTTTTCTCAGGGGAAATTCACCGTTTGGTAACCCAGATTAAATCAAAATGAAGCGACGGGCAGGACGCCGAGCCGGCCTGCCGCCGCACCAGTGGAATACGGGAAAAGCGATGCGCGGATTGATTGCTATAGTCTCCAGCCTGGCCCTGATGGCCTTGACGGCGCCCGCGCTGGCGCAGTCGGCAACCAAGATCGGCCAGCATAATGCCTGGGGCACCTACAGTTATCAGGCGTCGGGCGGCGGCAAGGTCTGCTATGTCCTGACGGTGCCAACCGACAAGCAGCCGCCGACGCTCGATCACGGCGACATGTTCTTCTTCGTCAGCCAGCGGCCGGGGCAGCAAGTGTCCTACGAGCCGCAATTCATCGCCGGCTATACCTTCCAGGAAGGTTCCAAGGCCACCGTCACCATCGACAAGAAGTCGTTTTCGATGTTCACGCGCGGCAAGTCGGCCTGGGTCGAGAACGCCGCCGAGGAGCCGGTGCTGATCGCCGCGATGAAGACCGGCACCGACATGAAGGTGTCGGCCAAGTCCGGCCGCGGCAACACTACCACCTACGTCTTCTCGCTGAAGGGCATCTCGGCGGCGCTGGCCTCGATCGCCAAGTGCAAGTAAAGTCCTCGTCCGTGACGTTCACCACCTAACACAGCGACGTAAAGAACCGGCGTTCGTGCGGTCTCCTTCTCCCCTTGTGGGAGAAAGTGGATTGGCGCGCAACGCCAAGACGGTTGAGGGGTGCTGGACGGAGTGCAGGTGATGCCAAGCTGGAACACCCCTCATCCGACCGAGCTTCGCTCGGCCACCTTCTCCCACAAGGGGATAAGGAAGAACCCCGGCATGACTCCGCCGCTAACCTGTGCTATGCGCCGCGCTTCATTTCGGGCACGATGCTGTAATCGGCCGCAAATCGCTTATATTGGCGCAACAATGACCCTTTCATTCGATCTTACCGCCGAAGGCGCGCGTGACGCGTTGCGCACCCGCACGACGCCTGAAAAACCGTCGCTGATCGGCTTGACGCGAGCCGAACTTGGGGCCGCCCTCGTCGCTGCCGGCATCGTGCCGGAGCGCCAGGCGAAAATGCGCGCCCAACAGCTCTGGCATTGGATCTATGTGCGCGGCGTTTCCGACTTTGCCGGCATGTTCAACATCTCCAAGGATCTGCGCGCCGCCCTCGACAGGCATTTCACCGTCGCCAGGCCCGAGATCGTCGAGGAGCAGATTTCCTCCGACGGCACGCGCAAATGGCTGTTCCGCTTTCCGCCGCGCGGCGCTGGCCGGCCGGTCGAGATCGAGACCGTCTACATTCCCGAAGAAGGCCGCGGCACGCTCTGCATCTCTTCGCAGGTCGGCTGCACCCTGACCTGCTCCTTCTGCCACACCGGCACGCAGAAGCTGGTGCGCAACCTGACGGCGGAGGAAATCCTCGCCCAGCTCTTGACCGCCCGCGACCGGCTTGGCGACTTCCCCGACCGCGATACGCCCGACGGCGCCATCGTGCCGGCCGAGGGCAGGAAAGTGTCCAACGTCGTCATGATGGGCATGGGCGAGCCGCTCTACAATTTCGAGGCGGTGAAAAAGGCCCTGCTGATCGCATCCGACGGCGACGGGCTTTCCCTGTCCAAGCGCCGCATCACGCTGTCGACCTCCGGCGTCGTGCCCGAAATCTTCCGCACCGGCGAGGAGATCGGCGTCATGCTGGCGATCTCGCTGCACGCCACCAATGACGATCTGCGCGACCTTTTGGTGCCGATCAACAAGAAGTATCCGCTCAACGAACTGATCGCTGCCTGCCGTGCCTATCCCGGCCTGTCCAACGCCAAGCGGATCACCTTCGAATATGTGATGCTGAAGGACGTCAATGATTCGATCGAGGACGCCAAGGCGCTGATCAGGCTGCTCAAAGGCATCCCGGCCAAGATCAATCTGATCCCGTTCAATCCGTGGCCTGGTACCAACTATCAATGCTCGGACTGGGAGACGATCGAGAAATTCGCCGACTACATCAACAATGCCGGCTATGCCTCGCCGATCCGCACGCCGCGCGGCCGCGACATCCTGGCCGCCTGCGGCCAGCTCAAGTCGGAGTCCGAGCGCATGCGCAAGGTCGACCGGCTGGCGCTGGAAGCGATGATGATCGCAGGGCATGGCGAGGCGTGAATCGCGTCGTCGCCTATCTGATCCGCTTCGCCGTCATCCTTGTCGGCTACGGCGTGGCTTCGCTGGCGGCAAGCGCCTTCCTTAACATCATGTTCCTGGCGTCTCTTGGGCTGATAACGGACGAGACGCAACCGGCGGCGCAGGCGTCGCTGTGGTTTTCAATCCCCTTCGTCGCGCTGTTCGTCGCCTATTTCGCCTTCATGCCGGCCGCCATCGCCATCCTCGTCTCCGAGATCCTTGGCCGGCGTGACTGGCTGTTCTATGCGCTGGCGGGTGCTGTGGTCTCGGCGGTCTTCCTTGGCTTCGTCCACCAGACGGCCGATGCCAATTTCGAGGTTACCAATACCAGCGTCATGCTGGCGGTGATCGGCTGCGGTATGGTCGGCGGTATTTTCTACTGGCTGAGCGCCGGGCGCTCGGCCGGAAGCTGGCGTCAGATCGGACGCCCTATTTCGCCTGGGCCGTCAGGATCTTGAGCGCGAAGGCCGAAAAAACTCCGGCAAACAGATAGTCGACGACGCGGGTGACGCGCGGGCTGGATTTCATCGCGGCCGAGAATTTTTCCGCCGCCAGCACCATCGGCGCCGTCACTGGGATCGCCAGCACGACGAACATCGCGCCGAGGAAGAACAGCTTTCCCGGCGCGTCGGGATCATGCGCGGAGACGAATTGCGGCAGGAAGGTCATGAAGAACAGGATGATCTTCGGGTTGAGCAGATTGACCCCGAGCCCCGCCGCCCAGCTACGGAACAGCGAGATCTGCGGCCCGCTCTTCTTCTCCGGTGAAAACGCCGACCCTTTTGTGATCGCCTGCCATGCCAGGAAGACCAGGTAGCCGGCGCCAAAAATCTTCAGCACGAAGAACGCCATCGGCGAGGCGACGATCAGCGCCGAGACGCCGACCACCACCAGCGTGGTGTGAATCAGCGTGCCGCACAAGGCGCCGGCCATCGAGGCAAAGCCGGTGGCACGGCCCTGACTCAGCGTGCGCGAGACGAACAGCGTCATGTCAGGCCCGGGCGTGATCGCCAGGATGAAGGTGGCGATGGAGAACTGGATAAGCGTCGTACTGTCGGGGATGAAGGACATGGCTCGTCTCGTAGGGGCAAAAGACGGCGCAGCCATAGCGCAAGAGCCGTGTCCTCGCCAGCCTCTTGGAGATGAAGCATCTGGTCCAGGCATCGTTCGTCCCTTGCGCTGGCCTAAAACGCCGTGATACCTCGCCCGCGAAGAACCCCTGTCGCGGAACTGCCCACCATGTCGAAAGCAAAAGCCGTCAAGAAAGTCGTGCTCGCCTATTCCGGCGGCCTTGATACCTCGATCATCCTGAAATGGCTGCAGACCGAGCTCGGCGCCGAGGTCGTCACCTTCACCGCCGATCTCGGCCAGGGTGGCGAACTGGAGCCGGCCAGGCGCAAGGCCGAGATGATGGGCATCAAGGACATCCGCATCGTCGATGTCCGCGAGGAGTTCGTATCCGATTTCGTCTTCCCGATGTTCCGCGCCAACGCCGTCTATGAAGGCACCTATCTGCTCGGCACCTCGATCGCCCGGCCGCTGATTTCGAAACATCTCGTCGAGATCGCAAAAGAGACCGGCGCCGATGCCATCGCCCATGGCGCCACCGGCAAAGGCAACGACCAGGTGCGTTTCGAGCTGTCGGCCTATGCGCTCAACCCCGACATCAAGGTCATCGCGCCGTGGCGCGATTGGTCGTTCAAGTCGCGCACCGATCTCATCAACTTCGCCGAGCAGCACCAGATCCCGGTGCCGAAGGACAAGAAGGGCGATGCGCCGTTTTCCGTCGACGCCAACCTTCTGCACTCCTCCTCCGAGGGCAAGGTGCTGGAGGACCCGTGGACGGAACCGCCGGAATTCGTCCACCAGCGCACCATCTCGCCGATGGACGCGCCCGATGAGGTCACCGAGATCGAGATCGAATTCCTCAAGGGCGATCCGATCGCGCTCGACGGCAAGAAACTCTCGCCGGCAACGATGCTGGCAGCGCTCAACGATCTCGGTCGCGACAACGGCATCGGCAGGCTAGATCTGGTCGAGAACCGTTTCGTCGGCATGAAATCGCGCGGCGTCTACGAGACCCCCGGCGGCACCATCCTGATCGCCGCCCATCGGGCGATCGAATCGATCACGCTCGACCGCGGAGCCGCCCATCTCAAGGACGAGTTCATGCCGCGCTACGCCGAGCTCATCTACAACGGCTTCTGGTTCGCGCCCGAGCGGCTGATGCTGCAGGCAATGATCGACAAGAGCCAGGAAGACGTCGAAGGCACCGTGCGGCTGAAGCTCTACAAGGGCAACGTGATTGTCACCGGCCGCAAGTCGAGGAAGACGCTCTATTCCGATGCGCTGGTCACCTTCGAGGACGACCGCGGCGCCTACGATCAGAAGGATGCCGAAGGCTTCATCCGCCTCAACGCGCTCAGGCTGAGGACACTGGCGGCGCGTAACCGCCAGCGCTGACATCCGAACAGCGGGCTGGGCGCTCTACCGATCTCGTGAAAGCTGAAAACGATCCGAGAAAACTAGGACGTAGACTCATTACCTGCACCGTGCCGTCATGGGCCTCGGTAATGGCGTCCATCAGCCGATCCCAGACACCTGCTTTCCGCCATCGAACGAAGCGGTTGTAGCAAGTGGTGCGAGGGCCGTAGCGCTCGGGCAGATCGCGCCATGGCGCACCCGATCGCAGCACCCAGAAGATGCCGTTCAGCACGCGACGGTCATCGACACGCGGCACGCCTCGCGGCTTGTTGGGCAAAAGCGGCTCGATGACGCGCCATTCGAAGTCGGTCAGATCGTATCGGCTCATGCCCTTATGAATCAGACTCCGCTCAAATTTGGAACCAGCCAGTCGGCAAACGACCCAATGCGGACAGGACGCCTGCTCACACCTCATTTCCATGTTGGTGAGCTTCGTCCTCAACAAAAAGGTCGAGGCTCCAGCCAACACCGCAATCCGCGAGCACCCTCATCGCAGACGGCTCAAGCCAAATGCCGCACTGTCCGTCGTAGGGCTGATAGAACCCGCCGTAGATAGTTATCTGCTTTGGCCGCACTTCCTGCCGCAGCCGTGCGAAGGCCTCCTCCCGACCTCGCATCTGCTCGATCAGGTAGTTGACCGCATTCTCGTGCTCGGCCCCACTCCGGAGCCTTTGCCGCGGACCATCGAGGCTCCATCCATTCTTCTTGCGCGGGGAACCGTTACGCATCGGGTCGCCCTTGCGGACTATGCGTGTCGGTTCGAGGCTTAGGATCGCAGTCACCCCCTCGGGGTCCGCATCGAAATCAACGATCGAGAGCGAGATCATCGCCTGTCCTAGCTAGGTTCCAAAGGGCAAGGCAAGCCCTGCGCTGTTGCGAAACTCTTCATGCTCGCCTCGCGCTTCCAACCGAGCCCAGTCATTTTTGCGTTTATATCCTATCAGTCGGCATCGATCGCCGTGGCCATGCGGGCGATGGCCTGTTGATAGACGCTCGCGGAATTCCAGCCAGCGATTGCGCCCATATTCGCCTGCGCGCTCGCGCCGGCCCGCCAACCATGACTCTTGAGGAAGTTGGCGGTGGAAGCCAACGCAGTGCTCTTGTCGCGCAGATTTTTGTTTCCGACACCATACGTCAAAACATTTCCGGGCAGGAACTGCGTGTGGCCGATCTCGCCATGCGCGGCACCGACCGACGAGGCGCTCAACGCTCCGCGATCAACCAGCTTCAGGGCCGCAATGGCATGCGGGTAGAAGAACTCCGGACGGCGACAGTCATAGGCCAGCGTTAAAATGGCGGAGACCGTATTCTGGTTGCCCATGGCGGAACCGAAGCCGGTCTCCATGCCCCAGATGGCGAGCAACACGCCCGGCGACACGCCGTAATTCCGTTCGATCTTGTCGAACAGCGCAGCATTGGCCTTCTTCAGCGCACGGCCCCTGGCAATGATCGCGGACGCGCCACGGCGCTTCATGAAAGCTTCCACCGAGCCGCTGAAAGCCTTATGGATGGCGCGGTCGACGGAGATCGTCTTTGTCGCGTAGGTTGCGCGAGCCAGAGCGGCCAGACCCTTCGAGCCGACACCGTCGGCCTTCGCCTCCGCGGCGAACTCCGGTTTCCATGCCTCGAAGCCGGCGCCGCTCTTGCCACAGCTGGCCGCCGCCTGCGCGCCCGTCGCCAGCGCAAGCACCGCCACCACCGTGGCCACTACAAACATCTTCCCCTTGGCAAGAAATGCCATGCTGCTCTCCTGGTTGCCTGAATCACGTTCCCAATTGCGAACTTGCCTGCGAAACACCTGCTTGTCACTGCCCCGGCGCCACGCCGATGCACTCAATACAGCAGGAACCTCAAATCCACCACACTGGCGGACGCCCGGGAATTTGCCTACGATCAAGTAATTATTGTGGCGGGGACAGAATAAGCATGGAAGACGTTGATGTCGTGATCATCGGCGCCGGTTCAGCCGGGCTTTCGGCTTCCAAGACCCTGCGCGCTGCCGGTTTTTCCTTCAAATTGTTGGAAGCGGTGAACCGCATTGGCGGCCGCGCCTGGACCAGCGACCAGCATTTCGGCGTGCCGTTCGACATCGGCTGCGCCTGGCTGCATGCCGCGGACCGCAATCCCTACTTTCCCGAGGCGAAGGCCGCTGCCTGGACGCTTCATCACCACGACATGAATGTCGATCATCTCTATTACCGTGAGCGAAAGGCAAGCGAAGCCGAGGAGGCGGCGATGAAGGTGGCCGACGCAAGGCTGTTCGAACTGGTGGCGGCACATCAGGTGAGGGAAGGCGACGACGACCGCCTTTCGGCATTGCTCGCCAAGGGACACGCGCCGCGCGCCGCCGCAACCTTCGCCGGGCCGATGGATTTCGGCGCCGACGAGGACGAGATATCGATCCGCGACTTTCAGGCCGCCGCCGATCTCGATCCGAATTATTTCACCAGGGAAGGCTTCGGTACGCTGGTTGCCCGCTTCGGTGCCGATGTGCCGGTGGAACTGTCGACGCCGGTGCGCAAGATCGTCTGGGATGGGCCGGGCGTAGCCTGCGTCACCGATCGCGGTACCATCTGCGCCAAGGCGGTCATCGTCACTGCCTCCCCGGCAGTGCTCGCCTTCGAGGAGATTGCGTTCTCGCCTGCACTCCCCGATGCCCATTTCGCCGCCTTCTTCGACCTGCCGATGGGCATGCTGACCAAGCTGCCGGTCGAAATATCCGGTACAAGACTCGGCCTGGAGCCGTTCGACGATTTGCTGATCGAGCGGTTGGCCCGGCACGACATCTACTTCCTCTGCTTTCCCTTCGACCTCGATTTGATGGTCGGTTTCGTCGGCGGCGATTTCGCTTGGGAGATGTCGGCGGCGGGCGAGGCGGCGGGCATCGACTTCGTCGTCGACCGGCTCTGCGGCATCTTTGGCGGCGACATACGAAAGCATGTCGGACGCGCAATGATGACCAATTGGGGCGCTGAGCGGTTCGTGCGCGGCGCCTATGCGGCGGCGCGGCCCGGCCGCTCGCAAGCGCGCGCCACGCTGATGCAGCCCGTGGCGGAAAAGATCTTCTTCGCCGGCGAGCATTTGGCAGGTCCGCTGATGCAGACCTGCGGCGGCGCCAGATTGTCAGGCGAGGCAGTGGCCAAGGAGGTCGTCGCCCAGCTTGCGGCAAAATAGCATCGGCCGGCAGGAACGTGGGCAGCTGACAGGCGTTTGGCGTTCTCCTGCTCGTATCGTCCTCCGCATTTCGAATGATTTGAGACGCCAATGAAGCTTTTCGACTGCCCGCATTGCGGCCACCGTCTCTATTTCGAGAACGCGCAATGCCTGAACTGCGCCAGCCTCGTGCTCTACGATCCCGAGCATGCGCGCTTCGCGCTGTCCGGCGCCGACGTCTTCCATTGCACCAATGCCGACGAATGCGCCTGCAACTGGATGGCGGAGCCCGGCCACGCCTTCTGCCGCGCCTGTGCGCTGAACCAGCTGATCCCGGATCTGTCGGTCGACGGCAACCGCCGCCGCTGGATCCGTGTCGAGGCGGCAAAGAAGCGTGCCGTCTATTCGCTGCTCGCCTTCGGCCTGCCGGTCGCACCCAAGCAGGAAGTTGGCGACGAGATCGGTCTCGCTTTCGATTTTCTTGCCGATCCGATCGGCGGCGGTCCGGGCGGCGAACGTATCCTGACCGGTCATGACAACGGCCGGATCACGCTCAACGTCGCCGAGGCGGATTCGGCAGAGCGCGAACGGCGGCGCGTCGAGATGGGCGAGAACTACCGCACGCTGCTCGGCCATTTCCGCCATGAGCTCGGCCATTATTACTGGGACCGCCTGATCCGCGACGATTCGCAAAAGCTTGCCGGTTTTCGCGCTTTGTTCGGCGACGAGCGCGCCGGCTACGAACAGGCGCTGAAGACCTATTATGCCGATGGCGCGCCGCCCGACTGGCAGCAGCGCCATATCTCGGCCTATGCGACGTCGCACCCATGGGAGGACTGGGCCGAGACATGGGCGCATCACATGCACATCACCGACACGCTGGAGATGGTGCATGCCCTGAATTTCCCGCTCGGCCGGCTGGAAACCGTTGAAGCCAACGAGCTGCCGCGCGCCGATACCGGCGGCAAGCTGCAGCCGGCACCATCGGAACCCGCCTCCAGGCCAGAGCCTTTCGAAAGGATTCTCGACCGCTGGCTGGTGCTGTCGGAGGCGTCCAACTCGATCAACCGCTGCATGGGCCTGCCCGATCTCTATCCCTTCGTCATCTCGGACGTGGCGGCGCAAAAACTTGCTTTTGTTCACGAGCTTTTGACCGACCTGCTGAAAACGACTGGAACAAATCGTGAGCCGGCCGAAGCCTTTTAGCCGGAACGCATGCGGCTTTGCTTCGTTTTCCGTGCCAAGGGACTGTGAAACGGAGAGAAGACCATGAAACGCATATTGTTTCCGGCGGTGGCCGGAGCGCTCATAGCGATGTCGGGCTCTGCATTGGCCGACACCGCCGTCTCGGCCATCACTGATCTCAATGTACGCGCCGGCCCCGGCCCGCAATATCCGGTGATCGGCGTGCTCGCGGCCGGCCAGTCGGCGACGCTCGACGGCTGCATCGCCAACAGCAAATGGTGCACTATCGCCGAGGCTAACGGCCAGGGCTGGGTCTATTCCGACTATGTGACGGCCGATTTCGGCGGCAGCCGTGTGGTCCTGACACAGCGTCCGGCCAGCGCCGACATTGCCGTCGTGACGCCGCCCGCCGCTAGCGCCGAATATTCCGACAGCTACACCGGAGCGATCGTTGCGGGCGAGGCGATCGAGCCTATCCGGAGACCGCCGGCCGAGATCCGTACCTATGTCCGTACGCATCGGCTCGATCCGGTCTATCTCGAGGGCGAGGTGGTGACGGGCGGGACGTTGCCTGACACCGTCGAGCTGCGCGAGATTCCGGACTATGACTACCGCTACGTCTACGTGAACGGTCAGCCGGCGCTGATCGATCCGGACACAAGGCGCATCATGTACGTCGTGCGCTGACGATACAAACAGGGCGGTCGCCCTGCAGTAGCGGCGGCCGCTCACAAACCTCGATATCGCCACAGGCCGGCATTGCCGATGCAATACCGGTTTCCACATTGGGGCCGATGTTCTAGATCTTGCGAGCCGAAGCACCAGCCAGCGAGCCCGCGTGACGATCGACCCCACCGCCTTCCAACAGTACCGGCACACCGCCAACAACAAGACCACTTTGCCGCGGCTTCTGCTTGGAGCGGTGGTCGTCATACTGTTCTGGCTCGGAACCACTGCCGCCGTGCTGTTCGGCGGCACCTATGCCTTTGCCGTTTGGCAGGCATCGTCTGGCACCGCCCCGCCAGGTGGAGGAGCGGTGCAGGATTTCATGGCCTCTCCTGCGGGCATCCTCGCGGCGCTGGCTTCATTTGCCGGAATCTGGCTCGGCCTTTGGGCTGCCATGCGCTGGATCCATCGCGAGAAGCTGACAGCCCTGATTGGCGTCAGCCGGCGCATTTCTTGGTCGGGGTTCCTGAAAGGACTGACCGCGGTGCTGATCACCTCGCTGCTTTCGGAGATCCTGCTTTATGGTTTGCAGCCCGACATCGCGCGCGGCGCGATCGGCCTGTCCGCGTGGCTTTCGTTCCTGATCCCGATCGCCGCCCTGACCTTTCTGCAGACCTCGTCGGAGGAGATGCTGTTTCGCGGTTATCTGCTCAGGGGCCTGGCGAGCCGGTTCCAGAACCCTTTCATCTGGGCGCTGCTGCCGGGATTGCTGTTCACCTCCCTGCACTGGAGCCCAGGTTCGAGCGCTGCCATCAATGCCTGCGTGCTGGCCTCGATCGCCGCCTTTGCGCTGCTGCTGACGCTTCTGGTCTATGCAACCGGCAATCTCGGTGCCGGCTTTGGTGCCCACCTCGGCAACAATCTGACGGGCTTCCTGCTGATTTCGCACCAGCAAAGCTATAATTCCTTCGCCCTGTTCAACGCCAAGCCGCTCGAAGCCGCCGGCTGGACGACTTCAGACGCCGTCCTCATCGCTTCGATCGGCATCGTCAGCAGCCTGTTGACCGTTCTGCTGCTTTTACATCCGCGCTCACCGCTGAAGGTTGAGCCGGATATGGCGCGCGCCGGCGGCGTGCGCTGATGTGCATTGCCTGGTCGTCCCTGCTATTTGGCGCAAAGCTTGACCAAAGCTTGACTCTGCGGCCGATTTCCTGTCTACACGCCGCGAATTCCGCGACGAGTATTCCTCCGAGCAAACCGACCGGGACGCCGAAACCTCTTTGAGGTGAAGTGCTGTAAATCGATCCCGGAGGCCAACACCCGGCAGCGCTGTGCGCCCCCGGGTGCTTTTTGGCTTTGGGCTTTGCCCAGACCGGCTTTTGCTTGGACAGTTGGCGCGAACGCATTACCTCTCGGGCATCATCCGGGTGCCAGGGAAAAGGAAAAAGAATGTTTGAATCGCTACAGGAACGTCTTGGTTCGATCCTGAACGGCCTCACCGGCCGCGGCGCCTTGTCGGAGGCTGATGTCTCGGCGGCGCTGCGCGAGGTGCGCCGTGCGTTGCTTGAGGCCGACGTGGCGCTGGAAGTGGTGCGTTCCTTCACCGACAAGGTGCGCGAGAAGGCCGTCGGCGCCGCCGTGGTCAAGTCGATCAAGCCCGGCCAGATGGTCGTCAAGATCGTCCATGACGAGCTGGTCGAGATGCTCGGCGCCGAGGGCGTCGCCATCGACCTCAATGCACCGGCTCCGGTCGTCATCATGATGGTCGGCTTGCAGGGTTCCGGCAAGACGACGACCTCGGCCAAGATCGCCAGGCGCCTCGCCGACCGTCAAAACAAGAAAGTCTTGATGGCCTCGCTCGACACGCGGCGTCCCGCCGCGCAAGAGCAGCTCCGCCAGCTCGGCGAGCAGGTCAAGGTCGCCACATTGCCGATCGTCGCCGGCCAGACGCCGGTCGATATCGCCCGCCGCGCCGTGCAGGCGGCCAAGCTCGGCGGCCATGACGTCGTCATCCTCGACACCGCCGGCCGCACCCATATCGACGAGCCGTTGATGGTCGAGATGGCCGACATCAAGAAGATGTCGTCGCCGCACGAGATCCTGCTGGTCGCCGATTCGCTGACCGGCCAGGACGCCGTCAATCTGGCAAAAAGCTTCGACGAGCGCGTCGGCATCACCGGCCTCGTGCTGACCCGCATGGACGGCGACGGCCGCGGTGGTGCGGCGCTCTCGATGCGCGCCGTCACCGGTAAGCCGATCAAGCTGATCGGCACCGGCGAAAAAATGGACGCGCTGGAGGAATTCCACCCCAAGCGCATCGCCGACCGCATCCTCGGCATGGGCGACATCGTCAGCCTCGTCGAAAAGGCGGCCGAGAACATCGACGCCGAACAGGCCGCGGCGATGGCCAGGAAGATGCAGTCGGGCAAGTTCGACCTGAACGACCTCGCCGGCCAGCTTCAGCAAATGTCGAAAATGGGTGGCATGGGTGGCATCATGGGCATGATGCCCGGCATGGGCAAGATGAAGGACCAGATGGCCGCCGCCGGGCTCGACGACAAGATGTTCGGTCGCCAGCTCGCCATCATCTCGTCGATGACCAAGGCCGAGCGCGCCAACCCCGATATTCTGAAGCACTCGCGCAAGAAGCGCATCGCCGCCGGCTCGGGTACTGACGCGGCCGAAATCAACAAACTGTTGAAGATGCATCGCGGCATGGCCGACATGATGAAGGCGATGGGCGGCAAGGGCAAAGGCGGCGGCCTGATGCGCGGCATGATGGGCGGCCTCGCTTCCAAGATGGGGCTCGGCGGCATGATGCCTGGCGGCGCAGGCGGCATGATGGGCGGCGGCATGCCGGATCTCTCCAAGATGGACCCCAAGCAGCTCGACGCCTTGCAGAAGCAGGCGCAGGCGGCCGGGCTCGGCGGCATGAAGGGCCTGCCCGGTGGTCTTCCCGGTGGCGGTGGTCTGCCTGGGCTGCCCGGCGGCATGAAACTTCCCGGCCTGCCGGGCGGTGGCGGGCTGCCAATGCTTGGCAAGAATGGCCTCGGCAAGAAGAAGTGAGGGCGCCATGAACGAAGAGAAGGACATAGCGGACGCGCGTGCGGCACTGGCCAATTATCGCGCCTCGATCGACAATATCGACGCGGCGCTGATCCACATGCTGGCCGAGCGCTTCCGCTGCACCAAGGCAGTCGGCGTGCTGAAGGCGGAACATGGCCTGCCGCCTGCCGACCCGGCGCGCGAGCAGGAGCAGATCGCCCGTCTTCGCCAACTGGCGAAGGACGCCCATCTCGACCCGGATTTCGCGGAGAAATTCCTGAACTTCGTCGTCCGCGAAGTGATCCGCCATCACGAGCAGATCGCCGCATCCAACGGCGTAGCGAAAACCGGCTGAGGACCAGCCACCAACCGATCAACCAAATCAGAGCTTTTAGGAGAAAAGAAATGCCACTGAAAATCCGATTGGCCCGTGCGGGCTCGAAGAAGCGTCCCTATTACCATGTCGTCGTCGCCGACGCGCGTTCGCCGCGCGACGGCCGTTTCATCGAGTCGCTCGGCTCATGGAATCCGCTGCTGCCCAAGGACGGCGAACGCGTCAAGGTCGACGCCGAGCGCGTCAAGCATTGGCTGTCGCATGGCGCCCAGCCGACCGACCGCGTGCTGCGCTTCCTCGATGAAGCCGGCATCGCCAAGCGCGAAGCGCGCGCCAACCCGAAAAAGGCCGAGCCCGGCAAGAAGGCGCAGGAGCGCGCAGCCTTGCTGAAGAAGGCGCAGGAAGATGCCGCCGCGGCCGCTGCCGCCGCCGCAGCCGCGCCGGCCGAGGCGGAAGCCGCCAGCGCCGAATAAATCATCTCCACAACCACGAAACGGCGGGCCCTGCCCGCCGTTTTGCTATTGCATCCATATGATGCGGCCCGATCAATAGCCTTCCGGGCAACTCGCAACGTAGACACGACCGTTACGATCGCGATAACGGCATTGGCCGCTTTCGCTGGCACGGCCGATCAGTGCACCGGCCAAAGCGCCGGCCGCACCGCCGATCACCGCGCCCTTGGTCGGGTTGCCGGCCACAGCAGCGCCGACCGCCGCACCGCCCAGGCCACCAACTGCCGCGCCTTGCTCAGTACGGGAGCAGGCACCGAGCGGGACCAGCAAGGCCATCAAGATTATCACCTTTTTCATTGTCGTTCCTCTCCAACAGGGTGCCGTCCTCGCCGCTGCACCGCCTAACTCGCAACCAGGCGATTTGATCCAAAGAAGAAGATCGGCTGCCGCCCGGCGGCGCTCAATTTGATCCAAAGAGTAGAAAGGCGGCGGCAGACCGCGCCCGCTCTGGCGGCGTGGCCACCATCGAACGGCTTTCGATGTCGCCGCTATTGGCTGAACGGGAACAACGCGCGCACCCTTGGATCGCGCAGATACAGGCCACCCCAGAGGACGGCGCCGAGATAGACGCCGAACAGTATGTGCGAGAACAAGGGGCTGCCGATACGCACATGCGTGGCGACGGCGCCGCCGAGATAGGCGGTGAGCAGGATGGCGCCGAGCACCGAGGTGCGTGGCAGCGCGTAAAGCGCTGTCGAGACCAATCCAATGGTGCCGAGCATGCGCGAGACATTGGCATCGGCCGGCCAGCCGAGCTGCACCATGGTCTGGGTGACGATTTCGAGCGGCGGTAGCTTGATGACGCCGTCGAAGATCATGAACAGCACGATGACGGCGCTGAGCACGCGGCCGGCCCACAGGGCACGCGGTGAGACGGGTGTTGCCCGAGACATGGTCATTGATGTTCCTCCGGTCGTTGTGAGCACTGGCTCCTTCGCCAGCTCGAACCAAGGACGCGGCCCATGACGGCGATCCGACACGCCTCCAGCTCTTTTTCAGCTCCGGGGGACGGCGACCTTGGATGTGCAAGTTCAGTCAGCAACGAACCTGGCCAAGTCCACCTTGCGGGGTGAGGTGGAGGGCGTTATTGAAAATCCGTAGAGGTGTCTTCCGAGCGCTCGACGGCAACCACCGCCTGATCGCACAATGAAAGCAACCGATGGCCGGAGAGACCGACCTGAAAAAGTTGCTGGCGGCAATGACGCCGGAATTGCTTGCCGGCGTTCATGTCTTCACCACGTTGCCACCCGATGCGCCCGTTCCCGACAGGCTCCACCCGGTGATGCTATTTCGCGAGCGCGAGGGCACGACGCTGATCGTGCTTGAAGACCATGCCAAGGCCGCTGGACTGAAAACCGTGTTCCGCTGCCGGATGCTGACGCTGAACATCCATTCGTCGCTGGAAGCGGTCGGCTTCCTCGCCGCCATCACCGCGCGGCTGGCCACCGCCGGCATCGGCGTCAATCCGGTCTCGGCCTTCTACCACGATCATCTGTTCGTGCCCGCCGACCGGGCGGAGGAGGCGCTGGAGTTGCTGTTGGACCTAGCGGAGGAGAACCGGCTGTGACGCCGTCGCCTTGCTGCCTATTTGAGACGCCTGTACCCCTCATCCGCCTGCCGGCACCTTCTCCCCGTGAACGGGGAGAAGGGCGCTAACGGCCGAAGGCCGAGCCCGCGACTGCGGGCCGCCGGCCTTCCGGCGCCCCCGCGGAGGCCAGCCGCGTAGCGGCGATACGGCCGTGAGCGAAACAACCGCCGAAGGCCGAGCCTGCGACCGCAGGCCGCCGGTCGTCCGGCGCCCCCGCGGAGGGCCAGCCGCGACAGCAGCGATACGGCCGTGAGCGAACTATGCCGCCTTCTTCTTCGGCTGGATCAGCCCGCGCTCGACCAGCAGCTCGGCGATCTGCACCGCATTGAGTGCCGCGCCCTTGCGCAGATTGTCGGAGACGATCCACATCGACAGGCCGTTGTCGATGGTCGAATCCTCGCGGATACGCGAGATGAAGGTGGCGTCCTCGCCGGCCGATTCCAGCGGCGTGATGTAGCCGCCGTCCTCGCGCTTGTCGATGACCTGGCAGCCCGGCGCCTCGCGCAGGATCTCGCGCGCCTCATCTGCGGTGATCGGCTTCTCGAACTCGATGTTGACCGCTTCCGAATGGCCGATGAACACCGGTACGCGCACGCAGGTCGCCGTCAGCTTGATCTTCGGGTCGAGCATCTTCTTGGTCTCGGCCACCATCTTCCACTCTTCCTTGGTGAAGCCGTCGTCGAGGAAGACGTCGATATGCGGGATGACGTTGAAGGCGATACGCTTGGTGAACTTCTTGACGTCGACCTGGTCGGCGACAAACACCGCGCGCGTCTGCGTGAACAATTCGTCCATGCCTTCCTTGCCGGCGCCGGAGACCGACTGGTAGGTGGCGACGACGACGCGCTTGATGGTGGCCGCATCATGCAGCGGCTTCAGCGCCACGACCAGCTGCGCCGTCGAGCAGTTCGGGTTGGCGATGATGTTCTTGCGCGTGAACAGCGAGATCGCATCCGGGTTCACTTCCGGAACGATCAGCGGCACGTCCTGGTCGTAACGGAAGGCCGACGAATTGTCGATGACGACGCAGCCCTGCTTGCCGATCTTCGGCGACCATTCCTTGGAGACGTTGCCGCCGGCCGACATGATGCAGATGTCGGTGTCTGAAAAATCATATTGGTCGAGCGCCCTGACCTTCAGCGTGCGGTCGCCGAACGACACTTCCGTGCCCTGGCTGCGCCGCGAGGCCAGCGCCACCACCTCGCTCACCGGAAAGCCGCGTTCCTCCAGTATGTTGAGCATTTCCCGGCCCACATTGCCCGTGGCGCCGACGATCGCAACCTTGAAACTCATCGAAATCTCCTGTCCCTCTCCGCTCGGTTTCTGGAGAAAACCCGCCGGCCGATGCGGGTTTCAACCCCCGGGCCGGACCCGGGAGAGGGTGGTTAGGCCAAGGGAATCAGACCGTTTTGGTGGTCGTTTTGCCGGTTTTTTTGAGCAAGAACGTGATTTTGCTGGAATGAGGAGACGCAGCGACGCGCCCGGCCCAATGGTTCGCATTGGGGCCGGGGATGTCGAAGGCAGAAAGCGCCATCAAAAGGCCGCGCATCGAAAACTATCCCGTTCGGTGCCGGCTTTTACGCGGTTTACGTCTAGAGTCAATGGCAAGCAGGCCGACCCGCCCGCCCTGTACAATGACGGCGGCACCAAGTACGAACGAGCATCGTCTGGCTCGTGGCGCCCGTCTGTGGCGCTTGCCGACATTTGACCCGTCGCCGGGTATTCAGAATCCGAATTTCGAAAGAGCAAGATGTCCAATTTCGAAGCTATTGTTCCCGCGCTGGCAAAGGCGCTGGAAAAACGCGGCTATGTCGAGCTGACGCCGGTGCAGAAGGCCGTTCTCGAGCTTGGCCAGGCCGATGCGCTGGTTTCGGCCCAGACCGGCTCCGGCAAGACCGTCGCCTTCGGTCTGGCTTTGGCGCCGACCCTTCTCGATGGCGCGGAGCGCTTTTCCCACGCGGCGGCACCCCTGGCGCTGGCCGTGGCGCCGACGCGGGAGCTGGCCCTGCAGGTAACGCGCGAGCTGGAATGGCTCTACGAACTGACCGGCGCCACGGTGGCGTCCTGCGTCGGCGGCATGGACATGCGCACCGAACGGCGCGCGCTGGAGCGCGGCGCCCATATCGTCGTGGGCACGCCCGGCCGCCTACGCGACCACATCACCCGCAATTCGCTCGACATGTCGGCGCTCAAGGCAGTGGTGCTCGACGAGGCCGACGAGATGCTCGATCTCGGCTTTCGCGAGGATCTGGAATTCATCCTCGATGCCGCACCCGCCGATCGCCGCACGCTGATGTTTTCCGCGACCGTGCCGCGCTCCATCGCCACGCTGGCCAAAGGCTACCAGCGCGATGCGGTACGCATCTCGGCCTCCGGTGAGGAAAAGCAGCATCTCGACATCGAATACCGGGCGCTGAGCGTCGCCCAGGCGGATCGCGAAAACGCCATCATCAACGTGCTGCGCTTTTACGAGGCCAAGAACGCGCTGGTGTTCTGCAACACGCGCGCCGCCGTCAACCATTTGACGGCGCGCTTCAACAATCGCAACTTTTCCGTCGTGGCGCTGTCCGGCGAGCTTAGCCAGAACGAGCGCAGCCACGCGCTACAGGCGATGCGCGACGGCCGCGCCAAGGTCTGCATCGCCACCGACGTCGCGGCACGCGGCATCGACCTGCCCAATCTCGAGCTGGTGATCCATGCCGACCTGCCGACCAACCCGGAAACGCTCCTGCACCGAAGCGGACGCACGGGTCGTGCGGGACGCAAGGGCGTCAGCGCGCTGATCGTGCCCAATAGTGCCCGCAGGCGCACCGAGCGGCTGCTGCAAAGTGCCGGCCTTGCGGCAACGTGGGCGAGCCCGCCGTCGGCCGACGACGTGATACGGCGCGACGACGAGCGCATTCTCGCCGATCCGGTCTTCAGCGAGCCTATGAAGGATGAGGAGCGCGGCTTCGTCGAGGCGCTTCTCGATCAGCACGGGCCCGAACAGGTTGCCGCCGCCTTCGTGCGGATGTGCCGCTCCAGCCACTCGGCGCCGGAGGATCTTCTCGACGTGGCAGCGTTCACGCCGTCGGGCGAAAAATTTGCGCGCCGGGACGAGACACCGAGCCGCCGCGACGATTTCGGCGACAGCGTCTGGTTCTCGCTGTCGGTCGGACGCCGGCAGAATGCCGAGCCGCGCTGGCTGATCCCGATGCTGTGCCGGACAGGCGGCATTTCCAAGCGCGAGATCGGCGCCATCAAGATGCAGCCGGAAGAAACCTTCGTGCAGATCGCGGCGGACTGGGCCGAGCGTTTCCTCGCTGCGATCGGCCCCGACCGGAAGCTGCAGGGCAACATTGCGGTCAAGCGGCTGGACGGCACGCCGGATTTGTCGCGGGCCGGCTATCAGGAACCACGGCCCGACAAGAAGCCGCACCGCGGCAAGCGCACCTTCGATCAGAACACGCCCAAATTCGAGAAGCGCGCACCGGCCGACCAGCGCCCGCCATTCGAGGCGAAGCCCTGGGCCGGGAAACCGGCCAAGGCGAAGTTCGAAGGCGGACCTGCGAAACACAAGAAATCGAAGAAACGGCCGGGGTAAATAGCCAGCACTCTCCATTTCCGCACGCCCCTTGCGGTCTGCCGGAACTTTGCACAGTCTGGGGCGGGGAAATGGGGGTGGGCAGGACATGCGCGGCGAAGTTCTTCATTACGACGAAGACCAGGGTTTCGGCTTCATCACCGGAGCCGACGGCAACCGCTACACTTTGGCGCGCGAAGATTTGCGCCGCGAAGCATCGGTTGCCGGAGGTACGACCGTCGAATTCCAGCCGGCTGGCGGACGGGCACGCGATGTTTTTTCGATCCGCGCCCAACCTGCCAGCGCGCCCACCGACGCCTCCACTGCAACCGCCGCGCCGTCTCAGGCCGGCAATGCGCCAGCGGCACGTCAGCCGCAACATTTCGGCCGTTCCGCTGAACAAAGTCCGGCCGAATCGGCCGGCCTGTGGAGCTACTTCTGGCTGGGTCTGACCGAGAATTACTTCAACTTCGCCGGCCGTGCCCGCCGCAAAGAGTATTGGGGCTATTGCCTGTTCTGGACGATCGCACTGCTCGTGGTCATAGGCATCGGTGTCTTTATCGATGGCGCAATGGGCAATACCGCTGAACTGCCGGCAGTGACGGTCGGCCTTTTCGGCCTCTTTCTGCTGGCGACAGCCCTGCCATGGTTCGGGCTGAACGTGCGTCGCCTGCACGACATCGGCCTGACCGGCTGGCTCTTCCTGCTTTTCCTGATCCCGACCTTCGGCACCGTGATCATCCTGATCTTTGCGCTGATCCCGACCCAGCCGCGCGAGAACAAGTGGGGTCCGGTGCCGGCGGGCGTCAGGGTTTAGCGATCGCCTTCAGCACCTCGCTCGAAAGCCTGAGGAAGACCTTCTGGCCCTGGCGCTCCGCGCCGAGTCCGACGTAGAAGCGCAGCGCGCCTTCGTTCCAGTCCTCCGTGGTCAGATCGATACGGCCGATGCCTTCGCGCATGCAATTGCCGGCGAGGAATGCCATCAGCGCTCGACCGACACAGTCATCGCGGGCGGTATCGCGCACGAACAGGTCCTTGAGGAACAGCAGCCGCTCGAGATCGATGCCGGGATGCGCGATCGCAACCGAGGCCAGCCCGCAAACTTCGCCATCGACGAAGGCGAGCGCAAAATGCGGATAGGATGGGCTTTCGTCGCCAAGCCATTTCTGCGCCGCCGACAAAACCTGGCTGGCGTCGAATGGCGGTTGCCGGTAATGCACCGCCATTTCGCAAAGCACGGTGGCGAGTGCCGCCGCATCCCCAGTCGTCGCCCAGCGGACGTCGACCGCCATAGGATCAGCCCAGGAACTTGGCGATGATCGCGTCGCCCATCTCAGCGGTGCCGACCTCGGTCATCCCCGGCGAATGAATATCCCTGGTGCGCAAGCCCTGATCGAGCACGGCGGCGATCGCGCCTTCCAGCCGGTCGGCCTCTTCAACCATGCCGAAGGAATAGCGCATGCACATGGCGAAGGAGGCGATCATGGCGATCGGATTGGCGATGCCCTTGCCGGCGATGTCGGGCGCCGAGCCGTGCACCGGCTCGTAGAGCGCCTTGCGCTTTTTTGTCTTCGCATCCGGCGCGCCGAGCGAGGCCGACGGCAGCATGCCGATCGAGCCGGTCAGCATGGCGGCGATGTCGGACAGCATGTCGCCGAACAGATTGTCGGTGACGATGACGTCGAACTGCTTCGGCCAGCGCACCAGCTGCATGCCGCCAGCATCGGCCAACATGTGATCGAGCTTGACGTCGGCATACCTGGCCTTGTGCGTCTGGGTGACGACCTCGTTCCACAGCACGCCCGACTTCATCACATTGCGCTTTTCCATCGAGGTGACGTGGTTCTTGCGCGTGCGCGCCAATTCGAAGGCAACGCCCGAAATGCGCTCGATCTCGAACGTATCGTATATTTGGGTGTCGATGCCGCGCTTCTGGCCGTTGCCGAGGTCGATGATCTGCTTAGGCTCGCCGAAATAGACGCCGCCGGTGAGCTCGCGCACGATCAGGATATCGAGCCCTTCGACCACCTCCTGCTTGAGCGAGGAGGACGCCGCCAGCGCCGGATAGCAGATGGCCGGCCTGAGATTGGCAAACAGCTCCATGTCCTTGCGCAGCCGCAGCAGACCCGCCTCCGGGCGCACCTCGTAAGGCACCGCATCCCATTTCGGTCCGCCGACGGCGCCGAACAGCACCGCGTCCGACGCCATTGCCTTGGCCATGTCGGCATCGGAAATCGCCGCGCCATGCGCGTCATAAGCGCAGCCGCCGACAAGGCCCTCATCGGTGACGAAATCGCTGCCGAGCTTGTCGTTCATGGCGGAAATCAGCTTCTTCACCTCGGCCATCGCCTCGGGGCCGATGCCGTCGCCGGCAAGCAGGAGAAGATTTTTCGAAGCCATGAGAACCGTTCCAATCGTTTAGCGCATGAACGCGGCCTTGCTAAACGCCAAGCAGCCGGCGCGCAAGCCCGCGGTTCAGAGCATCGGACCCAAAGGTGGAAACCGGTTTGGGAGAATCCGATGCTCAAGACAAAACGCCTACAGATGCGAAAGGATATTGACCAGCCTGCCGAACGGGTCGCGTACGAAGAAGCGCCGCACGCCCCAGGGTTCGTCCGCCGGACCGTATTCGATGGCAAAGCCGGCCGTCCTCATGCTTTCAAGCGCGGCATCGACGTCGTCGACTTCGATAGAGATGTCCGGCACCGGCGTTCCTGATCCCCCTTCGGCCATGAAACTGACCTGCACGGACATCGTCTCTTGCGAGCCATAGGTAGAGATCCAGCCCATATCCATCTTGAGATCGAGGCCGAGCACATCCTGATAGAAGGGTTTTGCCGCCGCGATATCCTGCGTGTCTATGTTTGCAACGATGCGCCTGACCTTCACCATGGGCCGATCCTCGTGCTAACCGTGTCGTTTTCGCAACCGTGACAGGCATCAGGCTGTGCGCCGCAGCGCCGTCACCTCGATCTCGATCTTCATCTCCGGCTTGTTGAGCTGGCACACGATCATCGTTGCCGCCGGCCTGATCTCGCCAAAGGCCTCGCCGAGGATCGGGAACACCACATCCACGAAAGCCGCATCGGTGATATAGTAATGTGCCCGCACCACATCGGCCACGTCGAAACCGCCGTCCCCGAGCGCCTTGGCGATCGTCGCCAAGCAATTGCGCGTTTGTGCCTCTACGGTCTCCGGCATCGACATGGTCGCATAATCGTAGCCGGTCGTTCCGGACACGAAACACCAGTCGCCCTGCACCACGGCGCGCGAATAGCCGGCGGTGTTCTCGAAGGGCGAACCGGTGGAGATCAGTTTTCGCATGGTGTCCTCCTTTTTTGCAGCGTAGGCGGTTTGGCGAAAGCGGCGGTGACGGCCGATCTCCCCCCAAGTGGGGAGATGTCCGGGGCGCGCGAAAGATCGCGGCAGAACGATTTCTAATTCGCCGACCCCAGCGCCTTGTCCAGCGCTTCCTTGACGTCGGCCGGCCATGTACCCACCGCCGGCCACGCGTCCGGCTCGGGCTTGTCGCCGCGGCGGGCGAAATAGAGCTTCTGGTTGACCGGGTCGACCGCCATGAAGCCGTCATTGCCGCCGCAATCATGCGGCACGCAGCCGCTGGCAAAAAAGGCGCCCGACGCGGTTTTTTCCGTGCCGCCGCCGACCAGCAGGCTGGTCGCCATGTCGGGCATGTCCCTGCCAAGCAGTGTCTCGGCTAGTTTGTAGACCGCTTCATTGTGGAAGGCGTCGATGATGTTGTCGTATTTCGACGGATCGACGTCCTTCCAGTCGGTGCCCGGCTCCGGCATGTAGGTCAGATTGCCGGAAATCGTCAGTCCGGCCGTCGGCGACCATTGCAGCGCCGGCTTGGAATCGCCCGGCAAAAGATAGGGTACGAAATAGACGGCGCTGTCGGAGATCGCGGCCGGCGGCGCGCCGCATTCATCCTGCTCGACCGTGACCGTCTGGATCGTGCCGCCTTCCGGCTTCCAAACGATCACCTTGGCTGGGCCGCATTGATTGCCGCCGTCGCCGACATCGACCAGCGCCACCTTGACGCCGCCGACCTCGACGATCTTGTCGAAGAAGACGTCGTAATTGCGCGCCAGTTCCTTGCCGTCGAAGGCGAGTACCCGTTCCCCGTACTCTTCCTCCTGAGTGATGGTCAGCTGGCCGCCCTCGAACGGGATCGGCGCCTGTTTGTCATTGTCGGCTAGGGCCGCATTGCTCAACGCGCCCTGGTCGGCGGCCCCGCCGGACGAATCGTCAGCCGGCACGAGCACCATGTCGGTCTGTGCATGCGCCCCTGCCACCGGCATCAGAATCCACGCCAGCGCGCAGGCCCCGGCAAGAAGCGAACGTGTCATGACTGTCCCCTCCGTTCAGCCGCCACGAACCCGGCCTGTCGCGGCCAGGTCATCCTACCGCTCAGGCCCAGGGCCGCAGCTCGGCGTTCTTCTTCTCGAACGAAGCGATGGCGCCGGCCTTCTCCATGGTCAGGCCGATATCGTCGAGGCCGTTCAAGAGGCAGTGGCGCTTGAATTCGTCGAGGTCGAACTTGACCACGCCGCCGTCCGGCCCGCGTATTTCCTTGGCTTCGAGATCAACCGACAGCGTCGCGTTGGAACCGCGCGAGGCATCGTCCATCAGCTTCTCCAGGTCTTCCGGGCTGACGGTGATCGGCAAGATGCCATTCTTGAAGCAGTTGTTGTAGAAAATGTCGGCGAACGAGGTCGAGATGACGCAGCGGATGCCGAAATCGAGCAGCGCCCACGGCGCATGTTCCCGGCTCGAGCCGCAGCCGAAATTGTCGCCGGCGACCAGGATCTGCGCCTTGCGGTAGGCCGGCTTGTTGAGCACGAAGTCCGGGTTTTCCGAGCCGTCGTCCTTGTAACGCATTTCGGCGAACAGGCCGGTGCCGAGCCCCGTGCGCTTGATCGTCTTGAGATAATCCTTGGGGATGATCATGTCGGTGTCGACATTGACGATCGGCATCGGCGCGGCGACACCGGTGAGCTTGGTGAATTTTTCCATGGTTCTTGCCCGTCTTCTTCTCGTTGCGGGGAATTGCTGGCGCCCGGTTTACACAATGCCGCGGGCAAATAAAAGACGGCTGTTTTTGGACTTCCGTCGTCGATCGAAACACAAAATCGGTACAAAACAGCTTCAAAACCACCGGCCCATGGTGCACTTTTGTCGACATGACAACGCGATCCACGATCCTTTACGCCAGCGAACCGGGCCTCGGCATCGCCGAGTTCCGCCGCGTTCTGGTGGAATCCGGCCTCGGCGAGACACGGCCCGTCGATGATCATGCCCGTTTGAAGGCGATGCTTGCCAGTGCCGACCTGGTGCTCACCGCGCGCATCGATGCACCGGGCAAGCCACTGGTTGGTGTCGCTCGCGGCATCACCGACTTTTCCTGGGTCTGCTATATCTCCGAGCTCGCTGTTTCTGCATCGGCGCAAGGGCTGGGTATCGGCAAGGGCCTGATGGATGAGGCACGCCGGCAACTCGGACCTTCCGTTGCCATCAGCCTGATCTCCATACCCGACGCCGTCGGCTTCTATGAGCGTATCGGCATGGAGCGCATGCCCAACGCATTCTGGTTCGGCCGCAAGCGCTGACGCCTGCCGCGGACTTCTCAGATTACATTCAATTCCCGAAACGGCCGCCCATCGGCGATCCGGCTGTACCCGAACGCCGAGCAATCCACCGTGCGATAGCCGCCATGCACGATCAGTTCGGCCAGCGCCTTGCCGACCGCCGGAGCCTGCTGCAAGCCGTGGCCGGAAAAACCGTTGGCGAAGAGGAAATTGCCGACCTCGGGATGCGGGCCGATCACCGCGTTCTGGTCGAGCGTGTTGTAGTCGTAATGGCCGACCCAGGCGCGCGTCGGCTTGATCGCCTCGAAGGCCGGAATGCGGGTCGCCAGCACCGGCCAGATCACCTCTTCGAACAGCGGCCAGTCGGGGTCGAAGTCGGCGGGGTCGGCCGGTCCTTCGCCCTCTTCCGGCTCGGCGCCGCCGGTGATGTAGACCGAGCCCTCCGGCCGGACATAGATGCCGCTCGGGTCGACCAGCAGCGGCATGTCGTCATATTTTTCGCGCGCCTCGAAGACGAAGACATTGCGCTTGCGCGGCTCCACCGGCAGCGCCAGCCCGGCCATTGCTGCCACCTTGCCGGCATTCGGCCCGGCGGCGTTAACGACGGTGCCGACCTCGAGCCGCTCGCCATTGTCGAGGGTCACACCGGCGACGCGCTTCCCCTGCCGCTCGATACCGGTCACCGACGCTGTGATGAAATCGATGTTCTTGCTTCGCAGTGCCTTGCGGAACAGCATCAGCATAGCATGCGCGTCGAACCAGCCTTCGCCGCTGCGGCCATAGGCGCCGGCGGAAATGCCCTCGACCGACAGCCACGGAAAGCGGCGGACGAGCGCCTCGGCATCCTCGAGCACGATGTCGGCGCCCTCGGCCATCTGCGCCTCGTGGTTGGCCCGCAGGATCGGCAGCCCGTTCTCGCCGGCAAGGATGAGGTAGCCGCCTTCGCGAAAGCCGATATCGGCGTCCGCGCCAAACTCTTCCCTGAGCCGCCGGAACAGTTTCAGCGTGAATTGCGACAGCCGGATGTTTTCCGGGATCGAGAACTGCTGGCGGATGGAGGCGCAGGACAGCGTGGTCGCGGCGCGGGAAAATTGCGGGTCGCGCTCGACAAGCGCGATCGAGCCCGAAAACCCTTCCTCGCGCAGATAATAGGCGACCGAGGAGCCGACGATGGCTCCGCCGATGATGACGATGTCGTAATGCACCTTTTGGCCCTTCCGATCTGAACCGCCGAGTCACGCCGCCGGCAGGATGATTTCGAAGCGCGTGCCGCTCGCCGAGTCAACCAGCCGGATCGTGCCATCATGCGCTTTCAGGAGGGCCAGCACGATGCCGAGGCCCATGCCGGTGCCGCCGGAATCGCGGCGCGTGGTGAAGAACGGCTCGAAGATGCGGCCTCGGTTGCTGGGCGAAACGCCGGCGCCGTCGTCAGCGACCACGATGGTGGCCTTGCCGTCCGCTTTTGCGGCTGTGACCGATACCAGCGTCGCGCCGTGCCGCGCCGAATTGTCGATGAGATTGGCCAGCACGATCGCAGCGTTTTCGGCCGATATGCGCAGCCCGATCTCGGTGCCCGCCTCGACGCGCACCGCCAGCCTGTCGTCGGCCGGCAGCAGCGCCAGTGCCGCACCGAGCGACGTGCTTTCGCCGCTCGGCTCGAGATTTTCGGCGCGCGCCAGGTCGAGCAGGCGGCGCACCAGAAGGTTGAGCCGGCCGGCATCGGTGACGATATTGTCCGAAAACCGCCGCCGCTCGGCCTCGTCCATCGCGCTGCCCGAATCGCGCAGCAGTTCGGCGGCCCCCTGGATCGCCGTCAGCGGCGATTTGAGCTCGTGCGAGACGTGGGTGGCAAAGGTCTGGATGCCGTCGGAGCGTGCGTGCAGCTTTTCGGCCATGTCGAGGAAAGCAGCAGAGAGTTCACCCATTTCGCGCGTGCCGTGGTGATCGAGCGGCCTGATCGCCGCGCGGTCGCCGGCGGCGATGCGTTTCGTGCGTTCCATCAGCGCATAGATCGGACGGCTGACGGCGCGCAGGAAGACCAGCCCGATCAGCAGCGCGCCGCCGAGGATGGCGATTGCCGCCAGCGCCACCTTGCCGCGCTCGCCATAGAGATGCTTGACGATGTTGTTCGGCGTCCGCGACAGATAGACGACGCCGGCGACCTTGCCGGAGACCGCAACCGGCATGGCCACGAAGACGCGAACCTTGGTGCCGCGGCTGACCGAATAGAGCGGCGGCGACGGCTGGTCGGGAACCCGCAGCCTGAGCGCGCTGGCGTAGCGGGCGGCAAGCGCTGCGCGAACCTCGTCGACAGCCGCGAGCGACAGGCCGGCCTCCTCACGGCCGGCGATGACCACGCCTCTGGGATCGAGCAGCCGGAAACCGGCGAGCGTGGTCTTCTGCGTCTCGGCAAGAATGCCCGACAGGCGTGCGCCGATTGCAGCGAAGGCGGGATCGGCGATGGCCGCGGTGGCCGCGGGCCGGGTCGGCAGGATCCTGTCGGACGCAAGATCGAGGCGCGGTTCGATTGGCTGGTAGGGAGAAGCCCGATCGCTGGTGTTGGGTGAAGGCACGGGTGCGCCGAGCTTTTCCGGGGCAAGGCCGGCCTCACGAACCTCTTGCGCATAGATCGCGCCAAGGGCGGCGCCTTGGGCGATCAGCTCGGCCTCGGTCTGCCTGATCAGCTGGTTCTCGTAGAGCCGGAAGAAAAACAGGCCAGCCAGCGGCAGCGCCATCACCATGATCAGGATGGCGATGACGACCGTGGCGAGGCGAGGCCGCCATTTGCTGCCAATCAGTTCTTGGGCGCTCACGCGCCGCATCCGCCCAGCCGAAAACCGACGCCGTGCACCGTCTCGATCGCATCGACGCAGCCGACGGCCGCCAGCTTGGCGCGGATATTGCGGATATGGCTGTCGACGGTGCGGTCTGCGACATGGATATTGGCCGCATAGGCGTTGGCCATCACCATGTCGCGGCCAAGCACATGCGCCGGCCGCGCCAAAAAGCCTTTCAGGATCGCGAATTCGATCGACGTCAGCGCCAGCGGCTTGCCGTCGAAGCTGGCTGTATGGCTTGCCGGAACCAGCAACAGTCTGCCATGCGAGAATTGCCGGTCGTCGGCTTGTTCCGGCGTGGGCCGGGCGCGGCGCAGAATGACGTTGACGCGGGCGACCAGCTCGCGCGGGCTGAACGGCTTGGTGACATAATCATCGCCGCCCATCTCCAGCCCGAGGACGCGGTCGATCTCTTCATCCCGCGCGGACAGGAACAGCACCGGCAGGTCGGATGTGTGGCGCAGCCGCCGGCACACTTCCAGCCCGTCCATTTCCGGCATGCCGATGTCGAGCACGACGAGATCGGGCTCATGGCGCTCTATCGCCTGCAAGGCAGCCGCGCCGTCCGGCACCGCCAGCGTTTTCATGCCGGCCTTTTCCAGCGCGAAGCAGATGATTTCGCGAATGTGCGGGTCGTCGTCGGCGACCAGTATGTGGTGCGGCATCAAATCAGCGGCCCGGCATGAAGGGTTCGGACATCGGAGGAACCACGAACGGGCCACGCCTGTCGAGGGCGCGGTTGAGCCGCCAGTCACGAAAGCTCCAGCCCCGCCAGTTTTCCTGGCCGGCGCGGAAGCGTGCTTCGTCCTGTGCATACCAGCCGGCGAGTTCGCGGATGGAGGCATCCTCTGCGGAAACCGTCCTGCTCTGGTGCTGGACGAAGCGATCGAGCGCCGGCAAGGCGCCGGGCCCGAGCGAGCGCAGGTACCAGACGTCGAGCTGGGTGCCTTGGCCGGTCATTTCGAAGCAATGGTCGACATTGTAGTTGGCGATCAGCGCGGCAAAGTTGATGAACGAGCAGGCATAGAGCGTCGCCGATAGCGTCAGAAGATTGGCGGAAAGCAGCCATTCGTTGGACTTTTCGCGCGCGATGCGGGCTATGATCAGGACAAGGCCCGCCGCCACCAGCCCCATCCAGACGAACGCAGCGACACGCCAATAGGTCAGCGCATAGATACCGATATAGAGATCGAGCCGCAGGATCGACGAGATCACCAGGAGGATGTTCTGCGCCACCCAGGCATAAACCAGCCGGCGGATGAGCGGATCGCCGGAGGTCGCACTTCCCGGCCGCAGCGCCGCCAGCACGAAGCCGGCGGCCAGCAGCGCCGTGACGATCAGCGGATACGCGCCGCGATGCGCGTAGGCGGCATAGGTCAGCCCGTCGGGAAGCGCGATGCCGCCCCACAGATAGGTGGCGTCGAGTGCGCTCTGCACCGCGAACAGGATGTTGAAGACGACGAGCGCGCGGAGGATAGCGGCCTTGCCGAAGACGATGTCCTCGATGGTGGTCCTGGTGGCCGGCGTCGCCGGTGCGCTGGCTGGCGACACCCTGCGGCGGCGGAGAAAGCGCGGCAGGCGCGGCCGCAGAAAGGCCCAGACGCAGGCAAGCACGAACAGCCAGAAGGCGAGACGTGGCAGCTGGACGAGGTCGAGCAGTGCCATCAGGTCGATCAGCGAGAACCAATATTCGATGACCGGATTGGCGGCGCCGAACAGCGCGAGGAACACTGCGCCGAGGCCCAGCGGCATGACCCAGACGGCGATCGCCGCAAGGCGCACGCGCCGCCGGCCAAGCCGCCGCGCCGCCATGCGCCAGCGGAAGAAATCAAGGACGAGCCGAAATGGCGTTGCAAGCAGGAACAGCGAGAGTTGGCCGGCAATACGGGCAAGGCCGCGCCGCAACCGTCCGGCCAGTGAAAGCGCGAAGATGGCCGTCGCCGCCAGCGCGATGGAGACGGACAGTGCGCTGACATTTTCCACAAGCGGCAGCAGCGCCATAAACAGCGCAACCGGCTTGAACCAGAACCTGCCATCCTTGAAGGCGCCGAGAGGATGGAGAGCCATGCTCGCCGCTGCAATCGCAACGCCGAACAGGAAAAGCGTGATGCCCGCCGGTTGGCCATAGAAGAAAAAATCGGCCAGCGCGACGAGCAGGACGGCAACGCCGAAGCGGTTGCAATAGCTCGGCGCCGCCGAGAGGAATACTATCATGATCGGGCTTTCTCGGCGGCTTTGATGCGGCCGGTGGGCGGGGATTTCCGGACGAAAGGGAGGAGGTTTACCGAAGTCCGGGGCGGATCGACGAGCCACCAGCTTTCGCGGCGAAGCCGGTATGGCAGGGACCAACGGGAGTTCGTTCGCTCTTGCATGCCGCCCTTGTCGCATCCGGTCGGGTGGCAAGCGGGGCGGAGACGAGGAGATTTTCCGAAATTGCGCGCAGTTTTTATGCACGGCTTGCCTCGGCCGGCTGCAGACGGCATAGATCGGAGATGACCACCGAAAGCTACCGCCCGCGCCGCTCGGTGCTTTACGTCCCGGCTTCGAACGACAAGGCGCTGGCCAAGATCCAATCGCTGGCCTGCGATACCGTCGTCATCGATCTCGAGGACGCCGTCGCCCCGGCCGACAAGCCTTCCGCGCGCGAAAAGCTGGCGGCGATTTTCGCCGGCCATTCCAACCGGCGCTGCGAGATGGTGGTGCGCATCAATGCGCTGTCGAGCGAATGGGGCGCCGACGATCTGCCGGCCGCGGCAAAATGCACGCCCGACGCCATCCTGCTGCCCAAGGTCGACACGCCGCGCGACATCCTCGAGGCCGGCGACGTGCTCGACGACAATTTTATCGCGGACGAGGTCAAGCTGTGGGCGATGATCGAGACGCCCAAGGCGCTGCTCAATATCGGGCCGATCGCCGAGCTCGGCCGCGACCCAGCCTCTCGCCTGGTTTGTTTCGTTGCCGGAACGAACGACCTGATCAAGGACACCGGCATTCTCGCCACGCCCGATCGGCGCTATCTCGTGCCATGGCTGATGCAAATGGTGCTCGCGGCGCGTGCCGGCGGCCTCGACCTGCTCGATGGCGTCTTCAATGATTTTCGCGATATGGACGGGTTTGCGCGCGAGTGCACGGAAGCGGCCGCCATGGGTTTTGACGGCAAGTCGCTGATCCACCCAGCTCAGATCGAAGCCGCGAACCGCGCCTTTGCACCGTCGCCCGAAGCAATAGCCGAGGCGCGCGCGGTCAAGGATGCCTTCGCGTTCGCCGAAAATACCGGTAGGGCGGTAGTTGCGCTGAACGGCAAGATGGTCGAGCGGCTGCATCTGGCGCAGGCCGAAAAACTGCTGGCGAAGGCCGCCGCTGTTCGCGCATGACTAACGTAACTGACGACAGGATTGAAGAATGAAACTCTACCGCTTTCTGTCCGGCCCGGACGATGCCAGCTTCTGCCACAAGGTGACGGCGGCGCTGAACAAGGGCTGGCACCTGTTCGGCTCGCCGACCTATGCCTATGACAAGGAGGCCAAGACCATGCGCTGCGGCCAGGCCGTGGTGAAGGACATCGAGGGCCAGGAATACGGCCCCGACACCAAGCTCAGCGATTGGTAGGCTTTGCAAAAGCGCCGAAGCAGGGTGTGTTGAGATTCAGGTCAGGCCGCGCCGGAGTCGAAGACGGGCGCGAAGCGACCAGACTGGGTGGTTTCCGAGAACCGGAGCGGAGCGTACTTTTGGGGACGTTAACACCGGAAGTGCGGGAAGCCGCCGTTCGCAGGCCGGCATCACCTGAATATCAGCACATCCTACTCCGCTGCCTCTTCGATCTTCTCCATATCGTCGTCCGACAGGCCGAAATGGTGGCCGATCTCGTGGATCAGCACATGGGTGACGATGTCGCCCAGCGTTTCCTCGTTCTCGGCCCAGTAGTCGAGGATGGCGCGACGATAGAGCGTGATGCGGTTCGGCCCCTCGCCGGTCTGCGGATTCCAGCGCTCGGCGATGCCGCGCCCCTCGAACAGGCCGAGCAGGTCGAAGGGCGTTTCCAGCGAAAGGTCGTCCATGATCTCGTCGGTCGGGAATTCGGCGATCTGAATGACGATCTCGCCGGTCAGCTTGCGAAAGTCCTCCGGCAGATGGGCATAGGCCTCCAGCGCCAGGAGCTCGATTTCCTCCATCGTTGGCGAAAGCTGGTCGTGCCAGATGCGTGTTTGGTAGATGCGAGCCATGCTTTGTCCTTTGATCCCGGCATATAGGCTTTCAGGCCGGACTCGGCAAATGGTCGGGCTGGAGTGCCCGTGTCATGCCCCCACTACAGGAATAAATTCCCCATGACTCCGCTTGACTCTTCGGGCGGCCTCTGGAATCCTAGGGAACATAGCAGGAACAATTGTGAGTGGAAGCTGACCGTCATGGCGACAAGCGCCGTGGCGCGGGAGACTGTTTTTGCCCTGCGCCGCCAGATCGCGAAGATCGAAGGGACCTTGCCCGAGCGCCTGGAGGCGCCGGCCAGTTCGTCGTTTGACGCGGATGTCCCTCGTCAGAGTCTGACACCCTCTCGGCATCCGACACCCGCTCGGAATCTGACCATTGTCCGGCGCGGCCTTGCCGTGGCGCCGCCCGATGCGTTTTTGCGCACCGGCGCCGAGCGCCTCGATGCTGCGCTGAGCGGCGGCCTGCCGAAGGCGGCGGTGAGCGAGTTTCATGGCGCCGCGACCCGCGATGCCGGGGCCGTTGCCGGTTTTGCCTTGTCGCTCGTCAGCCTGATCCTAAGCCAGGGGCCGCGATTGCCGGTGCTGTGGATCGGCACATCAGAGGTTTTCCGCGAGGCCGGCTTTCCCTATGCCAGGGGGCTTCACGCCTTCTTCGGCATCGAGCCGGAGCAATTGCTGTTTTCCGAGGCGCCAAGGCTGCTCGATGCGCTGTGGATCGCCGAGGAGGCTGCCCGGATGACGGCGCTGGCCGCCGTCATCCTCGAAATCCGCGGCAGCCCGCAGCGGCTTGACCTCACCGCGACGCGGCGGCTGCACGCCCGCGCGCAGAGTGCGGGCCGGCCGCTGTTCCTGCTGCGCCAGGCCGGCGAGCCCGAACCGACGGCAGCGCCCGTCCGCCTCATCCTGTCGGCGGCACCGGCGGCAACGCGTAAGACGCTTGCCGGGCCGCTCGCCGGCTCGATCGGCCGGCCCGCCTTCACCGTCGCCATCGGCAAGAGCTGCACGGCCTTGCCCGGAAAATTCACACTGGAGTGGAACCCCGATGAACGCATATTCGAAGAAAGACGGGGCGAGCAAGGAAGGTCTCAGGAATGGGCCCCAGAACGGCCAAAGACTCCTATCCCTGTGGTTTCCGCATCTCGCCGCCGAGAGGATCCTGCGGCAGCGTCTGGGGCGGTCCTGGCGTTCCCGGCCGTCGGATCACCTGCCGCTGGTGATCAGTCACCGCGACCGGAACGCCCAGCGCATCGCCGCCCTCGACGAGCGGGCCGAGGCGCTTAATCTGAAGCGCGGCATGGGCATAGCCGACGCACGCGCCATGCATCCCTCGATCGACATCGTGGAGGCCGATCCGGAGGCCGACCGGCGCCTGCTCGAAGGCCTCGCCGACTGGTGCGACCGCTATACCCCGCTGGTGGCGCTTGACGGGACCGACGGCCTCTATCTCGACGTCACCGGCTGCACCCATCTTTTCGGCGGCGAACGCTCGATGCTGGACGATATCCTGTCGCGTTTTTTCCATCAGGGCTTCGATGTCCGCGCCGGGCTTGCCGCCACGCCTGGTGCTGCCTGGGCGGCGGCGCGGTTTGCTGGCGACCGCATCGTGCCCGATGGTGAGGAGGAAGCGCTTCTCGCGCCCTTGCCGCTGGCGGCGCTGCGCATCGACCCGGAGGTACGCGCCAGCCTCGAAAGCGTCGGCCTGCGCACGGCGGGCGCCGTCATGGCGGCACCGCGCGCGCCGCTGGCCCGCCGCTTCGGCGCATCGCTGCTCTTGCGTCTCGACCAGGCGCTTGGCCGCCTCGAGGAGGCCGTGTCGCCGCGCCTGCCGGTGGCACCGCTTTCGGTCGAGCGTCACCTTGCCGAGCCGATCATGCTGACCGAGGACATCGAGCGGCTGACCGGCATGCTGGCGACCACCTTGAAGAGCGACCTCGAGCGTCGCGGCGAGGGCGCAAGGCGGCTGGCGCTGCTGCTTTTCCGCGTCGATGGCGGCGTCAGCCGCATCGCCGTCGGCACCTCGCGGCCTCTGCGCGAGCCGCGGCTGATCCAGAAATTGTTCCACGAAAGGCTTGCCGCGCTCGAACAGGATATCGACGCCGGCTATGGCTTCGATCTCGTGCGCCTTTCGGTGCTGACCGCCGCCGCCTTCGACATGCAGCAGGCCGACCTTGCCGGCGAGACGAGCGACGACGGTGCCGATATCGCGCTTTTTGCCGACCGCATTCGCGCCCGGCTCGGCGAAGGCGCGGTCTTGAAGCCGGTCGCCGTCGAGAGCCATTTGCCGGAGCGCGCCGTCGCCACCCTTCCCTTCACGGAGGCGCCGCAGAGAAGCTCGCCGCCGAAGCAGCCGGACAAGGCGAAGGACGCTCCCTCGACCGTCTTCCAGCCGGAACGGCCGATCCGGCTTTTCCGTTCGCCCGAGCCGATCGAGGTGCCGGCCACCGAAATGCCGGAAGGCCCGCCTTTGAACTTCCGCTGGCGGCGCGCGCTCTATCGGGTCGCGCGCGCCGAAGGGCCGGAGCGCATCGCGCCGGAATGGTGGCGAGGGGCGGCGGGACGAGAAGATGCCCCGACCCGGGATTATTTCCGCATCGAGGATGCCGACGGCCGCCGTTACTGGCTCTATCGCCAGGGCCTTTACAGCGCCTCGCAGCCCTCGCCGCGCTGGTTCATGCATGGGATCTTCGCATGAATGCGCTGACGGCCAACCCCTATGCCGAATTCGGCATCCAGTCGAACTTCTCGTTTCTGCGCGGTGCCTCGAAACCGGAGGAGCTGGTGGTCGCGGCAAAATTCCTGGGGTTTTCGGCGATCGGTCTCGCCGACCGCAACACGGTGGCGGGCGTGGTGCGCGCCTGGCAGCAGGCCAAGGTGGAGGGTGCTTCCTATCATCCCGGCTGCCGCCTGGTTTTTTGCGACGGCACGCCGGACATCCTCGCCTACCCGCAGGATCGCAAGGGCTGGGGGCATCTCTGCCGCATGCTGACGCAGGCCAATCTGCGTGACGAGAACGAAAAAGGGGCGACGCTCCTCAAACAGAGCGATCTTCTCGAATGGGGCGATCTCCTGTCGCTCGCCATACTGCCGGATGTGTCGGCGGACGCGGAAACCAGCCTCGCACTCCTTAGCCGGCTCACGGATCGTTTCGGTGAAAACCTGCGGCTTGCGGTTTCGCCGGATTACCGCGGCAACGACCGCTTCCGTATCGAGCAGGCGGCGGCGATGGCGGAGCTGGCCGGCATCCCGTTGATGGCGACCAACGATGTTCTCTACCATACGTCGGAACGGCGCCCGCTGCAGGACGTGCTGACGGCGATCCGCCTCAATGTGCCCGTCGCCGAGGTGGGCCTGGAGCTGGCGGCCAATGCCGAGCGTCACTTAAAGCCGCCGCTGGAGATGGCACGGCTTTTCCGCAGGCATCCGCAAGCGCTGGCGGAAACGCTGCGTTTTGCCGGCGAGCTGACCTTCTCGCTCAGTGACCTGCAATACAACTATCCCGACGAGCCGACGGAATCGGGTCTTGGGCCGCAGGCCGAACTGGAAAGGCTGGCCAAGGAGGGAGCCGCCATCCGCTACCCCTCGGGCGTGCCCGCTTTTGTGACGCAGCGCATCGAGGAGGAGCTCGCTCTGATCGAGCGCCTGAACTACGCGCGCTATTTCCTGACTGTCCACGACATCGTCAAATTCGCCCGCAGCCAGAACATTCTCTGCCAGGGGCGCGGCTCTGCCGCCAACTCGATCATCTGCTTCTGCATTGGCATCACCGAAGTCGGCCCGGACAAGATCGAAACGCTTTTCGAACGCTTCATTTCCGAGGAAAGAAACGAGCCGCCCGACATCGACGTCGATTTCGAGCATGAAAAGCGCGAGGAGGTCATCCAGTACATCTATTCCAAATACAGCACCAAGCGCACCGCGCTGGCCGCCGCCGTCGTCAGCTACCGGGGCCGCTCGGCGATGCGCGAAGTGGCCAAGGCGATGGGCCTGTCGGACGACGTCCGGGGCGCGCTGTCCAGTTCGATCTGGGGCTGGTCGACCTCGGAGCTCGGCGAAAAGGAGACAAAGGCCGGCGGCCTCGATCAGACCGATCCATCGACAAGGCATGTGATCGAATGCGCCAACGAGATCATGGGCTTTCCTCGTCATTTGTCGCAGCATGTCGGCGGTTTCGTCATCACCCGGGACCGGCTCGACGAGATCGTGCCCATCGTCAAGACGGCGATGGACGAGCGCAAGATGGTCGAGTGGGACAAGGACGATCTCGACGCGGTGAAAATCCTTAAAGTGGACGTGCTGGCGCTCGGCATGCTGACCTGTCTGCAGCGCGCTTTCACCCTGCTCCAGGATCATTATCCGCAGGCGCGGGACGAGTACGGCCTGCCCTATGTGCTGGCCACTCTGCCTGCCGAGGACAAGCATGTCTACGACATGATCTGCCGTGCCGACACGATCGGCGTCTTCCAGATCGAATCGCGCGCGCAGATGTCGATGCTGCCGCGGCTGCGGCCGAAAAGCTTTTACGACCTCGTCATCGAGGTGGCGATCGTGCGGCCCGGCCCGATCCAAGGCGACATGGTCCACCCTTATCTGCGCCGCCGGCAAGGCAAGGAAAAACCCGAATATCCCAAGCCGGAACTGGAAAAAATACTCGGCAGGACGCTGGGCGTGCCGCTGTTCCAGGAGCAGGCGATGAAGATCGCCATCGTTGCTGGCGGCTTCAGGCCGGGCGAGGCCGATGAACTGCGCCGCGCCATGGCGACATTCAAGCGCACCGGCACGATCGGCAATTACCGCAAGAGAATGGTCGACGGCATGGTCGCCAAGGGCTACGAAAAAGACTTCGCCGAGCGCTGCTTCAAGCAGATCGAGGGTTTTGGCGAATACGGCTTTCCCGAGAGCCACGCCGCCTCCTTCGCCCTGCTGGTCTATGCCTCCTGCTGGTTCAAGACCTTCTATCCCGACGTGTTCTGCGCCGCGATCCTGAATTCCCAGCCGATGGGGTTTTACCAGCCGGCCCAGCTTGTCCGCGACGCGCATGACCACGGCGTCGAGATCCGCGAGGTCGACGTCAATTTTTCCGGCTGGGATTGCGCCTTGGAGAAATCGCCTTTCGATCCGGATCGTATCCTTGACCGCCATGCCCAGATGCGCGGCGTCATCCGGACCAGCCATGCCGTCCGGCTCGGCTTTCGCCAGGTCAAGGGCCTGTCGAAGGAGCGCATGGAAGCGTTTGTGTCGAGGCGCGGCGCCGGCTATGCATCCGTACGCGACGTCTGGCTGCGCTCGGGCCTCAACGTCGACGAGATCGAAAAACTGGCGCAGGCCGACGCTTTCCGGTCGCTTGGATTGAACCGTCGCGACGCTCTATGGGCGGTCCGCGCGCTCGACGGCAAGAGTGCCGCCGAAAAGCTGCCGCTGTTCGACCAGCCGGCGATCCGCTTGCGCGATCTGGAGCCTGCAACCAGGCTCCCGACAATGCCGCTCGGCGAGCACGTCGTCCACGACTACCGCTCGCTTGGCCTGTCGCTGAAGGCGCACCCGGTCGCCTTCCTGCGTCAAAGGCTGGATCGTTCCGGCGTCACGCCCAATGTGCGGCTCGGCCAGGTGCGGGACGGCCGGCGCGTTTCGGTCGCCGGCCTCGTGCTGGTGCGGCAGCGGCCGGGCAATGGCAAGGCGATTTTCCTGACGCTGGAAGACGAGAATGCGGTCGCCAACATTATTTTCTGGGAAAGGACTTTTGACCGCTTCCGCCCCATCGTCATGGGCGCGCGTCTCATCCGCGTCACCGGCAAGTTGCAATCGGAATCGGACGTCATCCATATCGTCGCCGAGAAGGTCGAGGATCTGACGCCGTGGCTGTCGGTGCTGCTTGAGCAGGCAAGGCCTGCGGACAGACTGTCGAGCAGTGCAGACGAGGCTCAGCCTGGCAGCATCGCGCAAACGGAACTACTGGGAAAGGCAGAGAAGGTCATGCCCAAAGGGCGCAATTTTCAATAGAGGCGCGAAAGATCGCGACGGAGCGGCTCTGAACCGCAGCGCTCAGGGCGTTCCACCCAGGCGCGGCGGCGGTGGCATGGCATCATCTATGGTGATGACACGCGCTTCCGATGGCAGCATGATCGGAATGCCGTCCCGCACCGGATAGGCAAGCTTTGCCACCCGCGAGATAAGCTCGCCGCGCTCCGGATCCCAGGCAAGCGGCCCCTTGGTCAGCGGGCAGGCCAAGAGTTCCAGCAGCTTGGGGTCGACAGTCCTGTTCCCGTCACGTCCATCCGCCATTTGGTTTGTCCTTATCTGGGCAAATCGGGTTAAGGTTTCGAGCGCGAACTTCCTTCTCCCCTTGTGGGAGAAGGTGGCCGAGCGAAGCTCGGTCGGATGAGGGGTGTTCCAGCTTGGCACCGACGGCACTCCGTCCAGTACCCCTCAACCGTCTCGGCGCTGCGCGCCGATCCACCTTCTCCCACAAGGGGAGAAGGCAAGAACCTACTGCAAACTCGAACCGAAATCCTCATTGTCGCGCGCCAGCGCCATTTCGGTGATGGCGATCAGGGTCTCGGCGCGTGTCTTCAGATCGGCCGCTTCGAGCAGCGCCTGTTTCTCGGCCGGCCCGTAGGGCGCCATCATCGACAGTGCGTTGACCAGCATGGCGTTTTCGGCGCGGCTGACGCTTTCCCAGTCGGCCTCCAGATCGTTAGCCTGCAGATAGGCGCGAAACGCTTTGAGCAGCGCCGGCCGGTCGATCTCGGCGTCTGCCTGCTCCTCGTCGAGATCGGCGAGAAAGGGTGCCAACCGGCACTGCCGGAACGGTGTTTTGACCGTGAGCTCCTGGACAATACGGAACCGGCACACGCCCTGCAGCGAAATCAGGTAACGGCCGTCGCCGCTCTCGGACAGCGCAATGATGCGCCCGGCGCAGCCGACATTGCAGAGCTCCGGCTCGCCGTCGGGACGCAGCGCACCGTCAAGGCTGGGCTGGATCATGCCGATCAGCCGCGGCCCGGCGATCGCCTCGTCGACCATCTGCAGATAGCGCGGCTCGAAGATGTTGAGCGGCATGCGGCCTCCCGGCAGCAGCAATGCGCCCTCAAGCGGAAAGATCGGCATGGTCGACGGTAAGTCCGCAGCGAGCCGGTAATGCGCGTTTCCCGCCTGCACCTCAATCCTCCGATCGCTTTGTCAGGAAGCGCACCAAATCCGTCTCCTCCCGGCCGGCACAAGGCGCAACACCGGAAACCTGAAATCGAACGCCGTCCGAAAACCTAATCTGGCGCAGCCGCGGCCCACCGCAAGCCCGCGCGACAAAACAGTCTGCGCCGGCTCAGGAAAACAGCAGCGACGACAGTTTGCGCCGTGCCGACAGCGTTGCTTCGTCGGTCATGCCCCATGCCTCGAAGAGCTGCAGCAACTGGGTTCTGGCGCCGTCGTCGTTCCACGAGCGGTCGGCCTTGATGATCGCCAGCAGATTGTCGGCCGCCGCCATGCGATCACCCTTGGCGTTCTGGATCATGGCAAGCTCGAACCGTGCCTGGTGATCCCCGGGATTTTCGGCCAGCCGCCGTTCCAGTTCCGCCGGATTGCCGAGCACTGCTGCTTGCGCGGCGAGCGCCATCTTGGCCCGCAGCGCGGCGAGCTGGGGCGCATCCTTCTTTGCTTCCGGCGCCCGCGCCAGCACCGCCTCGGCACCTTCGGCATCGCCGGCCTCGAACAGCAGATCGCCCAAGCCAGCGATCGCCTCGATCGTCTCCGGCGCCTGTTCCAGGATGGCATCGTAAATGTCGGCCGCCGTCTGCACGTCCCCGGCGTCGCGCGCTTCGGCGGCCGCGGCCAGCGCCTCGGCAACTTGCGGCGCACCGCCGTTCTTGCCGCCGACCTTCTGGATGAATTGCGTGATCTGGCTCTCGGGAATGGCGCCCATGAAGCCGTCGACCGGCTGGCCGTCCTTGAAGGCAATGACCGCCGGTATCGACTGGATGCCAAGCTGGCCGGCGATCGATGGATGGTCGTCGATATTCATCTTGACCAGCTTGACCTTGCCACCGGCGGCTTTCACCGCCTTCTCCAGCAGCGGCGTCAATTGCTTGCAAGGGCCGCACCACGGCGCCCAGAAATCGACCAGCACCGGCTGGTGACGCGATTCCTGGATCACGTCGGCGGCAAATCCAGCGGTCGTTGTGTCCTTGATGACGTCGGCCGGCGCCTCCGCAAGCGCGACCTTCTCACGCGCGGCATCGGTGCCGCCATATTGCACGGTGGTGGCATACCGGCCGCCATTGCTGCCAAATGGGCCGCCAAAGGGGTTGCTATCGCTCATCTTGTCGCCTTTCGGTCGCGCCGCCGGCCAAGGGACGGGCGCAAAATCCTTCTTTAGAACCCGGTTTCAGTCACCCATGTGGCGATCATGCCGAGACTTTCAAGATAACAGCATCATGTCCGGTTGCCTCGACGAATTTGACCAGGTCCGCGGCAGCGATGGAAGTCGTCGCTTCATTGGTCAGCGGGTGGGCATTGACCACCGCATGGCTCATCAGCTCCTGGTCCAAAACGACCTTGACCCTTCGCTCGGTGTCGTTGATCAGCCCGAACATCGTGACCGCGCCCGGGACGACGCCGAGAAGCTCCATCAGCATCTCCGGCCGGCCGAAAGACACGCGCCCGGCAGCGCCGATCAGATGGTGGATCTGCTTGAGATCGACCACCGCCTCCTCGTCGACGCTGACCAGGAAGAAATTGTCCTTCTTGTCCTTGAGGAACAGGTTCTTGGTGTGGCCGCCGGCGATCTCGCCGCGCAGCGCCTGCGAATCGGCGACCGTGAACAGCGGCGGATGCCGCCGCGTCGATACCTCGATCCCGAGTCCGGCGAGAAAGGCGAAAAGTTCGGCTTCGGTCTTCGGCATCGGTCTTTCTTCTGATGGTCGCTTTCAACGGCTTGTTCGGCTAACGCCGTTTACGGCCAATGATGCTGCCAAGACAAGCCCGTCGCGCAACGCGGGGCGATTGCCTTGCGACGTCTCGCAGGAGGCTTGTCCGCATTGCCGACGAAGCAAAAAGCCTGCGAATTCCCTGTTGCAATCGCCGCGCTCTTCAGCCATATAGGCGCGGCTTGCGGCCCAAAAGCCGCGCGAGCGGGTGTAGCTCAGGGGTAGAGCACAACCTTGCCAAGGTTGGGGTCGAGCGTTCGAATCGCTTCACCCGCTCCAGTTTCCTTGAGGGGAATCAAGCGATTAAGAGGCGCCTTTCGGGGCGCCTTTTGCTTACGTGGCGAAAAGAGTGTCCCTGCCTGCCATGAGCGATGCGCGGAAAGCCGCGCTGTGACCAGCAGGTGTCGCAGCTTTTCTATTCCGTTGTGCTAGCTTTTTTTCTGCGCCGAATAGTGTGCGACTGCGCGACGGCCATTTTCAACTCGGGCGTGATCTCCAACGGTGCATTCTCTGCCCCATGTTGGTTCTGTAGCCCCTGGACCTGGACGGTCGGAAATGGGAGTTCGATGCCCTGCTCCTTGAAGACCTGGCGGAGGCGTACATAGAATTTGCGTTTCATACCGAAGGCGCCTCCCGGCTTGGTTGTGGCCTTGACCCTCAATACGATGCCGTATTCGCCGAACTCCTGTACGCCCTGCATCTTGATCGGGTCGAGCACCCAGTGTTTGAACTCGGGATCTTCCGCCAGTTCGAGGCCGATCCGCTTGATCAGCTTGCGAGCGAAGTCGATATCGGTGTCATAACCAACGGTAATGTTGAATTTGTCGATAACCCAGTCACGGCTCTGGTTCTGGACTGCCCCGAGTTCACCGAAAGGTATCGTGAACAGCGGACCACGATGGTGGCGCAGCTTCACCGAGCGCAGCGAAAAGCTTTCCACAGTACCCTTGTAATTGCCCGATGAAATGTATTCGCCAACACGGAACGCATCATCGAGCAGAAAAAACACGCCTGAAATGACGTCCTTGACAATGGTTTGTGCCCCAAAGCCCACGGCGACGCCGACGACGCCAGCGCCGGCGATCAATGGGCCGATCTGGATACCCAGCGAGGCGAGCATCATAAGCACCGCCATCACGATGATCGATGCGAGCAGAATATTCTGGAGGATCGGCAAGAGCGTGTGCAGCCGTGCCTGCTGCGGATCGAGGATCGGGACGTCCTCGTCGCTGATCACAGGGTGCGGTGTTTCGATGCCCAGCTTTCGTTCGATCAAAGCTTTGATGATCGACCAGCCGAAGTCGGCGGCGAGGGCAATGACCACGACATTGATCAAGCCGCGCAATATGAACGTCGTCGTCGTATCGCTGTCCCGCATGGATTGCATGTCCAGACCCCAGACACGTGCGAGAAGGTAAGCCGCCGCCAGGATGAAAATCATTCGGATTCCGCGATCGATGACAGCGATCGTCACCGCCGGGATCGTGGGCCGGCCGACATCTTCCGAACCTGGCCGCAGAACGAAATTAACCCCGCGCTGCGTCACCACGATTGCCAAAGGCAGGAAGAATGCGGCGAAGGTGAACCAGAAGTATGTATAAAGGCCGGCGATACGCTGCAGGAACAGGACGACGAAATAAGCAGTCAATAGCCATGTCGCTTCCGTGTGACCGATGTGGCGCGCACCGTCTCGCTGCGTTCTTGGCCGACGCCAAATGGCGAGCAGCAGGAGCAACAGCAGCACGAAATCGGCGCCCAGTGACAGGACCATCATTCCGTCCTGATCGATGCCGAGACCTGGCAAGAGGATAAACGCGGCGCCGAAGAAGGCGAAGACGCCGACGATCCGGGGTAGCCAATAGGACCAATGGTCAGCCGCTTCGTTGGTGATCGGCAAAGCACGAACCTCGACGGCGTTCTCGACGTTCATGAAGGAAGGGACGAGCATCGCCATGACGTACATGCGCACACCCCATGTAACGACTGCCGCCATCAGAAATGTCAGTACAATCTCGCGGATAAGCATCGGCCAGTCGAACAACATGAACGCGCCGGCGCTGCCCAGTGCGAAAGAGACTATCAGCATGCTGGAATAAAGCAGGCGGCCACCAATCTTCTTGGCTCGCCCAACGGGCGTATCCTTCGGTTGCGCGATAATCCAAAGACGAAATGGACGGGTGAGCTTGAACGTTGCCCAAGTGAGTGCCAGGCCGGCAGCGATGAACATTGCAATCAGCACAAATACGCCGGCAGGCCCCTTGCTGGACATATCCTCCATCGTCTCTGCCCGAACGCGCGCGAACTGGCCTGGCAGCAAGGGCAAAGTTCGCACGATTCTTTCGATATGATGCCTGATCCCATCGAGCGTCGAGGATGCCATCGTATTCATCTGGCCTGGTGCGGCCACGGCGCCGGACGATGCGTCGGTCGGCGAAGCCCCTCTCTCGGCGGGCGCTCCCGTTGACCCGGCGTCCTGATTTCGCTGTTCGGCCACCCAGGCCTTCACTGACGGATCGTCGAGAAGCTCGAACAACTGTTTGACCCTTTCAGGCGGGACGGTCGCCGGCGCCTGCGCCTGCGCCTGACCAGCCAACAAAAGGGCGATCCCAAAGACGAGCGGCCTGGCAATCAGGGCAAACATCGCAGTCAGGTCTCCGAGACGCCGTGCCGGGCGCGCCAGGTTCCTGGCTCCCAATCGTCGAGTCATGAGTGGCATCGTGCTGTTAACCTTCCGGTCAGATCGGCGAGCAACGACATCTATGTCCGTTGTTGCCCTACCTTGAAGAAACCGATGTTGCGGTGCAAGACGTCATCGTTCCGAGCCAGACCGTTGCGCCGGGTACTTGGCGGTGTTTATTTAGCCGCGGGGGCAGGGCATTCCGACCTCGGCCCAGGCCTCCGGCCGTTCTATGAACTGGGCATCGACGTTAAATCTCAGGAACTGATTTCCTGAGTTGACCAGGACAGACCTTTGGCGGTCGCTCGGTGGTCAACTGCTTCGCGCACCGCTGCGGACATTCGAAACCATGATGTTGCTTGAGATGCAATGCGCTTCCGGGTCGGCACTGCCATGCGGCAAATCAGGCCGGGAGCCGCCACATTCGCACACGACCTGTACCACGCAATTCCGTTTCCTCGAGCGGGTCGCAAGCAAAATTTGGTCCAAGCAGTTGATGAGTTGCATCCGAAATACGGATTTCATCGGGCTCCGCGGACGTTTGGATACGTGCGGCGAGATTAACGGTGTCGCCCCATAGGTCATAGGCAAACCGCCTTTTGCCTATGACGCCCGCCACGATTGGTCCTGAGTGAATTCCAATTCTGAGTCTTATCGGTTCTCCTGCGAAGCGTTCGAGCTTAACCGCCTTCCGCAGTTCAAGCGCATAGTGCGCAAGGGCTTCCGCATGATCGGATCGCGCGGCGGGCAGGCCAGCGACCACCATCACACAATCGCCGATTGTCTTGATCTTTTCGCAGCCGTATCGCTCCGAGAGCAGATCCGCCGCTTTGAAGAAGTAATTTAAAATAGCGAGCGTCGTCACGGCTCCGACGTTCCGCGCTCGTTCCGTAAAACCGACGATGTCGGCAAAAAGCACACTCACCTCTGCGTAGTTGTCTGCAATTTCTTCGTGCGCTTTTAGCCGCTCCGCGATAGACGCCGGAAGAATGTTGAGGAGCAGGGCTTCGGCGCGCTGGTATTCACGCGACAATCCCTCTTGGCTCGCCCTCAACGCCTCGTTCATCGATTGTAATTTCTCGTTGAGTTGACGCTCCCTCTCTTGCAGGAGCGTCATTTCATAAGCCTTCTGTTGAAGTCGCTGCCTATTGTCGCGTTCGGCAGTGGCGTCAAGAAAGAGCAGCCACACGCAGGCATTGTCAGCAAAAAGATGGAGGTCCGCGACACGCCCGCTGGGAAGTTCGACCATGGCCATATCATATGGAAGCTCCGGGCAGGGCAACAAACCTTCCATGAATTCAAGCTGCTCGGCAACAGGCTTACCTATGCGAACTGACGAGAGTCCGTAATGTTTAACGTTACCGCCCTTCGCAGCTATGCAAAGCTGGGCGTCGATTTTCAGATATGCGACCGAGCGCTCGTTGTAGAAGAAATCGTAAATCCAGCTTTTAACTTCTCTTGGCAAGACGTGCATGGTTTATTTGCTGACCATCGAAGCAAGTTGACGAAACGCATCATCAACATGCTCACCCGAAAGCGCACTTGTTAGATAGACTTGCCATCCAAGTTGCCTCAGTTCGTCAATTTCACTATCCGATATTGCCCACCGATCGGCCAGATCGGATTTGTTGAACAGCAATACAAACGGCATAGCGCCGAATTCAGCCTCGGCCCGCTCGCGCAACGTGAGCGCCACGGCAAGAGTAGCAGCGCGTGTTCCATCGACGACAAGCACGAGCCCACTCGCACCTCGCACATAGCTGACGCGGAATGAGCCGATATCGTCTTCGCCGGCCAAATCCCACAAAATCAGATCCACGGTTTTGTCCGGGAATGCGACGCTCTTCTTGTCGATTTTCACTCCCACCGTGGTCAAGTAGGTTTCTGAAAAGATGCTTTGCACAAACCTGCGAACCAGACTGGTCTTTCCGACAGCGAACCCGCCCAACATGCAGATCTTCTTTTGCAATATCCTGGGCTCCGCCTAGTGGAAGTTTACCGTAACCGAAACTCTGCGGTTGGCGGAGTTCCCGGTTCGGCTATTTTCAATCTCCGCTGGCTCAAAGGTGCCCGCGCCGCGAACCAAGAGCAACTCCGGATCGACGCCGCGCTTCTTGAGAAGCGCACGAACTGTTTCCGCGCGCGCGGCGCTGATCGACAACTTGGCCGTTTCACGGCCCGTCTCGTCCGAATGGCCGGTCAACATGAACTGTGCTGTTACGCCTGCCTTGCGGGCGGCCTTGGCCAATTCCTTCAACTGATTCGCCAATTTGTCGAGAACCGGCAGTTGCTCTGGTCCCGGTACAGCCTTGCCAGAATCGAACAAAATGTCGACCGCTTGAATAGCCTCCCTCAAATGAGTGAGTTGCGGAGGGGTCAACTCACGCAGCTCGGAGATTTCTAGAGAGAGTCCGTCCGCGGACAGCTGTTGGGCGGCGACCCGCGCCCGATCTATCCAGGCGGCAGGAGCTTCACCCTGGGCAACGATGCGATCCTTGATGATCGAAAGCCGTACTGAATCCGGCGGAGTCAGCGACGCCATCAGCCGCTTCACCACGAACTTCGGATCAAGGCTTTGATAGAATTGCCACTGTGAATGAACGCGAGCAGGATCGACCCCTGTTCCGGACAGCAGAGCCTTCGGGTCGGCGGCCTGCGGGTCTCTCAGGCCGGAAATATAGAAATGTCCGCCCCTCGCCGTTTGTTGGGCGACGATGATTCCCGCTTGGGCCTCCAGTCGCGACACATAAGTCTGCCAGTGCTCCGCCGCGCGTGCTTCGGGGCTCACATCACGAACCTTGGAGATGTCGAATTCCGGTCCGCCTGCCGAAAGCTGTCGGGCCGCTGCGCGTGCGAGATCTATCCAGGTGTCGGGAGCCTCACCCTCGGCAACGATGCGATCATTGACGATCGAAAGCCGAACCGATTTCGGCGGGGTCAGCGACACCACCAGCCGCTTCAGGACGAACTTCGGATCAAGGCTCTGATAGAATTGCCACTGTGAATGAACGCGAGCAGGATCGACCCCTGTTCCGGACAGCAGAGCCTTCGGGTCGGCGGCCTCCGGGTCTCTCAGGCCGGAAATATAGAAATGTCCGCCCCTCGCCGTTTGTTGGGCGACGATGATTCCCGGTTGGGCCTCCAGTCGCGACACATAGGCCTGCCAGCGCTCCGCCGCGCGTGCTTCGGGGCTCACATCACGAACCCTGGAGATATCGAATTCCGGTCCGCCTGCCGAAAGTTGTTGGGCCGCTGCGCGCGCCCGATCTATCCAGGTGTCGGGAGCCTCACCCTCGGCAACGATGCGATCATTGACGATCGAAAGTCGTACTGAATCCGGCGGAACCAGCGACGCCGTTAGCCGCTTCAACACGAACTCCGGATCAAGACTCTGATAGAATTGCCACTGCGAATGAACGCGGGCGGGATCGACCTGCGTTCCGGCCAACAGAGCCTGCGGGTCGGCGGCAAGCGGGTCTCTCAGGCCGGCAATATAGAATTGGCCATCGCGCACCTTTTGTTCGGCAACGATGATGCCCGGCTGGGTCCCCAGTCGCGACACATAGGCCTGCCAGCGCTGCCCGGATTGCCAAGAAAGAAAGAACCAACCGCCTGCCGGAATCAAAACCAGCAGGACTGCAGCGACTACCAGCCACGGAAATCCCTGGTTTGATTCCTCCTGCTTCAGTTCAACGCAGGTCTGCAACTGCGTCTCTACGCCGGCCAACTGCGAACTGTCGCCGTCAAACTGCTCTAGAGCCTGTGAGCATTCATCATGGATGCGAAGCAATACATCGCGAATTATTTCATGTAATTCCTCCGGCGGATTTCCCCGGATCACCGCAACCAAGGTCGCAAACGGTCCAACTTCCGACCAGAGACGAAGCTCTCCGAAACGAATAGTGTCCAGGCCACTCTGTTCTTTCTCGTTAAATGAGTCTTTTACAAAATCTTGAATTGCACTAAGCATAGAAGAAATGAGTTGAGGGTCTTCGCTAGTTGCATTATCGGCAGTTACATGCGCTATCAAAAGCCCGGAATTGCGGTTGATGAGAAACACATGTTCCACACGATAGACAAGAGAATGCTTAAGAACAACTTCTGAGAAGCTTGCTCCTGTCCTCCAAGCTTCAAGTCTCCACTTGAGCCCATGCCAGGTAAATATATGTCTTAAAGTTTCATTCAGCGATTGAAAGGTCTGGTCGATCTTTTCGCCGATCGACTTGCGAATAGCCGGCAGAAACACCGGGTACAATATATCCGTCAGCGTACGCGGGCTCTTCTGGATGGACCGTTGCACGGCCCTCTCGACAGCTGGCGCAAGGGCCTCTCCGAGTTGCGCATGAGGCGCACGTGCGGCTGCACGGGGGAGAACGCTCCCCACTGCAGCCGCAAGCTGCTCGGGTTCGTCGAGCAGGTGCGTAACTCGTGAAAGCTCCGAAATTTCGCGGCCGACCAGCAACTGGCGCAGCGTTTCCATGCGAGGGTCGGTGGTTGGGATTCCGTCGAGACGCGCACGATAGTCCGGATCAACGTTCCGGGCAATTTCGATCAAAAGGCGAGCCAGAGCCTCGCGATCAATCTCTGTATCGTTCGAAGCTGCTCTTTGAGGGAGGCTGATTGGGTCGACAGTCGACGTCAAGTTCCGATCAACTCACTTTCCAGGTACGCTCCGAGTTGTTCTTGCTGCCGACGGGATCCTGATTTAGACATTTTGCAACCTCGACAAACAGGCCAGCCAAAAGATTTCGGTCGGTCTTGACATTGCCAAGATCGGAAAACATTTTCTCCATCAGCATCTGAATGCTTTCATTCTTTTGCTTGATTTCCTCACGCAGCAAATGATCGTTTCGATTTATCCGGTCCGCAACTTCCCGCTCAAGCTCGCTCAACTGATCCGACAACGCGCGCACCTGCTTTTCGAGCGCCTGATTTTGCTCGCGAAGATTCCGGTCAATCTCCTTATCGGCGTCGGCTCGCGCGTCTTTTTCGTTCCGCAATTGCGCCGCAAGCGAGTCGACCTGCTTCTTCGCATTTGACTCGTACATTTCAAGATTGCGCTTGGCCTCGGATTCGACATCCTTGAAGCGCTGCAAGACCCGTTCTTCAAGCTTGGAAAAGCGGCGGTCATAGTCCTGCATCTGGTTGCCGAACAGCAGATCACGTATCTTGTCGACACCTACAGCGTCGCCGGGGGCCCCGCTCTCGCGAGCCTGGCCCGCCATGAAGGTCAGCCCGCTTCCGTCTGCATTACTTATCAGATTTGCGTCCGCTTTATTTGCTGAAGAAGCGGTATTCGAAGATTCCTTGGCCATCTTTATGCCCCCTTCTTTGAACAATTGCCACAGTGCACCACTCAGAAACCAGCAAGCATGCCAGCAAAATACCCGGCTCGCAAGCCGGAATCTTCTTGGCTTAAGCCAATTCGTGCCTCCCTTTTACATCTCTTGGACTAGCAGCAAATGCACGAGTTCCGATTGATGTCGCTCTCGCATCTCTTTGTGATAGCAGCCATAACCGGCTAATCTAATCGATCATTGGACGCAATCTACTATCGAAATGAGTAATACAATGTCAGGCTATAGCTACTGGAGCGCAATTAAGTAGCGCAGACTCATTAGAAGTGTCTAAAGTAGCTGGTCTGGCGGTGCACGTACCGTCTCGCACCCGGCTGTATACTGCGACGATCAGCTTCCGATGCGGGCCCCAACGGTAGAAGGAAGGTCTTCTTTCGCACGGAGAATGGCTGTTCGAGAATGCACCTCGGAATCGAGGCGTTTCGGTCGATAGGAGGGGAGCGACAGTCCCAATAACTGCAGTCATTCACACCAAAGCTTCAGTGGGCGGCATTTGTTGCGCCCCCAATTGCAAAAGACGTCAGGTTGCCATAGCTATTGCACTCATACGGTGCCCGGGACCGCCGCCTGTGGTCATGGCGCCGACTCCGGGGATCGACATGAGTATGCGGCATGCTTGGCTTTGACGTGCATCTGCGACAGCTGGCGCCCAAGCTCGGCGGCACGGATGCGAATGCTGCGCCAGGCTTCCAACTTCGGTAGCACGACAGGAGCAAGCTCGCTCTGCAGCCAAATGGCGGCGTCGCGGCGGCTCGGAAGAGTTCGCAGGAGACTGTTTGGACGCAGCGTCCCTGAGGACCGTTTCCTTTGGCAGGAAATCGCCGGCTATGTTTCGGGACTCTTGTTCTACCTTCGAACCAACGCGCGGGTTACACGGCGTGGCGCATAATCCCTTGGTTTCAATCGTGGTTCCTGCGCACAACGCGGAGGTAACGCTGGCGCGCGCACTCGATTGCCTTCTCGATCAGGAAATAGTGGATTGGGAGGCGATCATCGTCGACGACGCCTCCACGGACCGCACCCCCGCGATCATCGCCGGTTATGTGGAGCACGATGCCCGGTTTCGGACATTGAGCTCTTGCGCGTATAGCGCCGCTGGCGCGCGCAATAGCGGGATGTCGACAGCGCGCGGCCACTGGCTCATGTTTCTGGATGCGGACGATTGGGTGGGTGCCAGCTTCCTTGCCAAAATGCTGGCCGCACTGAAATCCGCTCCCGATGCAGTGGCTGCCTATTGCGGTTCCCGACGCGTGATGCCCGATGGCGAACTCACGGCGTCGAGCATCGCGACGGAGGTTGCGATCCAGCCCTTCGAAACATTCGCCCGCCGGTGTGCCGTCCGCACTCACGCGCTGCTGGTCGATCGGGAGATAATTGTCGAGTTGGGCGGTTTCGACGTGTCGCTGCGCACCTGCGAGGACTGGGATCTGTGGCAGCGCCTCGCACGTCTAGGCAAAAATTGGGTGATGGTCGACGAGCCGCTCGCTTTTTATCGGGTCAGCCCCAACTCGCTCAGCCGCAATTCGACGCAGGTGCTGGCAGATGCGGAAATCGTGATCGCCCGCGGCTTTTCCGCCGATCCCAGGGTCAAACACCCGGCATCGGCTCACGCCAATGGAGCGACCGACGCGAACGGCCACACCGCTTCAGAAGCACTCGCGTGGTTCGCGTTGTGGAACGCCGCATCGGATTGCGGCTGCGGCTCGCGCTCGATCAACCCGCAGTCCCTGCGCACGCTCCCGGCAGGACGTAAGTGGGCGCGTGAGATCGCCAAGGTGGCCGTCGATGGCCTTATGGTAGGAAGCCTGTCGGTGCCAGCGCAATTGGCTGCCAGGTGGGACAGGTTCGGCGGCTCCCTCACCGAGTTGATCATCGAACTCGGCAAGGTCTGGAATAATCCCGACGCGGCTCGCCGCGTGCAGTATCACTTTGAGCAAATGCTGCTCGATGTCGACGATCTTGCCGCGCCGCGCAGGCTGGCGCGGACACTTGGAATTCGTGTCGACGCGCGAAATCCGGCCTCGATCGAAGTGCCGGAAGGAATCGATCAAATCTATGCCCATCTGATGATGGATGGCCAGATCGAGGCTCTCGTGCAGTTCGGCGTACTCGGGAGAGTGACAAGGCGTCATTGGATTGAATTGATCCTGAATTTCGTGCCCCCTGAGCGGCCTATGCACAGTGCCGCGCGACTTGCGAGGCGATCGCCTGTAGATGCACCGCAAAAGGGCGCCGGTGCCGACAAGTCAAACATGTTTGCAGCCGAGGTATTGTTGTCCATGGCGGGACGCCGGTCTGATCGGGACAGCCATTTCGGCAAACTCGCGGGATTGGCCGCGGAAGCGCAGGCGCTGGTTCGGTCGAGCGCCGAAACTAAAGAGCCTTTTACAGCGCCGCGCCGTGCACGGGCCGCGGATGGGCGCGACAATGATCGCACATCTTTCTGGAATCGCCATTTCGCGACCGAGGATCCCTGGAACTACGGTTCGCCCTATGAGCAGGAAAAATATGAGCGGCAGCTCGAAATTCTGCCTGCCGGTCCCATCGGACGGGCGCTTGAGCTGGCCTGCGCGGAGGGCCACTTCACGCGGCAGCTGGCGCCGCGCGTGGGCCATTTGACCGCAACTGACATCTCCGCCGTAGCCGTCGGACGGGCGCGCGCGCGATGCAGCGATCAGCCGAATGTTGAGTTCGGCGTACTGGATTTCTCTGCGGACACGCTGCCGGGCGAAATGGATCTGATCGTGTGTTCGGAAGTGCTCTACTACCTGGATGATCTCGCCGATGTGCGGCGCATCGCCAAAAAACTCATTGAGGCGTTGGCGCCTGGCGGCAGTTTCATCAGCGCACACGCATTCGTGCTACGAGACAATGTTGGAAGGACGGGCTTCGACTGGAACACATTCGGTGCACAAGCGATCTCAGAGACGCTGGCAGCGACCGACGGCCTCGTCCTCGAGCAATCGATCCAGACCGAGCTCTACCGCATAGACCGCTTCCGCCGCTTGTCACCAGGCGACGTGGCGACGGAACCGATGGTAGATCATGTGCCAATCCGCGCACCCGTTGAAATCGGGGTCGCGCGAAATATCGTCTGGGGCGGGGCGCGGGCCTTGCGTCGCGACGTGGCACGTAGCGAGCGGCGGCAGCGTATCCCCGTCCTCATGTATCACAGCGTCGCCGATGATGGTCCGGCCGCGCTCGCCCGTTTTCGGCTCGCGCCCGCCGCATTCGCCAGCCAAATGGCATGGCTGCGCGCCAATGGCTTTCACGCGATTAGGTCCGAGCAGCTGGAATGGTTCATCGTCAACCGTCAGCCTTTCGTTGGCCGCCCAGTGCTCATCACGTTCGATGACGGCTTCCAGAACTTTGCCGACCATGCCTGGCCGGCCTTGCGCACGAACGACCTGACCGCGGAAGTGTTCCTGGTGACGGACCTGGTGGGTGAAAGCGCACAATGGGACGCCTACAGCGGCCCGCCGACGCAGCTTATGGACGCCGGGACGGTGCGACGCCTCGCCGGCGAAGGTGCGTTCTTCGGAAGCCATCTGGCGACGCATCGCGCGATCGATGGTCTGTCGAGCTCTGACTTGGCCGCCGAGCTCCTGCGCTCTCGTATGTTCATCGAACGATGGACCGGTCGGCCAACCACGGCGTTCGCGGCACCCTTCTCTGTCACCGACCGACGGCTTGGCAGGCTGGCCAAGGAGTGCGGCTATCGAATCGGCTTCGGCGGCAGACACGGGCCGGCGGACCTCGATTGCGATCCCATCGACCTTCCGCGCATCGAGATTCGCGGAGATCACTTGCTCGATGACTTTGTTGGCAAAGTCGAGGCCGTGCTCGCATGAACGGTGAACTTGTCAGTATCTAGATTTGTAACAAATTGGTTCCGCTTTTTATTCGGTGTCCCGCCCGCTTACCTCGTTCGCAAGTCTATTGGGCGACTTGGGATACGGCTGACATCAGCTCCTGCGGGCTTGGCGCCCCAAACATGTATCGCCCACCCTCTGGAACCTCCGTGAAGCTCCAGCGGACGATCCCCTGCCGGTCCAGCAGGAACTGACCGACCAATTGTCCGTGTCCCGTTGCTAGCATCTGCTCGTCGGCTTCGGTCAGCTCGTAATGGTCCCTCTTGTTGAGGATTTCGCTGGCCGCAAGAGGATCCATAGGACCGGGCAACTCGCCTGGTATGTCGACCCGCATATCCTTTGCCGCTGCCATCGAGACCTTGTACGGCCAGTTCGTCTCGTTTTGGGTGAATTCGAGATTGGGCAGTCCAAAAGCACGATGTGAAGCGCGTTCAGGATCGGAGGCCGCAAGCAGATTCGGCATCGGATGGTAGCGGAAATAGAGACGCGCCCGTTCGATCGGCGTGTTGACCACCGTCAGGCTCTCCACGCCCTTTTCGCGCAGCTCCGGATCAAGCCGCGCCTGGGCGGCGATATGGCGCCGGCAAAACGCGCAATGCAGACCTCGAAACAGGCCGACCAGCACCGGTTTTTGGCCGCGAAAATCGTCAAGCGCGATCTTGCCTTCCTGGGTAATGGCGTCGAGTACCACGTTTGGCGCACGGTCGCCCGGTTGAAGCGGCACCAAGTCACTACGCGCGGACATTTCCAACCTCCAACCCCGGCTAGTCGAGAAAAGGCAGCACCACAAGCGCTTCCGGGTCGAGCCCGTGCTGGGCGCATATACCCTGCGCCAGGGAAAAGTAGCGTTCGGCCTCGGCCAGATTGTCGAGGTCGAGATTAAGCGTTGCAAGACCATCATAACACGGAAACAGCAGTTGGGGTTCGCCCGTTTCGCGAGCTACGTCCAGTGCTTCGTGGAACAACCCAACCGCCAGGTCCGGACGGCCGTTGCACTGGTGGATCTGCCCAAGCACGATCAACGGCACCGGCAGGTGCTCGCGCTGGTCGAGCGCCCGGTCGATCTCGATGGCCTTCTCGGCAGCAGGCACGCCCTCCGTTGGACAGCGATCCGTGAAAGTACAACAAGCGACCGCCAGATTGGCGAGGAGGCGCGCCTGGAAACCCAAATCACCAATACGGCGCGCCACTTCAAGACCGCGCCGACAGACCTCCATCGCCTTTGCGGGATCGATGGTCGTGTAAAGCACGCCGAGATTGGTGTAGCCGCGGCAGGCCGCGCCCAGCAGACCGGCGGCTTCGGCCAATTCAATGCTACGCTCAACCTGACGCACGGCCTCACGGTTTCGCCCAAGGCGAGCCAGCGCGACAGCCTTGGTATTGAGTGCCTCGGCGGTCACAAGAGTGGCATCACACCTTACCTCGGAGACATGCTCCGTTGTCAGTGTGCCTACGCAATCCAGCGCCGCGTCTGCCCATTTTGCCGCGAGAGCGTGATCTCCGCTACGGAACGCCTGTCGGCCACGTTCTTGCCACAGATGCGCCTGCTCGATCGGGGCATCCGCTCCATCGAGGAGCGCTGCCGCCTCAGCATAGCGGGGTTCTGCCTTGTCCCGCTTGCCGACATCCCAGAGTAGCCGACCGATCTTACGCAAAACTCGCGCCGAGGCGACGCGATTGGCCGACTCGCGGTATGCCTGCAACACCGTCTCGTAGTGGTGGTGCGCGATCTCGCGGCGGCCTGCCGGGCCGCTCAAATCGGCAATGCGCTCTGCAATTGCCAGTTTGAGCGGTGTTTGCCCGATCGCGCCCAACGCAGTCAGTGCTCGCTCGTAGAAACGAAGGGCGTCGTCGTTGGCATATATCATGCGAGCGCGATCGCCTGCCGCCTGCAGGTAATGCGCGCCCTTCTCCCGCTCGGCGCTCTGTGCAAAATGATGACCGAGCACGGTCAAATCCTCGAGCCGTTCCGGCTCGTCGCCGCCCAGTTGCTCCAAGGCAGCACCGATCCGCCCGTGGATTTCGGTCCGGCGTTGCAGGAGCAGATTCTGGTAGATCACGTCCTGCAGCAATGTTTGCGTAAAGCGGTAGCTTTGAGACGAGACCGAGCCTGATCCGGCAACTTCCTCGATGATTTCCGCATCGCAAAGCAGTTCGCAGCCGGCTTCGAGCCGGCCGGGATCGGCTGTCACGGTTTTCAGAAGTGTGGCATCGAAGCGCGGGCCGATTACCGCGGCCTCCTGGGCCAACCGGCGCACCTCTTGGGGCAGCCGGTCGACGCGGGCAAGCAACATTGCCTGGATAGTGGCGGGGATGCCGGTTGCGACTTCGCCTGCCACAGTCCGCCATCGCTGGCCCTCTCGCATCAGTACACCGCGATCGATAAGGCCGCGAACGATTTCCTCTACAAAAAGGGGGTTGCCGCCCGCGCGCTCGAGGATCTGGTCGACAAGCCCTCCCGCGGAGCTTACCCAACTCTCGCCGAAAAGCGCTGCCAGCAGGCTGCGTCCGTCATCATTGTTGAGTGGCGGAAGCCTGAGCGCTGTGTGACTGACCCGACTTGAGTCGAGCTGGTCGTTGTCCGGCGCCGGACGATGCGTGACCAGCAACATCAACCGCGTGCGTTCCAATCTGTCCATCACGAAACGTAGTGCCTCGAGCGACACGGCGTCGGCCCAGTGCAGGTCTTCGACGACAATCAATAGCGGCGACAACGCAAGCCGCCGTTCGATGATTGTGCGGACTGCGTAGAGAATTTGCCGCCGCAGCTGCTCGGGCTCGACATGCTGCAAGGTGGCATCGGGGTCGCCAAGGCCAAGCACATGGTAGAGCAAAGGCATCAGCCGCTTCGCCTCCTCGCCCTGCAGGCCGAGATCGGCAAGCAAGCCTGCGAGCTTCCCCCGCATTTCGTCCCCATTGTCGTTTTGCATCATCCCGGCAGCGCTGCGCACCACTGCGCCCAAGGCGCCAAAAGATTGTTCACCCCGCGGTGAGCACGTGGCCTGCCGCACGGCAACGTTGCGAAAACGCTCCTCGTCGCCGACGCGGGCGACGAACTCCTTCATCAGCCGCGATTTCCCGATGCCGGCTTCTCCGACGAGGCGGACAAGTTGGGCCGAGCCGCCGCACGCCTGGTCAAGGCTCGCCATCATTCTATTGAGCTCCGCACCACGACCTATTAGCGGCGCACTGAGGCCGAGCGCCTCGAGCCCGCGCGCTGCACGCGGCACCGCTAGCGGTGCGTCCAGTCGATGAACGAGCACGCTGCCAGCCTTGCCGCGAAACACGACATCACCCAGCGACTCGTAAGAGAAGGCATGCCGGGTCAGCCTGTGAGTGAGCTCGCCTACCAGCACCTCACCCGGTGCGGCCAGCGATTGCAGGCGTTGCGCCGTATTCACTGTGTCGCCGGTCACGGAATAGGATCTGGCGGTGCCGATGCCCAATCCGCCAGTAACGACCGGACCAGTGTTTATGCCGATGTGGAGTAACAGAGGCGAGCCGGAGTGGGGGGTGCTTTCGCCGAGCCGCGCCGTCCGGGCGATCATGTCGAGAGCGGCGCGAAGCGCACGTTCCGGATCGTCCTCATGCGCGACCGGCGCACCGAACAAAGCGAGCAGTGCATCGCCGATGAATTTGTCGACGAAACCACCAAAGTTTCGCACGGCCGCCGTCAATTCCTTGAACAGTTTGTTCTGCAGCGCTTGCATGACCTCGGGGTCGAGCTGCTCGCTGAGTGTCGTAAAGCCGCAAAGGTCGGCGAACAGGACCGTTACCGTCCGGCGATCGGCGTCAGAGACGGGATGCAGCCCTTCTTCGCTTTCGATGTTCGGAAGCAGCGACGGAGTTCGAGAAGGCGGCACAATGGTCCGGCTTGGTGCCGGAGCAGGCCGTTCGACGGCTTTTGCGGGCGCACCGACGCTTGCCCCACATTTCGGACAGAACTCGAAATCAGGTGCGCAGGTGTAGCCGCAACTGGCGCATGGCACGGGCTGGCGCCTGCCACACCTCGGACAGAAGGCGTAACCGCCCTCAATCTCGAAACCGCAGCCCGAGCAGTCCATCGAACAAGACCTCACTAGTGGCCGTGACGGCGTGATCTCGCCCGCACTTCACGGCCAGACTATTCACAAGGATGCACCGATAGTCGTCGACGGGCAAGCGGCAGCGAGCGATCCGTGTGGGTCCGGTGGCAGAGCGCTGCCCATTCGGGCGGCTGCGTGGCCGTCGTCTGCGAAAGTTCCCTCTTACCCTCCGTCTTCCTGCTATCATGAAGATGAGAGGCCGTTGACCTCTTGATGCAACGGGCTGACTCGCAACGCTGTCACCGACGTCTCGCGCGCTTCCGGCCCGCAGCTACGGCCATCTGGGCCGTTTCGCCGAAGCCCGCGCGGCATGGCAGGAGGTGCTTCGCGTCAATCCCGACTATTCGTTGGAATACCGTCGCAAAGTCTTGCCCTACAAGAACCGGTCGATTTCGAACACGTGGTGGATGGGCTCCGCAAGGGGCGGTGCGGTGCAATGACAGGTGAGGCCTAGGCGGCCGGATCAGACGCTAGAGGCTCCCCGATAGATCGCCGTCGCTTGCGGTTGCGCACTAGTCTCAGGTCGGCTTGATCTCTGCCTGGCCGATCTTGCGCCATCTGGCGTTTTCGCGAACCAGTTTCAGGTCGTCGGTCGTCTCGGCAAATGTCCGCAATCGGTATTGCCGGAGCAGGTTTGGGAAGAGCGCCACTTCCGGCAGGCCGGCAAGCTGCTCGCGGACTGAGATCTTTTCATCGATGACCCGCATGCCCCAGGCATTTTCCCGAACCTGCAGCTCCGCGGCCAGATCGCGCTCTTCCGGCGCGTTTTCGTCCAGCACGGCCAGAAGGATCGAGTGGAAAAGCGCTACGTAGCCAATCTGTCTCAGGCCGCCCACGACCCGCACGCGCGGCAATATGGCAAGGACGAGGAACGTCAGGAACAAGTTCGGCAGCAGCACGCCTTCCAGCAGCGCCCGCCTGAGATGTGGCCGCTCGAACGGGATGGAAAGACCTTGCGGCCTGTCAGGCTCGATCAGGTGCCCGTTCTCGAGAACGAGCTTGCGCACGCGCTCCTCGCGGATTCCCCAGAAATAGTCCGTGGCATTGGGCAGGAATCTGCCAAATGGGCTCGATGCGGCCTCTTGCCAGGCATGTTCGAGACGCTGGCGTCTTGCGGGTTCAATGAGCAGCCTGGAAAGAAGGCTGCCGTCATATTCCAGATGCCGCGCCATGGCAGCCGCGGCGGCCCGATCATCGATGAAAACCGGCAGGGCCATGCCGGCACGATCCCAATTGGCGACCAGATCCTGGTTCAGGGCAGTCAGCGCATCGGCGGCGGTTTCAAACACCTTGTCCTGGCTGGCAAGCAGTGTGCCCAGCCAGCGGCTGGCATCCGTTTCGTCGCCCACCGCTTCGAGCGCGCGCTTGTTGAGGGAGACGGGACCGGCCACGCAGGCGCTTTTGCGGCACAGTTTGTGGCGCCCCATGCCAAACAGGTTGATCTTGTCGTCGCCGACGTCGAGCCATCCCGGCCCCTCCCGGCCAACTGTCTCCATGGTCATTGTCGTTCCCATGAAGCCGACGAAGGCCGACAGCCCGTTTTCGACCGCGCCGAGCCAGGCAAGCAGGAGGGCATCGAAGGTGATCCGGTCCATCAGAAGCAGGCAGTGCAGGCCGGACTGAATCACCGGTCTGTGCTCGAACTCGTCGAGGGCTTTGCCGATCTCGTCAGGCTGCATGATCCTACCGAGGCGCTGATGCAGGACTTCGCGCAGGATCGAGCGGGCAGCGATCGCCGGGCCCGATGCAGGCCTTGCCACCGGCCGCCAAAGATGGCGGGCGTAGTCGGAAACCGGTGCATTCCAGTTCTGCTCGATGTCGCGCACGACCTCCGGGCAGAGCAGCGACAGCACAGCCAGAATTTCCACCGGAGGGGTAGGGCTTGGGTCAAAGACGGCGGTCATTGGTCCCGTCTAGCCGCTTGCGGTGCAAACGCCAAGCGAGACCAGACTTGCTGGATGCGGCCGGCCCACACATAGATCGTCAACTCGATTAAGATGGCGTGAGACGAAATGGCCGTATCCTACGCAGCTCTCCATGAGCAATCACCTGTTCGCTCCGCACGAATTGTCAGACTGGCTAAACAGCTAACGCCAAACAGCGGATCTTAGAACCGCAGCCGGGCCATGCTCAGGAGGTCGTGGTACTGCCCGTCGGTAAAGCCGGCCTTCACATGCCGGCCTTCGATCTCAAAGCCGTGGCTCTTGTAGAGACGGAGGGCCGGTTCGTTGTCGGCATAGACGGTCAATTCGACCCGCTTCAGGGCGCGCCAGTTGTCGGCCACGTCAAGCAGCGCGCCAAGTATGGCAGAGCCGATACCTTTGCCGACAAAGGCATCGTCAAGGCCAACATTGATCTCGCCGATATGCGAACGGCGCGGTGAACCCTGCACGACCAGGCTGCCATGGCCGACGACCTTGCCGTCCAGCTCGGCAACGATCCAGGTGGTTTCCTGGCCGGACTTGGCAATGCGCCGCGCCACCTGCTCCACCATCTCGAAAGGCATCCTGAACGTGCCCCAGCGGAAGCCCGGCATGTTGAAGATAGCGCAAAGCGCCTCCGCATCGCTTGGCCGGACGGACCGCAGCAGCGGCTGGATTTTCTCGGAGGGTGGCGAGGTCGTGCTGGTCATGGCGTTCCCGGCGAAGGCAATCGGCCCGGTACGATGCACCGGACGCCACCTGAAAATCCAGCCGTCTCTGACCTATGATGCCGATTGCGAGCTAAAAATACCGGGAGGCGGCGTAGAGTTTGAAGACGCCGCTGATGCCTATCCAGCCGAAAAGGGCGAGCCAGCACAATGTCCCGGTCGCCGTCCAGTCGATCCGGTGCACAGCAGCGTCGGTGATGACGACGCCGAGGATGGCAAGCAGGCCAACCAGAAACTGCGCCAACCCGAGCACCAGCAGTTCCTCGCGCGGCGCGCTTCTCCAGACGAGATATATACCGCCCGCACCGGCGAGGAAGATGGCGCTGTAGACCTGAGCGTGGAAGGCATCGATCGGCCATGGCCAGATGCCACTGAATGTCAGGGGAAACAGCAACAGGCCGACGCCATAGAGCCCAAGGATCGCGGATTCCGCCGGCATGTAGCCGCTCCATGCGGGATTTAAGGTCACGCCTTTTGCAGAAGGACGGGCCCTGGCCCGCCACAGGAACAGCCCGGATACCGCGACCGAAGCAAGATAGACCAAAAACCACAGCCAGGGTGCTTTGCGCTCGAAGTTGAAATAGCCGAGATTGATGAACGAAGCCACCGACACGATGACGGTGAAGATGAAGGCCATGACGAGCACGAGCCTGCCGGGCGACCAGCGATTCCAGACCAGCAGTGCCGCCATCACGACCATTTCGGCGGTGTAGAAGCCACCGAGGAAGCGCGCATTGAACGGCGTGACGGCCCAAGGCCAGCCCGGTTTCACCAGCGCAGGCATGAAAAACAGGCCGGCGCCTACGATCAGGACGATGATGACCACCGCAGAAAAAAGGCGCAGGGCCGCGGGAAATGGCGGATTGTCGGATGTCGGCATGGGAGAAAATCCCAAAGATGAATGCTCCATGGACCATCATAGTGCTGCTTGCGGCCGGTTAAAATCCGCCGAATGGAAATTGAACGGTCACCAGGCTTATCCATTCGAATGGCCGTACGGTCCGTTTCGAAGTAAGATGGAGCACTCGGACCAAAGACCGGTCCGGTCAAAACGCCTCGGGGTGCATTTTCCGGAGCCTGCACGATGAACGAAGCTCAGGATCTGTTCTCACTTCTGCGACAATCGGCCGATGTCGATCCGCAGGCGATCGACGCGATCAAGCGAACCATCGCGGAGGGCGAGGACCGCGAACTTTGCCGCATCAATGCGCCAGCCTTCGCCAGCAAGCATGGCCTCGACGAGGAGCGCGCAATAAGCGCCTTTCTCCATGCGGCGCGGGTGGGTATCTTCGACATTTCCTGGAATGTACTGTGCCCCGGCTGTGGCGGCGTGCTCGACACCAACGCCACGCTGAAAACCCTGCAAAAGGACGAATACACCTGCGCGCTGTGCTCCGAGGGCTATTCACCGACCCTCGACGAGATGGTCGAGGTGACATTCACCGTCAGTCCCCGCGTGCGCAGGATTGCCGCCCACAATCCACACGAACTGCCGGTGGCGGAATATTTCCGCCAAATCTACTGGGCGTCCGGCGTCGATCTGCCGGAAGAGGATTTCGCGAAAAAGCTAGAAGCGTTCTCGCTGGAGGATATCGAGCTTGCGCCCGGTGAAAAGGCGGTTCTGCCCATACAGCTTCCGTCCGAATTCATCATCGTCTTCGAGCCGGTCACCCATTCAGCGCAGTTCATCGACGGGAAGGGCGAACCAACAAAGGAGCGCCGGAGCCTCTCTTTGGCCTTCGACCGCGACCATGTCCAGAACCAGACGCTGGAGATGCAACCCGGCCCGTTGCGCATTTCGCTGGAAAACCGGACCGACACCCGCGTGCTGCCGACGGTCTTCATCGCCGGCCAGGCATTGCATGATTTCCTGGGAAAACGCCGGCCCTTCCTGACCGCCAAGCGCCTGCTCACCAACCAGACGTTCCGCGATCTCTATCGCACGGATACACTCGACATCAACCAGCGCCTGAAGATCACCAGCCTGACGTTCCTGTTCACCGACCTGCGCGGATCGACCGAGCTTTACGAGCGGGTGGGCGACCTTTCAGCCTTCGATCTCGTGCGCGAGCATTTCCAGGTTCTGCACGAGATCGTCACGGCGGAGGCAGGCGCGGTGGTGAAGACGATCGGTGATGCGGTGATGGCGACCTTCGCGACGCCTGATCGTGCGATTGCTGCAGCCCTCAGGATGCGCGATGCCATGCGTACGCTCAACGACAAGAGCGGGCGCGAGGATCTGCTGCTCAAGATCGGAGTCCATGCCGGCCCCTGCATCGCCGTGTCTATGAATGAGCGACAGGACTATTTCGGCCAGACGGTCAACATTGCTTCGCGGGTCCAGAACCTTGCCAACGCACAGGCGATCTTCGCCACTCGAGCGGTGGTCGACGACAATCTCACCGCCGATCTCTTACACAGGAACGCGCTGACGCCCGTGCCCCACGAGGTCTCGCTGCGCGGCATTGGCCGGGAGATAGCAGTATACACGATCCCCTGAAGGCTTGGCCCCTGAAGATTTGGCTCGTCCCGGCCCCTCACACGCGCCTACAGATAAAATAACGATCGGCGGGAACCGAAGGTGGCGGCGGGAGGCGTTGCAACTGCGGGTGATCTAGCGGCGTGCCGCTGACCGCGATGCCGCCGACGCGAAGCAGGCGCGCGGTCAGATCGGGAAGCCAGGTAGAGGTCACTGCATCGCAATCTTCATAGCCGGTGCCGATGTCGGCATGAACAAGAGCGGCGTCGATGCCAATGAACCTGCTCGCCGTCTCGCGTATTTCGCCGAGCACGAGGTTTTCAGCTTCGGGAATTGAGCTGGCGTGTGCGGCAAGTGCGCGGTCGAACGCTACGATCCGGCGTCCGGGCAGGCGCTCGCGCAGATGGTGGAACGTCCGGCCATTGCCGAGGCCGAGCTCGAGCACAGGCCCCTCCATCTTCGCCACCTCGGCGCAGACATGATCAAGTATGTCGCGCTGTGCGGTCATCCTCCGGATGAAACTGTCAAGGCGACTCATGTGCGATTGTATGTCCAGAACCAGTTCACGAAATCAACTGCCCCCGACCAGAGCGTTTCGCGGCTGAAACCCGAGGCCGACGTATTAAACCCCGATCGAGTCTTGCCGCGTGTAGAGGCGGACGATGAACACTGCAACAAGCGAACAGTTGCCGACAAGGATCATACGGGTGGAGTCGGCGGCACTGCGCGCGGCGGAATAGCGCTGTCACTTGTACGGGTCCGCGGCGTCCCGCAACCCGTCGCCGAGGAAGTTGAACGCCAAGATGACGAGAACGACGGGGAGCATCGGCAAAAGCAGCCATGGATAGAACGCGATCACGCTGACGCTGCGCGCCTCGGTGAGCAGGATGCCCCAGCTGGTTATCGGTGCCCTCAGGCCGAGCCCGAGGAAGCTCAGCGCCGTCTCGCCCAGGATCATGCCGGGTATGGAGATCGTCGCCGTCGCGATCAGATGCGACATGAAGCCGGGAATGAGATGCCGCCCGATGATGCGGCTGCTTCTGGCGCCCATCAATTGCGCGGCCAGAACGTAATCCTCCTCGCGCAAGGCTAGAAGCTTTGAACGCACGGCCCGCGCCAGTCCGGTCCAGTCGAGCAGCCCGAGGATGACGGTGATGCCGAAATAGATCAGGATCGGACTCCAGGTTATCGGCATGATCGCCGCCAGAGCCAGCCATAGCGGAATGCTGGGGATCGATTGCAGAACTTCGATTATCCGTTGGACGATCAGGTCGAAGATACCGCCGTGATAGCCGGCCAGTCCGCCGATGACAATGCCGAGCAGGAAGCTGAAACTGATGCCGACGAGGCCGATTGTCAGTGAAATGCGTGCGCCATAGATGATGCGCGAGAGCACATCGCGCCCCAGCCTGTCAGTGCCGGCCAGAAAGAGCTGGCCGTTTTCGGCGGGGCAGACAAAATGCCTGTCACCTTCGATAAGGCCCCAGAACCGGTAACTGTCGCCCTTGCAGAAGAAACGGATCCGCTGAACATCATCCTGTTTCTCGACGTAGTTCCGCTTGAGCGTGTCCATATCCAGCGTCATCTGGCGGCCATAGACGAACGGCCCGACGAACTGGCCGTTGTGGAACAGGTGCACCCGCTGCGGCGGCGAATAGATGTAGTCCATGTTGCGCGTGTGCAGATCGTAGGGCGCCAGGAACTCGCAGATCAGTATCCCGCAATAAAGCGCTGCCAGGAATATGCCGGATACAAGGGCAAGCCTGTGCCGACGGAATTTCCACCACATCAGCCGCAGCTGCGACGCCTGAAAGACCTTCGACTGCTCCGGCGTCATCGCCTCGACCGACTGCAGGTCAAAGGGCGCGATGGAAACGTAGTGTTGCAGTGGGGCGCCCGGAGCGGGCAGCGGCGATTGCGTGTTCATTTGGTGCTGCCGCCTTGCAAACGAATTCGCGGATCAAGTAGCGCCAGCGCCAGGTCGGAAATCAGGACGCCGATGACCGTCAGGAAGGCGAGGAACATCAGGAACGACCCTGCCAGATACATGTCCTGGCTTTGCAGCGCCTTGATCAGCATCGGCCCGGTCGTCTCCAAAGACAGCACGATTGCCGTGATTTCGGCGCCGGAGATGATGGCCGGCAGGATAGAGCCGATATCTGAAATGAAGAAATTGAGCGCCATGCGCAGCGGATATTTGACCAGCGCCCTGAAGGGATGAAGGCCTTTGGCGCGCGCGGTCACGACATATTGCTTATGTAGCTCATCGAGCAGATTGGCGCGCAGTCGCCGGATCATGCTTGCCGTGCCCCCGGTGCCGATGATCAAGACCGGAATCCAGAGATGGGCGAGGATCGACTTCGCCTTGGCCCAGCTCATCGGCTCGCCGAGATATTGCTGGTCCATGAGATGGCCGATAGACGTGCCGAACCAGATGTTGGCGAAATACATCAGGATCAGCGCCAGCATGAAGTTCGGAATCGCAAGGCCGAGAAGGCCGAAGAAAGTCAGGCCGTAGTCGCCCCAGCTGTATTGATGCGTGGCGGAGTACATGCCGATCGGAAAGGCGATGAGCCAGGTAAAGATGATCGTGACGAAGGAAACCAGCACCGTCAGCCACATTCGGTCCCCGACGACGTCGCGAACCGGCAGCTCATATTCGAAGGAATAGCCGAAATCGCCGTGCAGCATCCCGCCGACCCAGTAGAAGTAGCGAATGACCGGTGGCTTGTCGAAACCATATTCCTTGCGCATCATCTCGATGCGATCGGAATCCACCGCTTCGCCCTGAGCCCGAAGCTCGGCAACATAGCTGTCGAAATAGTCGCCTGGGGGAAGTTCGATGATCGTGAACACCAGTGCCGATATGACCAGCAGCGTTGGAACCATCACGGCGATGCGCCAGACAAAATATCGAAGCACGCTCAGGACTCTCCAAGCCAGAATGTATCCGGCATATAGACACCGAAATAGGCGGTCGGGTCGTAGCCGTAGAGCGCCTTGTCAGGCAGATTGCGCAGCCGCGAGGATGCCAGAACCGGCTGATGCGTTCCGTTTACCGTGCCGATCGAAAACACCTGATCGGTATAGATCGACAGCATTGAATTCCAGATATCGGCGCGCTCCGTGGCTTCGGTCGATGCGTTCCAGCGCTTGAGTAAAGCCATCAACTCGACCACGGGCGGAAGATCGGGCGCTTCGCCGACCTTGCCACGGGACAAGTAGTGAGCACCCCAGAGCGGCCATTGCAGCTGGTCATCGACGGTTGGGGCCAGTTGGTAGGGGTTCATGTCGGCGGTCGGCACGCCATTGTCGATGCCCGACCACATCGACATCATGATCTGGCCACCAAGCGCGCGGCTGCGGAAGATGTCGCGCTGCGAAGTCCGGATGAACAGGGCGATGCCGATCTTGCGCCAGTGATCGGTGATGAGCTCGAGCGCGTCGGTTTCCAGCGTGCTTTCGCCGGCCGTTTCCACTACGAGCTGCGCCGAGCGTCCGTCGGGAAGTATCCGCAGGCCGTCATCGTCACGCGCCCGAAGCCCGACCTCGTCGAGCAGGGCATTGGCCTGGTCGGGATCATGGGCGACCCAGGCTTTCGCGAATTCCGGCCGGTAGAGCGGGCTCTCCGGCAGGACCGTATCGGCACTTTCCTGCGCCAATCCGTAGAACACAGCCAAATTGATCTCGCGCCTGTCCACAGCGAGCGAAAGTGCGCGGCGCACGCGCACGTCACGAAAAAGGCCACGCCACACCTGGTCGGCACAATTCAGATTGGGCAGCAGCGCCAGCCGCGAACCTTGTGTGCGTTTCCAGAGATGCATCTTCACCGGGTAGCGCTTCTCCGCATCCTTCAGGAAGGAGTAATCGGTGAAGTCAATTCCCATGCCTTGCAGGTCGCTCTCGCCCGCACCGGTCTTGGCGGAAATGATCGCCGACGAGCTGACATTCATGACAATCCGGTCGACATAGGGCAGTTGCCGGCCATTCTCGTCTATTCGATGAAAGAACGGGTTCCGCTCGAAGACGAACTGCTCAGCCGGCGGCTTGGTCCGGTTCTGCCAGGGATCGAGCGTCGGCAGTTCCGGGTTCTCCGGGCGATACTGCCGCGACATGCGGATATGCAAGAGCGTCCATTTCTGGGCCCGGTTCTCCTTCATTAGGCCGGCGAGCCGGAATGGATCCTGGTATTTCTTGTGGAACTGCTTGAGATAGGCGGCCGGCAGAACAAGCGATAGGGGCGAAGCAGCGGCGAGCTTGGGCAGGAAGTCGGGATTGGGCGCATCCCAACTATAGCGGACCGTCAACGGATCGACGATCTCGAAGCGTGGCGGCTTGCCGTCCGCCAGCAGGGCCGGGGCAAGCCCGCCTTGCGAAAGCTCATCGTTCAGCCAGACATCTTCCCAGCAATAGCGAAAATCCTCCGACGTCAGCAGGCTACCGTCAGACCATTTATGTCCTTCTCGTATCTTGAAAGTGAAGACACGATCATCCGCTACATCGAAACTTTCGAGAATGTCGGCTTGCAGGTTAAGCTTTTCGTCATAGCCGACCAGGCGAGCGTACCCGTAGATCGTCATCATCCGGATATCTTTCTGGCTGCCGATGATCGTGCGCAGCGTGCCGCCATATTGGCCGGGCTGCCGGCCCATCGCAGCGAGATTCAACGCGCGCGGGCGCTTGGGCAGGCGTTCGGCGAGTGCCGGCAGCGCTCTGGCCTTCAGCTGCGGCTCAAGAAATTCCGGCTCCAGATCGCCGGCGCGCAACGTGCCCGGCAGAAATGCCGAAGCCATGAGTCCAAGGACGGTGCGCCGGCTGATCAATGGCGTAGCTCGCTGACATCGGCCGAACTTCGGGCCAGCACGAGGTGGCCGCCGCCAAGATCGAGCGGCGACAGCATGTCCTCGTCGCCCTCGTCGCGGAATTGCGGTCCCCATGCGCTGGTGTCGGAAGCGCCGCTGAGTTTCAGCGTCTTGAAATCCATCGGCCTGTCGAGATCGGGGAAAGGTACTGCGGCGACCAGTGAGCGCGTGTAGGGGTGGACCGGTTTCCTAAGCAGAATTTCGCGCGGCGCGAGCTCGACGATACGCCCGCCGCACATCACCGCGATGCGGTCTGCCATGTAGTCCACCACCGCCAGGTTGTGGGATATGAACAGGTAGGTCAGGCCCAGTTCCTTCTGCAGGTCCTTCAGAAGGTTCAGGATCTGCGCCTGGACAGAGACATCGAGTGCCGAAACCGGCTCGTCGCAGATCAGGAGTTCAGGCCCCAACGCCAACGCGCGCGCGATGCCGATACGCTGACGCTGCCCGCCGGAGAAACTATGCGGATAACGCTTTATGAAGCGCGGGTCGAGCCCGATTGCCTGCATCAGGCTCTTGACCGTGGCGAGTCGGGACGCGGCATTGCCACGTCGATGGATTTCCAGCGGCTCGCTCAAAATGTTCTCCACCGTCATGCGGGGTGAAAGCGACGAAACCGGATCCTGGAAGACCATCTGGATTTTCGCGCGCAGCATGCGCAGGGCGTCTCCCTCGGCTTCCAAGACGTCGATCGGACCATCGCGGCCATTGAAGATCACAGAGCCGCCGCTAGGGGTGACAGCCCGCATGAGGATCTTGCTGACGGTGGTTTTGCCGGAGCCGCTTTCGCCGACAAGACCCAGGCACTCACCCCGCCTGATATCAAAGCTCACGCCGTCCACGGCGCGAACAGAGGTTTGATGATCTCCGCCGAACCATCCGGACTTGCGGATCGTGAAGGTCTTTGTCAGATCCCTGACCGACAGCAGGATGTCGTCCGGCCCCTTCGATGCCGGCGCCGTCTGCTTGCCGAGCAGGTTCCCGACATTCACCGGCACCTCGCGGAGCGCCTTTAGCCTTTCGCCGGGCTTCAGGTCGAAATGCGGAACGGCTGCCATCAGGCCCTTCAGGTAAGGGTGGCCCGGCCGGCGGAATATCGCCTCCACAGGTCCCGCTTCCATGATCTCGCCATGGTACATGACCACCACCTCGTCGGCGACGTTGGCGACTACGCCAAGGTCGTGCGTGATCAGCAGCATCGCCATGTTCAGCTTCGTCTGAAGCTCGCGCAGCAATTGCAGGATTTGCGCCTGGATGGTGACGTCCAACGCCGTCGTCGGCTCGTCGGCGATCAACAGCGCGGGCCGGCAGATAAGCGCCATGGCGATCATGGCGCGTTGACGCAATCCTCCCGAAAGTTCAAAGGGATACATGTCATAGGCGCGCTTGGGGTTGGGAAAGCCGACAAGTCCGAGCATTTCCTCGGTCCGCGCCTTGCGCTCCACCCAAGCCATGGGCGTATGAATCTGCAGGGATTCGCTCACCTGATTGCCGATCGTATGCAGCGGCGACAGTGATGTCATCGGCTCCTGAAATATTTTGCCGATGCGGCTGCCTCTCAACGCCCGGATTTCGGGTCCGTCACGCGGCATCTGCAGGATATCCTGCGTCGTGCCGGGCTTTTCAGGATCGGAAAACAGGATACGGCCGCGAACATGGGCTGTGTTCGGCAAAATGCCCATCACTGCCTGGCTGAGAACCGATTTTCCGGAACCGGACTCGCCCACAAGCGCGGTAACCTTGCCGGGCAGGACGCGAAGATTTGCACGCCTGACGGCATGCAACGGTCCCCCTATAATGGCAAAAGAGATGCCAACATCCTCGATCCGCAGCAGATCAACGCCCAAATTCATTCTCACACCAGCCCCCACTCTGGCAGGTCCAGAAGGCGAGACTATCGCATTGCCAGCCTAGAGCAACTTGGATTCGAACAGTCGCCAGTTCCCTGGCGGAACCGGCGACCGGACTGCATACCAAACGCGTTCGGATCAGAGCGTGGCGGTTACTGGAGCTTCCTCGGGTCGCCCGCGGACGGCCGCGCGGCATTGCGATGAAGCAGCATGACCTGCTCGGCGTCCGATATGCGGTCGTAAATCGGCTCCAGCGCACCGTCTTCGTCGAGCGAGAGAGCACCCGACAAATCGGGTGAAAGCACCGTTAGCTTCTGCCTGATGCCCGCCAGTTCCTCCATGCCGAGCGCCAGCCAGTTGTTGGCGCCGCAATAGCTGGCGAAGTCTTTGCTGGCGAGAACGCTGTGCGGATATTTCTTGGTCAGGGTCTGGAGGCGCTGGACCTCGTTTACAGCCGAGCCGAAGACAGAGAATGTGAGCCGGTCGGTAAGCCCGACATTGCCGAACATCACATTGCCGACATGCAGGCCGATACCATAGTTTATGTCGCTCAATCCCTGCTGCTTTCTGCGCAGATTGAGATCCATCATGCGCGCGGTGGCCTTGTGCGCTGCTGCAAGAGCAGCCTGGCAGGCGATCTCGGACTGTGAACGGTGTCTTGCGCAAGGGTAGACGGCAATGAAGCCATCACCTATGAAACTCATGATCTGCCCGCCCTTGCGATTGAAAGGTGCAGCAGCGGCGTCGAAAAACTGGTTCAGCGTATCGATATAGACTTCGCGGCCGGAGGTTTCGGCAAGTCTTGACGACCCGCGCATGTCGCCCATGACCAGTGCCGCCCGGATTGTATCACCCTCGCCGCGCTTGATCTGGCCGTCGAGCACGCGCCTGCCGGCGTCGCCGCCGAGATAAGTGGTCATCATGTTGTCGGCAAGCTTGGTGAGCACCGCCATCTTGGTTGCGATAGCGAGATGGTTCTGGATGCGCAGCAGCGCCGAAATCATGCTGTCGCTGAAGCCTGCACCACTGTCGGTGGACCAAGACCCGATCATGCCCTGACTGGTGTTGCCGCTGAAGGGATGGACGAAAGCCATGTAATCGGTGACGCCCATCAGCTTGAGGTCATCGAAAACAGGAAATTCCGACGGCACCGACGGGTCGAGCCGGCGCCGCAGATGGTCGAGCTTGTGGCTGAGCAGATGGTAGTATGGGCTGGTCAGGAATCTGTCGGAATGAACGCCGTTCTCCTTGCGGAAGCCTTCCACTTCCAGGCCCTGGCCGCGGAGCCAGGTGAAGCCGAGCGCGTCATAAAGCGGATGAAGCATCGAAAAGCTCAAATGCACCCGCTTCAACGGCAGGCCGGCAGCAGCCAGCCGTTCACAAAAGCCCCTTACCAATGTTTCCAGGTCGTCGCCCGCCAACGCCGATTGGGTCAGCCAATCGGCAACCTTATCCATGAGAATGGCAGAAATTTCTGCTTGCGCTGTGCTCATGCTATCTCGAAATCTCCTTGCACAAATTCGCCGGCTCGGACGCCGTCAGGCCTTCACCACCGTCTCTCGGGCTAGCCCGAGGCGGCCAAAAATATTGCGTGTGTCGACGATCAGTAGAGCGTGATCCGCGATCGCCTGATAGTCGATCGCGTCGTGGTCGGTTGCAACGACGACAGCGTCGAAATCCTTCAAGGTCACCTCGGTCAATTCGACCGAGCGACGCCCCTTGATCGCCATATGCTCCCGTGTGGCCGGGATTTCGGTAACATGCGGATCGTGGAATTCCGCCTTGCCGCCCCATTCCTCGATGAGTTCAATGAGCCGCAATGAGGGGCTTTCGCGGATGTCGGGCACATTCTTCTTATAGGCGAGCCCGATGATGAGAATGCGCGAGCGGCTGAGCGCCTTGCCGCAGCGCCGGTCCAGCGCCTTCGCCAGTTCATCGACCACATGACGCGGCATGGCCGTGTTGATCTCTGCCGCCAGCTCGATGAAGCGGGTCGGCAGTTCGTATTCGCGAGCCTTCCACGTCAGGTAGAAGGGATCGATCGGAACGCAGTGCCCGCCAAGTCCAGGGCCAGGATAGAAAGGCATGTAGCCGAAGGGCTTGGTCTTTGCCGCCTCGATCACCTCCCAGACGTCGATTCCCATCGCACCGAGCACGATCTTCAACTCGTTGACGAGGGCTATGTTGACCGAGCGGAAGATGTTTTCCGTCAGCTTGACCGCCTCGGCGGTCGCCGTGGTGGAAACCGGAACGACGGTCTTGACCACGCCATGGTAGAAAGCCTGCACGAGCGTCGCCGCTTCAATGCCGTCACCTGCCACGACCTTGGGGATCGTCGCGACTTCAAAGCTGCGGTTGCCGGGATCCTCGCGTTCGGGCGAGAAGCCGAGGAAGAAGTCTATCCTCGACTGCAAGCCGATTTTTTCCAGGATGGGCTTGATCACGTCGTCGGTGGTGCCGGGATAGGTGGTCGATTCCAGCACGATCAGCTGGCCGAGACGCAGATGCTTCGCGATGGTGCCTGCGGTGTTCCTGACAAAGGAGAGATCCGGCTCGCGGTGTTTCGTCAGTGGTGTCGGAACGCAGATGATGATGACATCGCAGACGGCCAGTTCGGCAAAATCCGCAGTGGCGCGGAACCGTCCGCTCGCCACCTGGCCGGCAAGGGCTGTCGACGTCACCGCCTCGATGTAGGATTGCCCGTTGTTCAGGCTCTCGACCTTTTGGGCTTCGATGTCGAAGCCGCAAACAGGGAAGCCGGCGCGTGCGATCGCAACCGCCAGCGGCAACCCGACATAGCCCAGTCCGATCACGCCGACTTGCGCGGCACGCGTCGAAATCCGGTTCAGAAGATGGTCATATGTCGATCGTGAGGCGTCCAAAAATCTGCTTCCCGTCAATTCGGACAGGCCGTCCGCTTCCATGGTGAGGCTCACCGCTCACAAGAGCCCCGAGGCATATTGCGGAAAATCGATGTCCGCAAGCCGTCAGACCGGCACCTTCGCCTTAAGGCTTGCGGCAGCCATCGCATAGCCGCCGGCGGCGCCATCGATGAAATGAACATGATCGCGCTGCAGCGGCGATGCGACGAGGCATGTCATCAAGGCCGATTTCTGGCGGTGCAGGCCATAGTTGCAGATGCCCGCCTCTTCCGCCTGTTTCAGCCGGTTCTCGATCCGTTGCAACACATCCGCGTCAACGTCGATGGTCATCTTCAAGCCATCGTCGAACTTCCGGAAATCCGAATTGCTGGCCACTTCGCGTTTGTAGATCTTCGGATCGAATCTGCCGATCGTCCAGCCATATCTATCCGTAACAGCCGTAAGCGTCATCAGGAACACTATCCACAGCTTCGATAGCCACCGCCGTCCTGCCGGCGCCGTGGCCCGCGCCTCGATATCGAGGCCGGCGGGCAGCAAACTGTAGTCCGGCCCGTTCACCGGCACCGGATGGCCATCGCGTTCCTGCCTGCCGGCAAGGGCGATGATGTCGGAAACCAGAAACTGAAAACCGCGCAAGTCGCGCGACGCCCCCGGTATGGCGATGATTGAGACGATTTCGCCATGCCGGGCTTCGATCGGGTTCCAGCGGCACGAGAGGCCGGTCAGGTCCGGCCGCGCGCCGGCCGGCGCAGGATCGATGCGGTAGCGCCCCGCTTTCATCTCGGCTTCCGCCCAACTGCCGCCACCTCCGGCGAACATGGCGTAGAAGACCGCATCGGAGGCCTGGAACCTCGCCACGCGAACGTCGAGGCCTTGCGCTCTTATATCCTTTATCGGCACGATTGCGGCACGCAAGGTCAGATCCAGTTCGTCCGCCACCCATCTCTGGACAGCCGCCAGCGCGTTGCGGGTGATCTCCAGCGCCGAACCGGGAAACGCCACGAGCGCGCCGTCGCCGCCGAAGACAAAGGGAAGATCTTGCCTACCCAGCGCATTGAGCAGCGCCGAAATGACGCTGGCACCGGCCATATTGACGGTTTTATAGCGCCCCGCCTCGATCGCCTTGGTCGAGCCGACGATGTCTGCGGTGGCCAGCGCCCAGCCATCGGGGAGAGGCCGATAGTTATCGATATCGGCAACGCTTTCGAACTTTGCGAAGACCGGCAGAGAAGCAACAAACGGATCGGACGCGGCAGCTGTTTCCATGAGCATCAGATAGCACATTCCAGTGCTTGAGGGTGAAGTCGATCATGCTTCGAAATTGACTTGCGCAGGCTTTCCGATGATAGGGTCCGGCGATGCGAATTGCCTTCTATGCGCCGCTGAAGTCGCCCAATCATCCCGTCGCCTCCGGCGACCGCCAGATGGCACGGATGCTGGTCAAGGCGCTGGAGCATGGAGGACATAGCGTCGAACTGGCATCCGAATTGCGCTTCTATCTACGCGAACCGGATTCGAAAAGTTTCGATGCGCTCAAGATCGAGGCCCGGGAGGAAGCCGCGCGGCTGGCAAGGCTTTGGGATCGTGACGGCAAGCCCGATCTGTGGTTCACCTATCATCCCTATTACAAGGCGCCCGACCTGATCGGGCCCGAACTGGCGTTGGCCTTTGGTGTCCCCTATGTGACAGCGGAAGCCTCCTATTCGAGGCGGCGCAACACCGGTTTGTGGGCCGATACGCAAGCGTTGGTGGCGCGAGCCGTCGAACAGGCGGCGCTGAACATCTGCTTCACGCAAAGGGATCGTCAGGGACTGGCAGATGCGGTACCCGACGCCGCTTTCGGCATGCTTTCGCCCTTCATCGACACATCGCTATTCCGGGAAACGCCGGCACGCGGTTGTCCGACGCGCCTCGTTACCGTCGCCATGATGCGCCCGGGCGACAAAGTCGAAAGCTATCGCATGCTGGCGCAGGCGCTCGGTTCGATCGGTCACCTGCCCTGGACCATGTCGGTCGTCGGGGACGGACCTGCCCGCGAGGAGATCAAAGCGCAATTCGCCGGCTTGCCCGCCGAGCGTATCGAATGGCTTGGCGCGATTGAGCCAGCCGCCGTGCCGGATGTCCTCTACAGTGGGGGAATTTACGTCTGGCCGGGTTTCGGCGAGGCCTATGGCGTTGCCTATCTTGAAGCACAGGCCGCCGGCCTTCCGGTTGTGGCTCAGGACGTCGCCGGCGTGCCGGAGGTCGTCCGGGATGGCCAGGCCGGGTTTCTCACCCCGCCGGACGATGTGGCGGCGTTCGCTTCTGCCATTGAAAGGCTTCTGGCCCGTAACGACGAAAGATCCATCATGGCCGCAGAAGCCAGACGTTTCATCCTCGAAGAACGTTCTCTCGGTGCTGCAGCGGCGCGTCTGGCCGAACTTCTTGCGAAGATCCCGGTCTCATGACATCCGATCAAATCTGGCAACCCTTGGTGGAGGAACTGGCGAGCCGGCAACGGGCGGACCGTAAGGCAGAGTTCTGGCTGCGCGACGATGACGCCGTGGATCCGACGCCTGCGCTTGATCGGTTGCTCGACCTCACCGGTGAATTCGCGGTTCCGGTGACTCTGGCCGTCATTCCCGCCCTGACTGACGAGAAGCTTGTCGTTCGGCTTGACGAGGCGCCGCATGCCACGGTCGCCATCCATGGCTGGGCGCACCGAAATCATGCGCCCGAGGGCCAGAAGAAGCAGGAGCTCGGCGCGCATCGGCCACGCGAGGCGGTGCTCGATGATCTGGCTCGCGGGCTGGCGCACGTAACCGGCCTGCACGGCGCACGTGCCGTTCCGATGCTGGTGCCACCCTGGAACAGGATCGACGCCGGCTTGGTATCCGACCTTGGATCGATAGGATTTTCGGCATTGTCGGTCTATGGGCCGCCAAGGCCGGCTTCACTTGCGGTCATCAACAGCAATGTCGACATCATGGATTGGCATGGCACGCGCGGCTGCCGCGATCATGGCCTATTGGTTCAGACTATCATCGCGCAATTGCAGCATGCATTCGATGGGGGCGAACCGGTGGGCCTGCTCACCCACCATCTCGTACATGATGAATCGGCCTGGCTCTTCCTCGAACGGCTGTTCACAGTCACCGCACAGACTGAAGCCTGCGCATGGCTTCCGATCAGCACATTGATCGGGCGCAGCGCCGGTAGAACAATTCCAGGAAAGTATGAACGGTTTCCGTCCGGAATTGCGTCAAAACAAAGAGATAGAGGAAAATAGCTCAGCGCCTTTTGCGCAATGAGACTGGAAGTTTGAGCGTCTGGCCATCCCGCGCGGCAAAAGCGCCGGTAAACCTGTCCTTGGCCAGTTTCTGGATCTTGTCCAGTTCCTTGTCGGTGCGTGTCGGATCGTGGTGAAACAGCGCAAGCCTCCGCGCACCGGCCGCCTCACAGAGCTTGACGCCCTGTTGCCAAGTCGAGTGCCCGTAACCGCGGCGGCGTTCCATTTCCTCCTCGGTGTAGGTGCAATCGTAAATGACGAGGTCGGCATCTTCGATCAGGCCGAGCACCGCCTGATCGAGTTTGTCCGGCTCGTGCTCAGTGTCTGTGATCACCGCCACGACGCCGCCGCCCCATTCGACCCGGTAGCCTATGCAGCCGCCCGGATGCATAAGACTGCCGGTTCGGACCACCACCCCTTCGCGCGGGCGAAGCACGTCTCCGGATACGAAATCGCGATAGTCGAGGCTTGCCTTGCAGGCCTCCAGTTTCACCGGAAACCACGGCGGCCGCATGAACTCATCGACCATCTGCCGGGTCGTCATGTGTCCTGCAAGATGCCCGGACCAAAGCGTAACCTTGGCGCCCCGGTCATAGATCGGCGCAAAAGACGGCAGCCCGATGATGTGATCGTAATGGCAATGGGTGAAAAGCAGGTCGAAATCGGTCACGCCCAACGCCTGAAGCGCCGCGCCGGCAGGCCGTAGGCCAGAGCCTGCGTCGAACAGAAGCGTATGCTTACCGCATCGCATCTCGACGCAGATTGAGTTGCCGCCATAGCGAGAGAATTCTGGCCCTGATACCGAAATGCTGCCGCGGACACCCCAAAACCTGACCAGGAAAACGTTGTCGTCCATGCTACCCCTTCGCCCATCATATCCAAACAACTGCTGCTAGGCGAGACAGGCTTTCTCCGGGTGATCTTCTCAGCGAGAGGACAGTGCCGTCACGACGGCGAGGATCGAGCGCACGTCCTTCGTTATTTGGCGCTTCGTGCGTCGATCAGATCCGCGGTCGTATGGCTTAGGCGATCGGCAAGAACCCGCAATATCTCGATGGTCATTTCCGGGAACTCCCTCATAAGCCTCAGGAAATGATCCTTGCGGATTCTCAGGGCTTCCAGCGGACTTGCCGCTCTGACGGTGGCAGTGCGGGAGCTGTTGCACAATATGGCGATCTCGCCAACGATCGAATTTGGCTCCAGTTCGGCAACTTTTATCGGTCCGCTGTCGGAATCGACAAGAATATCGGCCCTGCCTGAAAGGATGACATAGGCGGCGTCTCCCTCGTCGCCCTGCCGGAAAAGGATCTGGCCGGCGCTGTAGCTCACACGATCGGATGTGAACGCAAGCAGCTTGAGCTTTGTCGGCTCGATGGCAGAGAACAAGGGAACGCGTTGCAGCATTCCAACTTCATCCTTGAGCAGCATTGTCGCAAACCTTCCAAAATTCGCGTTTGCCAGACTAGAGCAACGGACGCCCAGATGGAATCAATTCTCTTTCCGGGATGGCGAGACAAACCACGCGAAAGGTGGCGAGCCCGATATCGTGCACCGGCAGAATGATCCCATCTGAATGTCCGTTGCTCTATGACAACAGTTCCTTGAAGATACCGTTCCCTGCCAAAAGTGTCTCGTGTGTTCCGTCTTCCGCCAATTGACCCGAGTCGAAGACGATAACGCGATCGAACATCATCGCCATTGCCGGATTCGTCACGACCCACACAATTGCCGGCGAATGGCCGTCGCGCCTGGCTTCCTCGAGCACATTTCGCAGCACCTTATCCTGCATGCGCTGGTCGAGCGCCGACAGCGGCCGGTTGAGAATGAGAAAATCGGGACGCTTGAGCAAGGCCCGGGCAACATCGAGCTTCTGTCGCTGTCCACCGGTCAGCCGCCTGCCGCCGGAGCCGACGTTGAAGTCCAGGCCGACATCCAGAAGTTCGCCATAAAGCCCCAGTTCGTCAAGAATGTCATAGACGATGGAGCGTATGCGGTCGGGCGCGTCGGGATGATTGTTGCCCACACGCCCGAACAGGACATTATCCATGACGGTGGCCGCGGCAATGTATTTGGCAGGATCATACCGTTCGACCGCATTGTGCAGCTCGGGCGGCAGGTCTTCATAGAACCGGTTGCGTGCAGCGACGATCTTGCTCATCAGCTCGTCGCTCAGCAGGCCGAAGCGGTGCCGGGGCTCGATGTAGGCAAAGCTCAAGGTGACGATCATGGCGCGATCGTTCTCCGAAACCGCCTCGTAGGGACGGTTCTTGAGCCGTTGCAGCAAGGTTTCGTAGGCGGGTATCTCCTCCGCGCTCATGAAGGCGAGCTGCTGGAAGAACTGGTGATCGGGCGGCAGGTCGGCAAACAGCTCGATCGCCTGTTTGGCGATCTCCAAGCCCATTTCGTAGAGCGTGCGGTCGAGGCCGGCTTGCCTCAGCACGGAAGCAAAATAGGGATTGGCCGCCAGGGCCCTATCGGCCAGTTCGGGGCCGGCGGCAGCGCCGAAGAGCAGGTTTTGGCCGATCGTTGCTTCCTTGTTGTAGGCGCCCGGTTCGAAAGGAACCACCAGTCCGCTCAGCCCCTCTTGTTCCAGCCGGGTCCGCAGCGCCGCACGCAGTTCGACGATCCGCCTGGCAAGCTCCGTGTGACGCGTGAGGTCGGCCGAAGAGCGCAAGCCGAGATCCAGAATGTCACGCGACAGAACAACCGCGTCGAGCACCCGGCGCACGGCTTCAAAGAGGTCGTGCGGGCCGGTAGCGCCAGCGGAAGCATAGTTGATCCAGTCGCTGTGGATATCAAGATCCGGATTGCCCGACCGGCGCGCCTCGTGAATGTTCCAGCGGTGCTGATCTGCCGCAGCACCGTCATAAGGCACCGATGTCAGCGGCGCATGCTTCAACCCGTAGAGCAGGTTGTCGCGGAGGCTTGCCTGGAACAGGAAAACATCCGACGAGGCATACGACATGCGCCGGCCGGTTACTGCTTCGGGGAGTTCAAGCAGGTCGTCGGTGCCCGAAGCGACCCTTCCGCTGTCCGGCCAGTTCAGCCGCGCGAAGGCTTCTGCAAGCGCCTCCGCTCCACCTGTTGCGGTACTGACCAGTGCAACCGTCTCACCCGGCTTGACCTGGAGGGAGATACGGTTAAGGAGCATTGCACCGCCATCGTCTGCTACGGACAGATTGATCGCCGACAGCGGCTTGGTCATCGGATCGGGATCGTCGATCGTCAATACCCCGATTTTCGGCGCGATGAGACCTTCGACGGTGAACTGTTCAACGACCTGTTGATATTTGACCTGGACATCCTGCCGATCCTGATCCCAGTCGATCAGTTCCTTCATCGGTCCGGGCAGGTCCTTGTAGGCGCCGATCACGGCCACGAGCTGGCCGACGTCCAGCCGCCCCTGGAGGACCAGATACCCGCCGATCATGTAGAACAGAAAGGGCGTGAGCTGCGCGAGAAAATTGTTGAGGAACTTCACCATGAATTTCCATTGGTAAAGATCGAAGCGGATCTTGAAGATGAGCCCGAGCCGGGCAGCTATGTCGGCGCGCTCGTAGTTTGATGTATCGTGGACGTGAACCGCGCCGATGCCGTCGACGATTTCGCCAACCCGGCCCGAAAGCGCGCGCGCCGTCAACTGCCGTTGGCGCCCGAGCACGATCAGCCGCCGCCGCATTCGCGGGATGAGCACGATCTGGATCGCCACGATCACGACCGCTATCATTCCGAGCCAGACGTTCTGGATCATGATGAACAGCATGGCCGTCAGCGCTTGGCCGCCGAGCAGTACCGGCTGCAGGAAGGCGTCGCCGATGAAGCCGCCCAGCGGCTCCACCTCGTCCTTCACCATGGTCGCCACTTCGGCGGATTTCACCCGCTTGAAGTAAACCGGCGGAAAACGCAGCACACGGTCGACCAGATCGAAGCGGATACGCCGCAGCATGCGTTCGCCGAGGCGGCCCTTGTAGGTGTTGATGTAGAATTTGAACAGGCCGTTGATGACGACTAGCAAGAGGAACACAAGGCTCAGGGCAAACAGGGTCTCCTCGCGGTCGAGCTGAAAACCGGAGAAGAACTGGACCTCTCCAATGAACGGCAGGTTATAATGTAGCCTCATGAATGGCTGGGTCGCGCCCGGTTGCTCGAAGCCGCGACCTTGGATCGGTCCGTTGACGATCAGCTTCGGCAGGTCGAAGGACATGAAATACGGGATCATCGAAAGCACGACGATCATCAATATCCAGAGCTGCTGCTTCTTGGTGTGCGTCCAGATATAGCGGGCTAGGCTGGCTTCCATATGCGACTGTGGACCCTTCAGTTGGAAGGATGCAGGATGTAAAAGCACCTGCTGGCGAATGGCGTATCGGCAATTTCTTCATCGCCAACGACAAGTTCGAAGCTGCTGTGCACGGACCTTGTCCTGCGCTCAACGATGCAAGGAACCTGCGAGGCGGCGCGATCCAGTTCCGGCGCATGGTCGATGGCAACGACATGGGCATTGTTGATCGGCGAAGAAAGCAGCTGGCCAAACGGTCCGCGGCTTTCGCAGGGCTTTGGCGAACAGCCGAGCAGCACGAGGCCGCAGCTGCGCGGCTGGTGCTGGCGGATGGACGCCGATGATCCGGACAGATGCAACAGGCTCTCTCCGGCACCGGGCAATAGCCAAGCGGCTTGCAGCATGATCACGTCCGCGGAATCAAACAGTCTTGCGGAAGGCAAGATTGCGTTGTGTCGCCCAAAATCCCAACATACAAGACGAATTATGATGGATGTCACGCAACCACGCAATGCCATGGACTGGCACGAGCAAGCCTTGGACCTCACGCGGGGAATTGCTGCTTATGTCAACTGCCCTCTCGTGGCAGGGCTGGCGCGCGTCGTCGCCAAGCATCCGAAGGCCGATATCGCCAACGCCTTCAACCACAAGCAGGTCGCCTGCAAGATGTGGGCGCTCGACAGGCTGTTCGAAAGCGGCGGCGGCCGCTTCGGGCGCATATGGGTTCTGGGTGGATGGTACGGCGTATTGCCGGCAATGCTTTTCAACGACGCTCGCTTCGACATCGCGGCGGTCGATAGCATCGACATCGATCCCGAAGTCGCGCCGGTCGCCCGGACCCTCAACCGGGAAGCCGGCGACCGGTTCCGGGCGCTGACGGCAGATATGTACGCACTCGACTATGCGGCCGGGCGGCCCGATCTGATGATCAATACGAGCTGCGAACACATAGCCGATCTGCGCGCCTGGCTTGCTCTGCTTCCGCCGGGCACGAATGTACTGCTGCAATCGAACGATTATTTCAGCGAGCCGACGCACATCAACTGCGTGGCTTCGCTTGCAGCCTTCGAGGAAATGGCGGCGCTACGGGAGGTGCGGTTCTCCGGCGAACTGCCGACAAAAAATTATACGCGCTTCATGCTGATTGGAACTGTTTAATGCATTTCGCCCAAAAGCGCGTAGCGGTTTTGGGACAACGACACGCATAAAAACAGGACTTGAAGCGCGTCGCACGAATCTCACCAGACGCGACGCGCGTTAGAGCATTTGCAGGAAAGTGTGGAAACGGCTTTCCGTCCGGAATTGCGTCAAAACAAAGAGACAGAGCGGTTCTGCGTGGAACGATGAACCGCTCTAGGATCTATCGTCTGTTTAATCATGAACTTTTCCGAAACCGGGCCCCACGTTTAGGGACCATGTTCGATGCCGCTCGCGCAGGATTTGCGCGGAGCGACGCGCGCCTTCCAGATCGAGACGATGCGCGGATGGCGTCGGTTCCACAAGCGCTTGTTCGACCGCTTGCGCCAAACCTTCAGGCGTCAGGTCCTTTTCCATCAGCACCGTTGCAAGACCGAGTTCTTCGAGCATCAGGGCGCGAACCGTCTGTTCGGTTTCCCCGCCGGCTGCAAATGGGACGAGCAGGGAGCGACAGCCCGCGCGCAGGACATCGCAGACCGTGTTGTAACCCGCCTGCGAGACTGACAGGCGGGCGCCGGTCAGCAGGCTGGCGAAATCCTCGCGGAACCGGAAGATGGACAGGCCCGGCGTGGCATCGCGTGCGATCGCGTCAAACTCGTCTTTCGGCAGGTTTGGGCCGGTGATCAAACACCATTTCCAAGCGTTGTTGGCATTCCGCGCCGCTGCGATGGTGGATCTGACAAGGCTCTTTCCGGCAGCCCCGCCGCCAACCGACACCAGAACGTCGAAGCGCTCGGAGGCCGCGGGCGATGGCGGCGCGGCAACGAGCCCCGTGTAGGTGACCTCGGCCCTGATCGCCCCAGCCAGTGGAAATGTCTTGTCGATGGTTGCGAAAGCCGGATCGCCGTGAACCATAACAAGATCGAAATGCCTGTTGATGAGATCGACCGTTTCCTCGTTTCGGCCCAGCTTGACGCGCTCCTGGAGGATATCACGGACGGACGTCGCCAGCAGCGGTCTGGGCGACGTCGCGTCGATGGCCTCGATCAGCGGCAAGAGTTCGAAACGCATCTGCCGGCGTCCAAATGGAAACGCCTCGACAATGACGATATCAGGCCTGCAATCCCGGAATGCCTGCAGCAGCATCTCTGAACGCCATTTCTTGAAATCATCGTCGATCGGGTTGCCTTGCAGGTCGACAAGTCCCGAAAATCCTTCATCACCGGAGGTGACAGGTGGCAGGGTTACAGATTGTACACCCAGTCCCGGAAACCCGGCGATCGGCGCTCCGCCGGTCACGACGGTAACGTCAAACCCGTCATCGACCAGAGCCGCCGCAATGCGGCTGGCGCGCGCGAGATGGCCGATGCCGAGCAGGTGCTGGACATAGAAGAAAGCGCGCAGCCGCTTCATTCGGCGGCCCGCCACTCCCGCTCGAACAGTTCCTTGAGCTGTCCAATGCTTGCCATATGATCGAAATTGCCGCGCACGCGCCGCTCTGCGGCGTCGCCGAGGCGGTCGCGGAGCACGGGATCACGGATCAGGCGCTCCAGCGCCTGTGCCAGGGCAATCGGGTTTTCCGTCGGAACCAGCAACCCGGTTTCATCCGGCGATAAAAGCTCCGGCACGCCGGAAATATCGGTCGACACGCAGGCAAGCCGCTGGCTAGCCGCCTCCACCAGAACGTTCGGCAGACCGTCGCGGTCGCCATTTGCGGTGATCCTGCAGGCCAGGGCGAAGATGTCGGCGCGGCGGTAGTGCTCAAGCACCTCCTCCTGCGCAAGCGCGCCTTTCCAAGAGACGCGACCATCCAGGCCGAGCTTTTGCGCCAGCGACTTGAACCGTTCCAGTTCTTCGCCGCCGCCGATATGCTCGAAACGCCACGCCAAATCGCCGGGCAACAGGGCAAGGGCCTCCAGCAACGTATCGTAACCTTTCTTTTCAACGGCGCGCCCGACACTCAGAACGACAACCGGTTCGTCCGGAGCCGAGCCGTCATGCTGCTTTCGCGCCTCGCCGAAACTGCCGAAGCGATCAAGGTCGAGCCCATGATAGCTCAGATGCACAGACGAGTTGCCGTTAGCGAGTTTTTTCAGACGGTCGAAGCCGGTTTTCGTGCAAGTGACCGTCCAGCGCGCCGAGGAAAGCTTGCCGGCCAGATCCCAGTCGGCCGAAGTCCAGATGTCCTTGGCATGGGCCGAGCAGGTCCAGGGCAGGCCACGAAGCTGGCTGGCATAGCGCGTCACCGATGCAGGCGTGTGCGCGAAATGTGCATGCAGCCAGCCCGCGTTTTCCGGCCATTCGGCCGACAGCACGAGCGCTTGCCCGAAGCGGCGCGCGCGATTGCGCGTAAAGTCGCGGGGCATATCGGCAGCCAGCGATCCGAGCGCGCGCCAGAAGCCCGGACGCAGCAGAGAGGCAAACAGCGAGCGAAGCACGCGCAGCGGCTCTTCATGCAGATATTCCGGCAGATAATGGACGGGCGCTTTGATCTCGTCATGCACGGGGTGGCGTTTTTCGTAGGTCGGCCGCCTGAGCGCGACGAGTATCAGGTCGAACCCCGCACGCTCAAGACCGAGCAGTTCCTGCGCGATGAAGGTTTCGGACAGCCGCGGGTAACCCTTCAGAACCACGACGATCTTGCGATGTTGCAACTCAGGTCATTCCTTCAATGACCGAAAGGTGATGGCCGGCCCGCCGGTCGAGCAGTTCCGCGACGATTTCGGAAATATGAGGCAGCCCTTCCAGCGTCAGATGCGGATTGCTCTGCGATGGGCGGGGCCGGTCCGGCAGCACCTTCAGTGCATCAGCAAACCGCCGGGAATCCTCGGCTTCTTCAGGCAAAAGCATCTCGATGAGGCCGAGTTCGGCTGCGCGCCGTGCGCGGATCAGTTGTTCCCGGCGGGGCTCGACGCGCGGCACGATCAGCGCCGGCTTGTCGAAAGACAGTATCTCGCAATAGGTGTTGTAGCCGCCCATCGCCACTACCGCCTTGGCGCCGGCAATCAGGTCTTCCATACGGTTGTCGAACTCGATGATCTTGATGTAGGGGATCTTGGACCCCTTCTTGAGCAGCTTGTTGCGCTTGCGCGCCGGCATGTAAGGCCCAAGCACGATCAGGGCTCTATGCTGCAATTGCGGATCCTGCTGATAGGCATCGATGACGTCGTGGATCAGATCGGCGCCGTCACCGCCGCCACCGGTAGTAACGAGGATATAGTCGCCCTCGGGTCGGTGGCCGGGCAACTCGTTCCGCTGCAGGCTCCGTTGCAGGAAACCGACGAACCTCATCTTTGCCCTGACAGCCGGGGGCACATCCAAGCCCGTCAGCGGATCGTAGAAATCCGGCGGACCATAGGCCCAGACCTTGTCGTAAAAGACGCCTATCTTGCGCATCACGTCTCTGCGTGCCCACTCTGCTTCGAGCAGATGCGGCGCATCCATCACCTCGCGCAGGCCAAGCACCAGCGTGGTGCCCCGCGTCTTGAGGTAGGACAGCGTGTCCTCAATCTCACCGCGCAGGCCGAGCGGTTCCTTGTCGACGATGAAGATATCCGGCCGGAAGGTCTCAGCTGTATGGCGGATGATCGACTGGCGCATCCTTAGCGTCTCATGCAGATCGATGTCCTTTTCCAGCGAGGTGTATTCGCCGTTGCGCAGCTTGATGACGCTGGGGATCTTCACGAAGTCGACACGGGCGCGGTAGTCGAAGGCGCCAGCGATAGTCGCACCCGAAATGATAAGCACCTGAAGTCCGCGGAAATCCTCGACCAGCGAATGCGCGATAGTCCGGCAGCGCTGCAAATGGCCGAGCCCGAACGTGTCGTGGCTGTACATGAGAATTCGAGCGTTTTGTGCGTGCTGGGTCATTGTTGAACGTCTCTTAGAATTCTCGCCTTGAGGACCGTGAGCGACCCGCAGGATTCGAAATCATCCTCGCGGGTCTACCGACCTGTTCTGAAACATGAGGGCGCAATTTTCAATTCGTATTACAAAGAGGGTCCATATGCTGAAACCAGGAAGCTACGTCTGCTCAGCGGCCTGCTTGCCACGTGGTCCAGAAGAACCTGCATCATTTCACTGGTATTGACCATCTCGGATTCTCGGCGGCCTTGACCGCTACGATCAACGTGGAGACTCCAGAATAGAATAGGTATGGGCTGGGTACTTCACTTCGAGCGTCTAAGCCAAGCCCCTAAACCATGATGTGCCTTGGCGGTGGGAAGCCGGAGCGTTGACGGAGTAGGGGACACGTTCGAACCGCCTATATCTTGACTTCTCAGACCAGAATCTAGGGGTCAGGAGTTCGACCCTTTTCGGGCGAGCCAATTGAACTCACTAGCTTTTTGGACGCCATGGGCGCATGAACTCGCCGATTGCAGGCGTGTCAAAGCTGACCTGTTTGCCGCCGACGACAGCGCCGGCCTTCGGGCCAGCATCCGAGTCTTCGATCCCTTTTCCGGTTGTACCGCGCAGGTAATATTCGGCTTCCATATATATTCGAGATTGAGGGCGAACCGGAAAAAAATGTCTTCGTCTTTGACCTCATCCTGCGCATAGGCCCGGGAAACCGGGGCAAGGCCGGTGGCCGAAGCGAGCGTTGCTCCCAGGCCAAACTGCAACGCGCGGCGGCGCGAAACACGAAATGCAGGCGTGACGCGGATCATGGCTTCCTCCCAAAAGCCCGCCGGCATCAAACATTTTGGCACCTCAAAAGCGCGCCTGCGCTCCCAACTTCACGAAATGTGGAATGTTCCTCAATCACCTTGAATGATCTCACCGATGGCCGAGCAGCTAGGTTTCCTCGACCCTAGCCTGATGTCAGCCGACGCACACTGCGCTGTAGCGGCGCCGGATCTGCCGGCAGCAAAAATCCCGCCGCTGCGGTCGTCCGAAGTACGCTGTCGATAAAATTCAGGACTTTTGCGTATCGATTTCGGACCAAGGTCCGTCTTGTAGAATACTGTATTTGAACAAAGCTAGGTAACAGCCGACTTTCGGATTCGAAAGTCCTGACGTTTTTCATCTGAAACCCATCCTGGCGGGAGGGCGACTCGAAGGAGGAACTATGAAAACGCGCACCTGTCTATTCGCGACTGTAGCCGCTCTCACCCTTGTCGCATCTCCGGTACTCGCTGCTCCCGGGGGCAATGGCAATGGCAACGGCAATGGCGGCAGCAACGGTAACGGCGGAAACTCGGCTGGGGCCGGCTCGCAGGGACACGGAGCCGCCACTTCCGCCGCGGCCAAGGACAAGTCGACGACCGGCGTTGCTCATGCAATGGCGGTCGTTGCCACGACACCGGCCTCACCGCAGGCTACGCTGGCCTTGCAGGCAGCGCTGGATAGGAAGGCCGCGAAAGACGCGGCAGACACTGCCGACGACACTTCCGACGAAACCGAGTAAGCATTCGAAACAGACCACTCGTCGCGTTGAAAGCCGTGGTTCGCCGCGGCTTTTTTCGTTTCCCGACGACGAACTCTCAAGGTGAACAGCGCTTCCAGAAAAAAGCTGCTCCACGGCGGCACTGAAGCTACGCTAAAGCCAAACGCCGCCGCATCGGCGTCGGATTCGAGTGCATTCGAGGAGATCCCATGACCGGCTTTGTCGACCGCGAGCGCGCAACTGACCTGATGCAGCGCGCCGGCATCGAGGCGCTGGTGCTTTGCGAGCCCGAGGCGTTCCAATATGCCACTGGTGCCTGGATCGGCCCGGCCGGCCTGTTCCGGCGGGCCGGCGCCGGTTTCGTCGTTATTCCCAAGCGAGGCGACCTGCCGATCGGCGTCGTGGTGGCGGATTTCCAGGCTGCCCAGCTCCGGGCGGCGATGGCCGGCGCCGTGCTGCGCACGCATGCGATCTGGATCGAATCGGCGTCGCTCGAGCCTGCGACGGCCGACCGGCCTGTTGCGCAGCGCATCGAGGCCGGCCTGGTTGGCCGCGCCCCCGGTTTTTCACGTCCGGCGACCTTCGAGCTTGCCCGCTCCGTCCGCGAGCTGAAAACGATCCTCGCAGAATTCGGGCTGGAGCGTGCGACGCTCGGCATCGAGCTGGATTTCGTCTCGGCCAGCGATTTTTCCGCGATGCAGGCGATGTTGCCGGGCACTGCCCTGGTCAACGGCTCGCCGGTTCTCGACAGGCTGCGGGCAATCAAATCGCAGAGCGAGATCGACCTTCTGCAGCAGGGCATCGCCCTGTCGGAAGCCGGCCTGTCGCGGCTGCAGCAGCATGCGACGACCGGCATGCGTCAGTCTGAGCTGGTCGCGCTTTACCGGCAAGGCGTCGCGGATGCAGCCGCCGGGTCGTCGCAGCAAATCTCGACGGCGGAATACGTCACGCTGGGCGCTCGCCCAAAAGGCGCCGACGCCGTCGCCGGCGCCGGCGATCCGCTGAAGGCCGACATGGTGTGCAGCGTGAACGGCTATGCCTCGGATATGTCGCGGAATTTCACCTTCGGGCCGCCGTCGCCCGAACAGGCCGAATTGCATGCGATAGCCGAACGCGCCTTCGCCGACGGGCTTGCCGCGCTTATGCCCGGAAAGCCGTTAGCCGCCGTGCATCGCGCCGCCAGCGAAAGCCTGGCGCGCCAGGGCCTGCATTCCTATCGCCGCGGCCATTTCGGCCACGGCGTCGGCCATTCCGTGTTTTCAGAGCAATGGCCGTTCATCTCGGCCGACAGCAATGTCGTGATCGAGGCCGGCATGGTGCTGGCATTCGAGATCCCGCTCTACATCGACGGTCTCGCCAGCTTCAATCTCGAGGACCAGTTCCTGATCACCGCCAACGGGCCGTCGCCGATGAACCGCCTGCCGAGGCGCCTGGATATTATCGGCTGAATCCAGCCGTTATCTGGCGCCGGCCACGCCCCTGCGGAAATCCGACGGCGACATGCCGGAAAGCTTGCGGAACGACTTGTTGAAGGCACTGAGCGAGCCGAAGCCCGATTCCATGGCGACGCGCAGCACATTGGCATCCTGATGCATCAGCAGCGCCTGCGCGTAGCTGAGGCGCAGCAAATTCACATATTCATTGAGCGTCATGCCGGTCGATTTCTTGAAGATGCTCATGGCGTATTTGGGATGGATATCGGCCGCCGCGGCGATGTCGACGCAATCAATCTCGTAGAGGAAATTCTCGGCGATGAAGTCGCACATGCGCCCGACATTGCGCAGCGATTGCTGATCGAAGGGACTGCCTATCTCCTGTTCGACCGGGGTTTCGGGCACCAGCCGGTAAGGCTCGAAGCGCACCCGCTCCAGCCGCAGCAAAAGCTCGTTGACGGCATGCTCGGCCTTGACCGGGTCGCCGGAGCGGGCATAGCGGTTCCAGCGCTCGAAATTGTGGTCGTCCGACCGGTCGGTGGCGTCGGTCACCAGCGTCGCGCCGGTCATCAGCCTGTTGCGCACCTCCACGGGCAAATGCAGCCGGAAGAAATGCACCAGCGGCAGATGCGCGCCGGCATAGATGGCATCGTCGGAGGCTTCGTCCATCTGGTGCGGCAGGCCGCCCCAGAACAGGCACATCTCGCCCGCAGAAAGCGAAAGCCCGTGCCCGTCCATGCGGTAATGCACGGCGCCGCGCACGATGAAATTCACCTCGACCTGGGCGTGCCAATGCGGCTTGAGCATCACCAGGGGCTGGGTGTGGAACATCTGCAGCAGCAGCGGCAGGCCCTCCACGCTGCTGGCGCCAGGCTGGTAAAACGGCCTTTCCGGCATCTTACTTTCCGCTCATTTCTTATTCCCTTTGTCGCGGACAAGGCTTTCCCGAGGCCTAGTCTAGCCACGCTCGCAAACAGAGAGCAACTGAAATGGGAGGATTTCAATGCGCATAAAATTGACCTGCGCCGCGCTCGCGCTTGCCTTGGGCTCCAGCCCGGCCTTTGCGCAGTCCGGTGAAATCACGATCTGGAGCTGGAATATCGCCGCTTCGTCGCTGAAGGCCACCATAGCGGGCTTCAACAAGCAGTATCCCGACATCAAGGTGACGGTCGAGGACCTTGGCAACCAGCCGACCTACGACAAATCGATCGCCGGCTGTGCTGCCGGCGGCGAGGGGCTGCCTGACATCGTTACGATCGAGAACGGCGAAGCCGAAAACTACTGGAGCCAGTTCCCGGATTGCTTCGTCGACCTGCATACGCTCGGCTACACCGCGGAAGACCAGGCAAAATTCCCCGACTTCAAGCGTACCGAGCTCGAGGTTGACGACAAGGCCTATGCGATGCCCTGGGATTCCGGTCCAGTGGCGATGTTCTACCGCCGCGACTTCTACGAGAAGGCTGGCGTCGATCCGTCCTCGATCAAGACCTGGGACGATTTCATCGCCGCCGCCAAGAAAATCCAGGCCGCCAATCCCGGCGTCACGATGACCAACGCCGATTTCAACGGCGATTCCGAATTCTTCCGCATGATCTCCAACGAGCAGGGTTGCGCCTACTTCTCCGCCGACGGGCAATCGATCACGGTCAACCAGCCCAAATGCGTCGATGCCATGACCAAGATCAAGGAGATGAAGGACGCCGGCATCATTTCCTCTGCCGACTGGAGCACCAAGATCACCAACAACACCGCCGGCAAGGTCGCCACGCAGATGTATGGCGGCTGGTATGAAGGCACCGTGCGCACCGAATCGCCCGATGGGGCAGGCAAATGGGGCGTCTATCTGATGCCGAGCCTGACCGCCGACGGTCCGCGCGCCGCCAATCTCGGCGGCTCCTCGCTCGCCATCACCTCGGTATCGAAGAACAAGGAAGCCGCCTACGCCTATCTGAAATACACGCTTGCCACGAATGAGGGCCAGATCACCATGCTGAAAGGCTTCGGCCTGGTGCCGTCGCTGATCTCGGCGCTCAACGACCCTTATGTCTCCGAAGGCCTGCCCTATTGGGGTGGCCAAGCCGTGTGGAAGGACATCCTCGGCACCTTGCCCAAGGTCGTCCCCAGCCGCGGTACGCCGTTCCAGAGCGACGCCGAAATCATCATCCGCGCGGTGCAGACCAAATATCTGGCCGGCGGCTATCCCGACGCCAAGGCAGCGCTCGACGATGCCGCAAGCCAGATCGCAGCGGCGACCGGCCTGCCGGTCAAGTCGTGATCTAGACGAGGCGGCTCCGAGCGCGCGGCTCCCCTTCTCCCCTTGTGGGAGAAGGGATCGCCGAAGGCGACGGATGAGGGGTGCTCCAGCTTGGCTCGGACGGCATTCCTTCCAACACCCCTCATCCGTCTCGGCGCTTCGCGCCGATCCACCTTCTCCCACAAGGGGAGAAGGCAAGAACTTGAAAGCAGAAAGGAGGAAAACGATGCGCTACCAGAACGCCACGGCGTATCGCTTCCTCGCGCCGTATCTGCTGATTTTTTCGATCTTCTGGCTGTGGCCGATCATCGATTCGTTCCTGATCTCGTTCCAGGCGACGCGCACCGTGCCGTGGCGCTTCGCGCCGACTTTCAACTGGGGCCGGCTGATCGGCGATCCGGCCTTCTTCAATGCCTTGAAGAACACATTGCTGATCCTTGTCATCCAGGTGCCGGTGATGATTTCGCTGGCGATTGTGATGGCGGTGCTTTTGAATTCGCCACTGCTCAAGGCCCGTGGCCTGTTCCGCTTTGCCTTCTTCGCGCCGGTCGTGGTCGGCGAGGTCGCCTATTCGGCGGTTTTCCGGCTGATGTTCAATCTCGACTACGGCATCATCAACAAATTGCTGAACAGCATCGGCCTGCCCAGTGTCGACTGGTTTACCAACGTCACCCCGGCGATGGCGGTGATCATGATGGCGGTGACGTGGCGCTGGGCCGGCTACAACGCCATCATCCTGCTCGCCGGCCTGCAGTCGATTCCCGAGGATGTCTACGAGGCGGCGACCCTGGACCGGGTCAGCAAGGTCAAACAGTTCTTCTACATCACGCTGCCGCTGCTCAAGCCGATCATTGTGTTCTGCGCCGTGCTGTCGATCATCGGCACCATGCAGCTGTTCACCGAGCCCTTCCTGATCACCGAGCGCGGCGGGCCGGGCGGCGGCACCGAAACGCTCGGGCTGCTGCTTTACCGCCAGGGCTTCCGGTCGCTCAATTTCGGCTACGCTTCGGCCGTCGCCTACACCATGGCCGGGCTGGCGATTGCCATTTCGCTGGTGCAGATATGGCTGACGAGGGAACCGAAATGACCTCGCACTCAAGAGTCAGCCGTTCCCAGGCCAGATTGGGACGCAGCATCGCGCTGCATCTGTTCCTGACGCCGCTGGCGCTGGTCTGGCTGTTTCCGCTGTGGATGATGGTGGTTTTTTCGACGATGCCCGACAACGGCATCTTCAGCCCCGACATCGAGCTTTTGCCGCATGGCAATTTCCTCGACAATGTCAGCAATCTGCAGCGCGGCACCAATTTCATCGGCGCCATCGGCATCTCCGTCTCCGTGGCGGTGACCTATACCTTCCTGTCGGTGATGCTGACCTCGATGGCCGGCTGGGCGCTGGCGCGTTACAACTTCTTCGGCAAGGGCATGGTCGTCGCCATCATCTTCGGCACCATCACGCTGCCCTATGCGGTCGTGCTGATCCCGCAATTCATCATGGTGGCGCGCGACTTCAAGCTCGCCAACACTTGGGTGGCGCTGATCGTGCCGCCGCTGTTCAATTCGCTGGGCGTGCTCTTCATGCGGCAGAGTTTTTCGATGATGCCGCACGAGCTGTTCGACGCCGCCAAGGTCGAGGGCGTCAAGGAATGGCGGATATTCCTGTTCGTCGCACTGCCTCTGGCGCGGCCGATGCTGGCGGCGCTCGCCATCATCCTCTTCCTTGCCTCCTGGAACAACTATCTCTGGCCGCTGCTGATCAATTCCAAGCCGGGCGCAATGACCGCGCCCGTGGCGCTCGGCACGCTGATCGGTCTCACCAAGGTGTCCTGGGGCGGCATCATGGCGGGCGCGGTGATGCTGACGGCGCCAATGCTCGTCGTGTTCGTGCTTCTGCAGCGCCATTTCGTTGCCGGCATCGCCGCCGGCGCCATCAAGTAAGGATCAGCATGGCGGCAGTCACACTCAAAAACGTCATCAAGCGCTTCGGCGTCTTCGAGATCGTCCACGGCGCCAATATCGACATCGATGACGGCGAATTCGTCGTCTTCGTCGGCCCTTCCGGCTGCGGCAAGTCCACGCTGCTTCGGATGATCGCCGGGCTCGAGGACATCAGCGACGGCGAGATCGCCATTGGCGGCAAGGTGGTGAACGACGTCGAGGCGGCGGATCGCGGCATCGCCATGGTGTTCCAGTCCTACGCGCTCTATCCGCACATGACGGTCGAGCAGAACCTGAGCTTCGGCCTGAGAATGACCGGCAACGCCAAGGCAGATACCGAGCGGCGGGTGAAGCGGGCTTCCGAAATCCTGCGCATCGCCGAGCTGATGAAGCGGCGGCCGCGGCAATTGTCGGGCGGCCAGCGCCAGCGCGTCGCCATCGGCCGCGCCATCGTGCGTGAGCCGCAAGTGTTCCTGTTCGACGAACCGCTCAGCAATCTCGATGCCGAGCTCCGGGTGCAGATGCGCGTCGAGATATCGCGCCTTCATAAGGAGCTCGGCGTTACCATGGTCTATGTGACGCACGACCAGACCGAGGCGATGACGCTGGCCGACAGGATCGTCGTGCTCAACGCCGGCAATATCGAGCAGATCGGCGCGCCGCTCGATCTCTACGACGACCCCGCCAACCGCTTCGTTGCCGGCTTCGTCGGCTCGCCGAAAATGAACTTCTTGGCGGCAAAAATGGTCGGGGCCGACAACGGTGCGGCGGTCGTCGAACTGGTCAATCATCACGGCGCGCGACTGCGCAAGCCGCTTTCGGATGCCTTGCCTGCAACAGGCGGCGATGTTGTGCTTGGCGTGCGGCCGGAGCATTTCTTCGACGCCGGCCAGGGTGATTGCGACCTTACCCTCAAGGCCGACGTCGCCGAGCACTTGGGATCGGTGAGCTATGTCTATGCCAATTCCGGTACCGGGGGCGGACGCGAGGAACTGATCATCGAGCGCGAGGCCTCGCGGCATCGCGCGAACGGCGACGACCTGGTGGTGTCGATCAAAGCCGACCGCTCGCTTCTCTTCGACGCCACCGGCGCACGCATTCGCTAACCCATCTTTCTTTTGTCCGATCGCGATTGCTCGCGGCCACCCCACGGAGATTTGACATGACGTCCAAACCAGAAAAAGTTCGCTGGGGCATTCTCGGGCCCGGCAACATCGCCAAGGCTTTTGCCGGGGGCGTCGCCCATTCGCGCACCGGCACATTGGTCGCCTTAGGGGCGCGCAATCCCGGCAAGGCGGGGCTCACCGAGGCTTTCCCCGGCGCCCGCATCCTCGACGGCTACGAGGCTTTGGTTGGCGATCCGGATGTCGACGCGATCTATATTTCGACGCCGCATCCGAGCCATGCCGAATGGGCGATCAAGGCGGCCGCGGCCGGAAAGCACGTGCTTTGCGAAAAGCCGCTTGGCCTGACCGCATTCGAAGCCGACGCCATGATCCATGCCGCGCGCAAGGCCGGCACCTTTCTCGGCGAAGCCTTCATGTACCGGCTGCATCCGCAGACGGCCAAGCTGGTCGAGGTGATCAGGGCCGGCGCGATCGGCGACATCAAGATGATCAAATCCAGCTTCGGCTTCGCCATGCCGGGCTTCATGCCGGAGCACCGTCTCTACGCCAAGGATCTCGCCGGCGGCGGCATTCTCGATGTCGGCGGTTATCCCGTCTCGATGGCGCGGCTGATTGCCGGCGCAGCAGTGGGAAAGCCCTTCGCCGAGCCGGACAAAGTCGTCGGCGCTGCGCATCTCGGCCAATCCGGCGTCGACGAATGGGCGTCGGCGCTGTTGCATTTTCCGGGCGGCATCGTCGCGGAAGTGTCCTGCAGCATCTCGCTCGCTCAGGACAATGTCTTGCGTATTGTCGGCAGCAAAGGCCGCATCGAGGTGGCGGATTTCTGGTATGCCGGCGGCCAGCAAGGCGGCACCGGCGAAATCCGCATCGTCCGTCCGGGTGACACCGAGGTGGTCGAGGTCACGGAGGACGGCTGGCTGTACGCATTTGAGGTCGACGCCGCCGGCGAGGCCATTCTCGGCGGAAAGCAGGAGTTCACCTGGCCCGGCATGGGCTGGGCCGACAGTCTCGGCAATCTGCGCGTGCTCGACAAATGGCGGGCGGCAATCGGGCTCGAATACGACATCGAGAAACCGGCAAAGCGCGTCAACACGATCTCCGGACGGAAGCTGCGCTCCGGCGGAACCGCCATCCCCAAGCGCAGCATTCCGGGCCTGCCGCGGCCGGCCTCGTGCCTGGCGCTCGGCTTCGAGGATTTCCGCACCTTTTCGTCGGGCGCCATCCTGCTCGATGCCTATTTCGAGGCCGGCGGCAATCTGTTCGACACCGCCTTCGTCTACGGTTCCGGCTATACCGAGACGCTGCTCGGCCAGTGGCTGAAGAACCGCGGCGTGCGCGAGCAGTCGGTGGTCATCGGCAAGGGCGCGCACTCGCCGCTCTGCTATCCCGACGTCATCGGCAAGCAGCTCACCCAGTCGCTCGAACGGCTGCAGACCGACCATATCGACGTCTATTTCATGCACCGCGACAATCCGGATGTGCCGGTCGACGAATTCGTCGATGCGATGGACCGCGAGGTCAAGGCCGGCCGCATTCGCGGTCCGTTCGGCGGCTCGAACTGGACGATGGAACGCATGGACAAGGCGATTGCCTATGCCGAGCGCACCGGGAAGCAGAAGCCCGGCGCGCTTTCCAACAATTTCTCGCTGGCCGAAATGCTGGAGCCGATCTGGGCAGGCTGCGTCACCTCCTCCAGCGACGAATGGAAGGCCTGGCTCGCCGCCCGGCAGATGCCGAATTTCGCCTGGTCGAGCCAGGGCCGCGGCTTCTTCACCGACCGCGCCGGCCGCGACCGGCGCGATAATGAGGAGCTGGTCCGGGTCTGGTACTCGGAGAAGAATTTCGGCCGTCGTGACCGTGCCATCGAGCTCGCCAGACGGCTGGGCAAGAGCCCGATCCACGTCGCGCTCGCCTATGTCCTGGCGCAGCCCTTTCCGTCCGTCCCGCTGATCGGGCCGCGCACGCTCGACGAATTGGAAGACAGCCTCCAGGCGCTCGACATTTCGCTTTCGCCGGATGATCTTGCATGGCTGGATAGCGGTTCGGATCAGGCCCGCGCGCGCGCCTGACAGCAGCGGCAGTCGCTTCGGCCTACGCTGCGCCCTTAGCTTCCGGACTGTTTGCGCTGCCCTCACCCTCTCCCGCAAAGAACAGGGAAAGGGTAAGAATAAGGGCAGCGCAAAGGTCACTGGAAGTTAGGGAAGACAGATGCTCGACATCGCACCGACGAAACAGGCAGCCACCTGGCTCGATTCCTTTGCCCGGGCGCTCGAGGCCGGCGACGTCGAGGCGGCAACCAATTTGTTCGTCGAGGACTGCTACTGGCGCGATCTCTTGACCTTCACCTGGAACATCAAGACGATGGAGGGCCGCGCCGCGATCTGCGACATGCTGGCGGCGACGCTGGCAACGACAAAGCCTGCCCGGTGGCAGCTCAGCGGCGAAGCGACTTCGGACGAGGGCGCGATCGAGGCCTGGTTTTCTTTCGAGACGTCATCGGCGTGGGGGCAAGGCGTCATGCGCCTCAGGGACGGCAAGTGCCGGACGCTGTTTACGGCGATGAGCGATCTCAAGGGGTTGGAGGAGCGCAAGGGCCCGGCGCGGCCTCTGGGCGTCCGCCACAAGGCAGACCCGGAACGCGAGACCTGGCTGGAGGCGAGGCGCCGCGAGGCGCGTGACCTCGGCGTTAGCCAACAGCCCTACTGCCTGGTCATCGGCGGCGGCCAGGGCGGCATCGTGCTGGGGGCGCGGCTCAGGCAATTGGGCGTGCCGGCCATCGTCATCGAGAAGAACACTCAGGCCGGCGATTCCTGGCGCAATCGCTACCGCTCGCTCGTGCTGCACGACCCGGTCTGGTACGACCATCTGCCCTACATCCCGTTTCCCGAGAACTGGCCGGTGTTCACGCCCAAGGACAAGATGGGCGACTGGCTGGAAATGTATACGCGCGTCATGGAGCTCAATTACTGGACCTCCACGACATGCGTCAGCGCGTCCTACGACGACGCCGAAAAAATCTGGACGGTCGAGCTCGACCGCGCCGGCGAGCACATCACGCTGAAGCCCAGGCACATCGTCTTTGCAACCGGTGCTTATGGCCCGCCCAGGCGCATCGACCTGCCGGGTGCCGATGTCTTCAACGGCGAGATCCTGCATTCCAGCCAGTATTCCAGCGGCGAGAAATTCCGCGGCAAAAAGGTCGCCGTCATCGGCGCGGCAAGTTCCGGCCATGACGTCAGCGTCGACCTCTGGGAGAGCGGCGCCGAGGTGACCATGGTCCAGCGCTCGCCGACGACGGTGGTCAAGTCGGACACGCTGATGGAGATCGGTTTCGAGATCTTTTCGGAAAAGGCGCTGGCCCGCGGCATCACCACCGAGAAGGCCGACATGATCGTCGCCTCGACGCCGTTCGCGCTGCTGCCGCAAGGCCAGCGGGCGCTTTACGACATCATCAAGGCGCGCGACGCGGCCTTCTACGATCGCTTGCGCGGCGCCGGCTTCGCCATCGATTTCGGCGACGACGAGACCGGGCTCCTGATGAAGGCCTACCGCACCGGCTCGGGCTTCTACATCGATGTCGGCGCCTGCGACCTGATCATCGACGGCGAGATCGGCATCCGCAGCGGCGTCGGGATCAAGTCGCTGACGCAGACAGGCATCCTCTTCGACGACGGCACCGAACTGGCGGCCGACGCAATCATCGCCTGCACCGGCTATCTCTCGATGAACGAAACCGTGGCGGCGATCGTCTCGCGCGAAGTCGCCGACAAGGTCGGCCCGTGCTGGGGGATTGGCTCGGGCGTGAAAGGCGACCCGGGTCCGTGGCAAGGCGAATTGCGCAACATGTGGAAGCCGACGGCACAGGAAGCGCTGTGGTTCCACGGCGGCAATCTGGCGCTGTCGCGCTTCTATTCGAAGTACGTCGCGCTGCAGATCAAGGCGCGCATGGAAGGCATTGCGACGCCGGTCTATGGAGCGCCGGGGGTGAAGCTGTGATCTCCCCCCTTGAGGGGGAGATGGCCGGCAGGCCAGAGGGGGTCGCCGCACGTCGAGCGCCAACCTCCATCCGTTGCAGGAAGACGAGCCCGGTCGAACCGACCCCCTCTGTCGCCTTCGGCGACATCTCCCCCTCAAGGCGGGAGATCACCCACGCTCGAAATGCCGGCTCACAACATCGACATGAGTGTCGTGCGCATGCGCTTCGAAGCGTTCGGTCTCGCCGAGATCGTCCACCGCCTCGTTCGGCCACCAGCTGCCGCCGACCACGATTCCGTCCGAGACCAGCCTTTGCTCGGCGACCAGCGAGGCGCCGACCGAATCGACAAAGGTGAAGCGGCCCGGACGCAGCCGCAGCACCGCGATGTCGCCGACCGCACCAACCGCAAGCCTGCCGAGATCGGGCCTGGCGATCGCTTCGGCCGGCCGCTGTGTCGCGGCGCGCAGCACCTCGACCAGCGGCATGCCGAGCGCCAGCAGCTTCGACATGCAGACCAGAATGTCGAAGGCCGGCCCGTCGACACAGTAGAGATGCACGTCGCTGCTGATCACGTCCGGCGCCAGCCCCTCGCTGAGCATCGCTTTCGCCACTTCGAAATCGAACGAGCCCATGCCGTGGCCGACGTCGAAGATGACGCCGCGCTCGCGCGCCAGCCGCATATCTGGCCGCACCGCCCCCGAGGCAAAGACCGGCGCGTTGGGAAACGGCCGGAAGCAGTGGGTGAGGATGTCGCCCTTGCGCAGCCGCGGCAGCACTTCCGAGCGGCCCGGCGGCGGCTCGTCTATGTGCGCCATCAGCGGCAGGCCGGCTTTGTCGGCGGCTTCGAGCGCGAGATCGACCGGCGCGATGCCGCTGGTGCCGCCGGCATGGCGACCCGAGCGGACCTTGACGCCGACAACCACGTCCGCGTGCTCGCGAGCCGCCGCTACCGTCTCGCGCGGTTCGCAGAGCCGGAGGTCGCTACACTCGCCGACCGCCACAGTCTGCGAGAAGCCGAATATGCCGGCAAAGGAAATGTTGACATAGGCCAGGATGCGGACTTTCGAGCGCTCGATGACGTGGCGGCGAAAGCCGAGGAAATTGCCGGCGCCGGCACTTCCGGCATCGATGAAGGTGGTGGTGCCGCTCTTTGCGGCGAGCCGGTCGGCATCGACGCCGAGCGACGTGCCGCCCCAATAGACATGGCTGTGCAGGTCGATCAGGCCCGGCGCGACGATGGAGCCCGTGGCATCGATGACGCGGGCGGCACGTTCGAAGGGGATTTCGGTGTCGATCGCGGCGATACGGCCGTCGGCAATCGCCAGATCGCGCTGCGCGTCGAGGCCGGACGCCGGATCGATGAGGCGGCCGCCTTTTATCAGGAGATCGAATTGCATCGCGCCTGTCTCCACTTTCCCGTCAGGCCGGCCTGTAGGCAACGGCCTCGACCTCGATCTTGATGTCGATCATCAGCCGCGACTCCACTGTCGTGCGCGCCGGCGGGTCTTTCGGGAAATGCCTGGCATAGACGGTGTTGAAAATGCCGAAATCGCGGGCGTCTTCGAGCCAGACCGTCGTCTTGACTACGTCGTCGAGGGTACAGCCGGCCAGCGCCAGTGCCGCCTTGACGTTCGACAGCACCTGCTCGGTCTGTTCGGCGATGCCGCCCTTGACCACCAGCCCGTCTGTGCCGACCGGCACCTGGCCTGAGACATAGACGAAATCGCCGGCCCTGACCGCCGGCGACAACGGCACATGGGATTTTCCAAAACACTGCTTGGGCAAGGAGGCCTCCTGTCTAGGTTCTTTGGGTGAACGCGCGGTGCTGCGAGAGATAGGGGGCGGCTGCACGCCATCGATCCACATTTTGAAAGCCTATATCGCTTTGCTGCGGTAACGCCACAACGATCACCGCCCTTGCTGATCCTTCGCGCCCCCCTCTGTCCTGCCCTCTTTGCGATCACTTGGCATCTCCCCCTCTAGTGGGGAGATCGGCAGCTTCGCCGATAGCATCCATTCAGCCACCTTGGAGATTGGGCGAAAGCCGCGGTGACATCCAATCTCCCCCTGGAGGGGGAGATGCCCGGCAGGGCAGAGAGGGGGGCGCTGTCCCGACAGCGTCTGGACCCGCGACACCAGCCGGCTCAGCGGTCGATCCGCGTCGACAGGATGATCGACGACGACGTGCGCTCGACTCCGTCCATGGCGCCGATCTGGTCGAGAAGCGTGTCGAGATCCCTGATCGACGGCGCCTCGACGATGACGATCATATCGAAATTGCCGCTGACCGAGTGCAGCGTGCGAACCGGTGCCAGCGCCTGCAGGCTGCGCACCACCTTGTCGGCAAGCTTGGGGGTGACGGTGAGCAGGACATGCGCCCTGACCAGCCCCTGCTCGTAATCCGGCAACAGCCTGACCCCGTAGCCGGCGATGATGCCGCGCTGTTCCAGCCGCTCGATCCGGCTTTGCACCGTTGTTCGTGAGACGCCGAGCCGCCGCGCCAGTTCGGCGGTCGAGGCGCGCGCATTGGTGCGCAGCAGGGAAAGCAGAGCCTGGTCGGCATCGCTGAGCATTTCGACGAACCTTACCGGCACATTGCTCAAAGAGAGGCTGCGTTTCGTACAATCTCACGCTTCCTTTCGACAGGCAAGCTGCGATTCTAACCGTGAATTTAGCATTGGTGCGAGGGACCGGTCATGAAGGAAATCATCGTCGTCGGCGCCGGCAAGATCGGCTCGACCATTGCCGAGATGCTGGCTTCCACGGGCGACTACCATGTCACGCTCATCGACCGCTCGGCGGCGCAGCTCGGCGCGGCCGAACTGTCTGAAACGGTCGAGACGCTGGAACTCGATATCGAAGCCGCCGGCACGCTCGAAGCCGCCTTGGCCGGCAAGTTCGCGGTGCTCAGCGCCGCGCCCTTCCATCTGACCACGCGCATCGCCGAGGCGGCGGCCAGTGCCGGCGTGCATTATCTCGATCTGACCGAGGACGTCGTCAGCACCAGGCGCGTCAAGGAACTGGCGCGTTCCGGCAACAGCGCGTTCATTCCGCAATGCGGGCTGGCGCCGGGCTTCATCTCGATCGTTGCCAACGATCTCGCCAGCCGCTTCGACACGCTGGAAAGCGTGCGCATGCGGGTCGGCGCGCTGCCGCAATACCCGTCGAATGCGCTGAACTACAATCTGACCTGGAGCACCGACGGCGTCATCAACGAATATTGCGAGCCGTGCGAGGCGATCGTCGAAGGCGAGCTTGTCGAAGTGCCGCCGCTGGAGGAGCGTGAAGAATTCTCGCTCGACGGCGTCACCTACGAGGCGTTCAACACCTCGGGCGGGCTGGGCACGCTGGCCGAAACGCTGAAAGGCAAGGTGCGGACGCTGAACTACCGCACCATCCGCTATCCCGGCCATGCCGCGATCATGAAGGCGCTGCTCAACGACCTCGGCCTGCGCCACCGCCGCGACGTGCTGAAGGACATTTTCGAAAGCGCCCTGCCGGCGACGCTGCAGGACGTGGTCATCGTCTTCGTCACCGTCAGCGGCCGCAAGAACGGCCGCCTGCTGCAAGAGACCTACGCCAACAAGATCTACGCCAAGCGCGTCGGCGAAACGGTGCGCAGCGCCATCCAGATCACCACCGCCTCCGCCGTCTGCGCGGTGCTCGACATGCTGGCCGACGGCACCTTGCCGGCGAGAGGCTTCATCAAGCAGGAGGACATCGCCCTCGACGCCTTCCTGGCCAACCGCTTCGGCCGCGCCTATGCGCAGCACGAAATGGTTAGCCGGCTTGCAGGATGAGCTGCGTAATCTCCCCCCTCGAGGGGGAGATGTCGCCGAAGGCGACAGAGGGGGTCGCCTCGCGTAGAGCGCCAACCTCCATCTGTCGCAAGGGAGGTCGCATCCAGTCGAACCGACCCCCTCTGGCCTGCCGGCCATCTCCCCCTCAAGGGGGGAGAGCGCGAGCCCTCAGACATGCACCGCCCGCCCCAGCGCCTTCAGCGCCGCTTCCTGAAAACCCTCGCCCTGTGTCGGATGGGCATGGATCGTCCCGGCGATATCCTCCAGCGTCGCGCCCATCTCCAGCGCCAGCCCAAAGGCCGTCGACAGTTCCGACACGCCCTGGCCGACGGCCTGGATGCCAAGCACCAGATGGTTGTCCGCCCGCGCCACTACCCGGACGAATCCGTCCTCGCCCAACTTCGTCATCGCCCGGCCATTGGCGGTGAAGGGAAACAGTCCGACCTTGATCTCGCCACGGGTCTTGGCCTCCTCCGGCGACAGGCCTGCGGTGACCAGCTCCGGATCGGTGAAACAGACAGCCGGGATCGCTCGTCTGTCCCAGCTGCGCTTGTGGCCGGCGACGATCTCGGCGACCATTTCGCCTTGCGCCATGGCCCGGTGCGCCAGCATCGGCTCGCCGGTGACGTCGCCAATGGCAAAGATTCCACGCATCGAGCTGCGGCACTGGTCGTCGATGCGGATGAAGGGTCCGGCCATGTCGAGGTCGATCTGCTCCAACCCCCAGCCTTCGGTCACCGGCTTGCGACCGACCGTGACAAGCACCTTGTCGGCGGCAATCTTGCCGTTCTTGCCGCCATTCGTCTCGACCAGCAGCGCGTCGCGCTTAGTGGACAGCCCCTTGGCCTTGGCGTTCACGAGCACCTCGATGCCGAGTTCGGCCAGCCGCTTCACCACCGGTCGGGTCAGTTCCGCATCATATTGCGCCAGCACGCGGGGCAACGCCTCGACCACGGTCACCTTGGCGCCCAGCTTGGCAAAGGCGATGCCGAGTTCCAGCCCGATATAGCCGCCGCCGACCACCGCCAGCCTCTCCGGAACTTCGCTCAGCGCCAGCGCCTCGGTCGACGAAATGACCGGCCCGCCGAACGGCGGCGATGGCAGCTCGACCGGCGCCGAGCCGGTCGCTATCACCACCGTTTCGGCTCGGATCACCTGCATGCCGATCTCGGTCTCGACGGCAACGGTCTTGCCGTCGCGAAATGTCGCCCAGCCATGCACCGTCTTCACGCCAGCTTTCTTCAGCAGGCCGGCGACGCCGTTGTTCAGCCGGCTAACGATCCCGTCTTTCCAGGCAATGGTCGCCGCGAGATCAAGCGAGGGTGCCGCGACCGTTATGCCGAGTGGACTTTTGCCGCCGGCCATGTGCGAGAGCTTTTCGAACTCTTCGGCTGCATGGATCAGCGCCTTTGACGGGATGCAGCCGACATTGAGGCAAGTGCCGCCCGGTTTGCCTGCCTCGACGATCACCGTGTCGATGCCAAGCTGCCCGGCGCGGATGGCACAGACATAGCCGCCCGGACCGGCGCCGATGACCAGCAGCTTGCAGGAGATTTCCTTCATCATTGCACCTTAGTTCGACGAGCCGGCGGGGCAGCACCCCCCTCTGTCCTGCCGGACATCTCCCCCTCAAGGGGGGAGATTGGCAGCTTTCGCGTTCGGCTTAGTCCTGCAAAGCTGGAGATTGGCGAAAGGCCGGATGACGGCCGATCTCCCCCCTTGAGGGGGAGATGCCCGGTAGGGCAGAGGGGGGCGCGAAGGATCGCTACTGCTCTCATCTCGCGCCCCTGCGATCCTCTGTTCATCTCCTCAATCCACAAAAATCAGCGCCGGCGTTTCCAGCAGAGTCTTTATCCGCTGGATGAACACCGCCGCGTCCCAGCCGTCGATGACGCGGTGGTCGAAGCTGGAGGACAGGTTCATCATCTTGCGCGGGATGAACTGGGTACCGTCCCATACCGGCCGCACCATCATCTTGTTGACGCCGACGATCGCCACTTCCGGATGATTGATCACCGGCGTCGTCGCCACGCCGCCCATGGCGCCCAGCGAAGTGATGGTGATGGTCGATCCCGAGAGTTCGTCGCGCGTCGCCGTGCCGGATTTTGCTGCCTCGGCCAGCCTGACAAGCTCGGCTGCACAGTCCCAGATGTCGCGCGCCTCGGCGTGCTTGACCACCGGCACCATCAGCCCGGAAGCCGTCTGCGCGGCGATGCCGATATGGACGCCGCCATGCTGGTGGACGATGCCGGCTTCGTCGTCGAACAGTGCGTTGACATTGGGCTGGTCGGCGATTGCCTTGACCATCGCCCGCATCAAGAACGGCAGCAGCGTCAGCTTCGGCCCGTCCCCGCCCGGCCGCTTCTCCTTGTTGAGCGCGGCGCGCAAATCCTCGAGCGCGGTGACGTCGATCTCCTCGACATAGGTGATATGCGGGATGCGCGACTTGGCCAGCGTCATCTTCTCGGCGATCTTTCGCCTGAGCCCGACTATCTTGATGTCCTCGACCGCCTCGTTGCGGGCGAGGCCAGGGGCCTTCGCGAGCTGCGGTCCGCGTGCCAGGAAGGCGTCGATGTCCTCGTGCCGGATGCGGCCGGCTGGGCCGGTTCCCGGGACCTGCCGAAGGTCGATGCCGGCCTCTTTCGCCCTGAGGCGGACGGCCGGCGAGGCCAGTGGCTTTACGCCCTCGGGGCGCGGCGCGCCGGAGGTCCGCGCAGTAACCCCACCGGCGGCAGTACCCCCACCCCTAACCCCTCCCCACAAGGGGGAGGGGGATTCGCCACCCGCCGCACTTAGTCCCTTATGCGTTGGTGTTTTTCCAGGTGATCGTGGAGCGGTCTCGGGTTCGGCCTTGGAGGTTGCGGCACGTCCCCCTCCCCCTTGTGGGGAGGGGTTAGGGGTGGGGGTACTGCGCCCGGTGGGGGTATTCTTGGCGCCCGCCTCAGTGGCCTGCGACGCAGCATCCCTGACATTGCCCTCGCCCGCCACCTTCAACCTGACAATCGGCGAGCCGATCGCCACCGTGTCGCCGATCTCGGCGCCCAACCAGACGATCTCGCCATCGACGGGCGACGGAATTTCGACCGTCGCCTTGTCGGTCATCACGGCGGCAAGCACGGCGTCCTCGCGCACGAGGTCGCCAACCTTGACCTGCCATTCGACGAGCTCGGCCTCGGCGACGCCTTCGCCGACATCGGGCAGCTTGATGACATATTCGCCCATCGTTCCCCCTTCAGGCTTCCATCGTTTCGACCAGCGCGCGGCCTAGCCGGGCAGGACCGGGAAAATAGTCCCACTCCTGCGCATGCGGATAGGGCGTGTCCCAGCCGGTGACCCGCGTCACAGGCGCTTCCAGATGGTAGAAGCAGCTCTCCTGAACCAGCGCCGAAAGTTCGGCGCCGAACCCCGATGTCAGCGTCGCCTCGTGCACGACCACGCAGCGCCCCGTCTTGTTGACCGAGGCGACGATCGTCTCGAGATCGAGCGGCAGCAGTGTCCTCAGATCTATGATCTCGGCATCGATGCCGGTCTCCTCGGCTGCCGCCTGGGCGACATAGACCATCGTGCCATAGGCAAGCACGGTGACTGCCGCACCCGGCCGTCGGATCACCGCCTTGCCGAGCGGCACCGTGTAGTGGCCGTCGGCGACTTCGCCGAGCTCATGTTTCGACCATGGCGTTACCGGCCGCTCGTGATGACCGTCGAAGGGGCCGTTGTAGAGCCGCTTCGGCTCCAGGAAGATCACCGGGTCGGGATCCTCGATCGCCGCGATCAGCAGGCCTTTGGCGTCATGCGGATTGGACGGAACCACGACCTTCAGGCCGGAGACGTGGGTGAACAGCGCCTCCGGGCTCTGGCTGTGGGTCTGGCCGCCGAAAATGCCGCCGCCGGTCGGCATTCTCACGACGATCGGGCAGGTGAAATCGCCGTTCGACCGGTAGCGCAGCCGCGCGGCTTCCGAGACGATCTGGTCATAGGCCGGATATACATAGTCGGCAAACTGCACCTCGACGCAAGGCTTCAGCCCGTAGGCGGCCATGCCGATGGCCGCGCCGACAATGCCGGATTCGCTGATCGGCGCATCGAAGCAGCGGCTCTTGCCGTATTTCGCCTGCAGGCCCTGGGTGCAGCGGAAGACGCCGCCGAAGAAGCCGACATCCTCACCGAACACGATGACTTGGCTGTCGCGCGCCATCGACACGTCCATGGCGTCGCGGATCGCCTCGATCATGGTCCGCCGCGGCATGGTCAGACCCCTGCCTGTTGGCGCTGGCGCCTGAGATGCGGCGGCATCTCGGCATAGACGCCCTCGAACATGTCGCGCGCCGAGGGCTTGCCGCCGGCATGCAGCGTGCCGTGGCGCTCGGCCTCCCGCTGCGCCGAAATCACCGTGTCGAGGATTTCGGCCTCGGCCTGGGCGTGGCGTTCGTCCGACCAGACGCCGCGCTGGATGAGATGGTTCTTCAGCCTGACGATCGGGTCGCCGAGCGGCCAGGCGTCGGACTCGGCCTTCGGCCTGTAGGCCGACGGGTCGTCGGAGCTCGAATGGGCGCCGACGCGGTAGGTGACGTATTCGACCAGCGTCGGCCCGAGATTGCTGCGCGCCCGTTCCGCCGCCCATTTGGCCACCGCATGGACGGCGAGATAGTCGTTGCCGTCGACGCGCAGCGACGGAATACCGAAGCCGAGCCCACGGGCGGCAAAAGTGCCGGAACCGCCGCGGGCGATGCCCTGGAAGGTCGAGATCGCCCACTGGTTGTTGACGACGTTGAGCACGACCGGCGCCTTGTAGGTCGAGGCGAACACCAGCGCCGAATGGAAGTCGGACTCGGCGGTCGAGCCATCGCCGATCCAGGCGGCGGCGATCTTTGAATCGTTGCTGATCGCCGAGGCCATCGCCCAGCCGACCGCCTGGATGTACTGCGTCGCCAGATTGCCGGAGATCGAGAAGAAGCCGTGCTCCTTCGACGAATACATGATCGGCAATTGCCGCCCTTTCAGCGGATCGGCCTCGTTCGAATAGATCTGGTTCATCATCGTGACCATCGGGTAGCCGTCGGCGATGAGCAGGCCTGCCTGCCGATAGGTCGGAAAATTCATGTCGCCCCGCGACAGCGCCTTGCGGAAGGCGCAGCTCACTGCCTCTTCGCCGAGATGCTGCATGTAGAAAGAGGTCTTGCCCTGGCGCTGCGCCATCTGCATGCGCGCATCGAAGCTGCGCAGCGTCATCATATGGCGCAGCCCCTCCAGCAACTCGTCGTTCGAAAGCAGCCCTGCCCACGGCCCGACCGCCTCGCCGGCGCGGTTGAGCACGCGGATGATCGAGAAGGCCAGATCGCGGATGTCGCGCGGGTCGACGTCGATCTTCGGGCGCGGCACCGAGCCAGCTTTTGGAATGCTCACATTAGAGAAATCCGGCGTCCCGCCCGGCCGCACTTCCGGTTCCGGAACATGGAAGCGCAGCATTCCGGCATCGGCCATGATCTCGGTCCTCCACTGTTGCCCGGCCAGGATATTTGCACACCGCCAGACCAGTGCCAATTCGTCGGGCGAGGCTTCGCTGCCGCTGGCTACTGCCCGCGGCAGACAGGATGGAGATATGTCGGCGAAATTTCTTGTCGATCTTCCGCGCCGGCGCGCAATTTGGCGAATGGCCCGGGCCGATCTGGCGCATGAGAAGACATTCCTGGTGGCAAGATCCCTCTGTCGGAGTTCCTTCGCACCCCCCTCTGTCCTGCCGGACATCTCCCCCTCAAGGGGGGAGATTGCGCCCTCATCTCGGCTTTCGCCAATTACCGAGGGTATTAAGGGAGAGCTGTCGGCGAAACTGCCAATCTCCCCCCTTGAGGGGGGAGATGTCCGGCAGGACAGAGGGGGGTGCTGCCCCTCCGGCGTCTCGAAACAATCCCCCAGCCCTCCGTTCACCCCGCGCCCGCGTCATGCTAATCAGCGCCCATGGCACAAAAGAAAGCATACGAGGTCGATGCATGGCTCGCGAAGCCGGATCCGCGCGTCTCGATCGTGCTGCTTTACGGTCCCGATCGCGGGCTTGTTGCCGAGCGGGCAAAGGCCTTTGCCGGCAAGACCGGCCTGCCGCTTGACGATCCGTTCTCGGTCGTCAGGCTGGACGGATCGGAAGTCGATCGCGACGAGGGCCGCCTGCTCGACGAGGCCCGCACCGTGCCGATGTTTTCGGAGCGGCGCCTGCTATGGGTGCGCAACGCCGGCGCTCAGAAGGCGCTTGCCGATGACGTCAAGGCGCTGACGTCGGAGCCCGCGCGGGACGCCATCATCCTCATCGAGGCCGGCGACCTGAAGAAGGGCGTCGGCCTGCGCGCCGTGGTGGAGGCGGCGGACAATGCCATGGCTCTGCCTTGCTACGCCGATGAGGCCAGGGACATCGACACGGTCATCGACGACGAACTGCGCAAGGCCGGCATGTCGATGACGCTGGAGGCGCGGCAGGCGCTGCGCCGCAATCTCGGCGGCGACCGGCTGGCCTCGCGCGGCGAGATCGAGAAGCTGGTGCTTTACGCGCATGGCCAGGCCGAAATCGGCCTCGACGACGTCAAGGCGACGTCTGGCGATGTCTCGGGCCTCTCCTTCGACGCGGCGGTCGACGCCCTGCTCGAAGGCAGGATCGCCGACTTCGACACCGCCTTCACCCGCCATTGCCAGTCCGGCGGCCAGCCCTTTCTGGTACTTTCATCGGCGATGCGGCAGTTGCAGGCGATTCAGGCGATGCGCGGCCTGATGGACGCCGGCGGCCGCAATGCCGCTTCGGTCGTTGCCGCGGCGCGCCCGCCGGTGTTTTTCTCCCGGCGCAAGCTGGTCGAGAAAGCCCTCGAACGGTGGAGCAGCGAGGCGCTCGGCCGCGCGCTGGCCCGCCTGCAGACGGCGGTCCTGCAGACACGCCGGCGGCCGGATCTGTCGGTCGCGCTGGCACGCCAGGCCCTGCTCGGCATCGCCGTGGAGAGCGCAAGGCTGGCGCAGCGCACCTAATCTCCCCCCTTGAGGGGGAGATGTCGCCAAAGGCGACAGAGGGGGTCACAGCGCGTAGAACACCAGCCCCTTCCGCGAAGACAGAGGACGTGGGCGCTTGAAATTTGACGACCCCTTCTGGCCTGCCGGCCATCTCCCCCTCAAGGGGGGAGATTAACTACTTCGACGATTTCGCCAATCACCGCGCGGCAGCAAAACGTTATTTGCCGGCTAATTTTAGCAACCTACCTACTCCCGCTTCAGCCTTCGGCAAAGCTCGTCAAGCTGCTCCAGCGTCCGGTAGGCGACGCTGATCACGCCGCCGCGCTGGCTGTGCTCGATCGTGACGATCATGCCGATCGTGCTGGTCATCAGCCGCTCCAGCGCCAGCGTGTCGGCATCCTTTTGCGGCGGTGCGGCGGGCTGGCGCTTTGCCGCCGGCGCGCCGACCGGCATCTGCGCCAAGGCTTCGGCCTGGCGCACCGAAAGCCCTTCGTCGATGATCCGCTTGGCAAGCCCGGCCGGGTCGTCGGCCGTCACCAGGGTACGGGCGTGGCCGGCCGAGAGCGCGCCGTCGACCAGCATGTCGCGGATGACGTCGGGCAGCTTGAGCAGCCTCAGCGTGTTGGCGACATGGCTGCGGCTCTTGCCGATCACCTGGCCGAGATCGGCCTGGGTATAGCCGTGGTCGTCGATCAGCTGCTGATAGCCCAGCGCCTCCTCGACCGGGTTGAGGTCGGTGCGCTGGACGTTTTCGATGATCGCCAGTTCGAGCGCCGTGCGATCGTTGACGTCGCGTACGATGATCGGGATTTCGGTCAGCCCGGCGCGTTGCGCCGCGCGCCAACGACGCTCGCCGGCGATGATCTCGTAGCGGCCCGTTTGGGTTTTCGACGGCCGCGCCACCACCGGCTGCACCACGCCATGTTCGCGGATCGACTGGGCGAGATCGGTCAGGTCGGCGTCGCCAAAATGCCGGCGCGGGTTTTTGGGATTGGGGCTGAGGAACTCGATCGGCACCTTGCCGTCGGCCGCCAGCCCGGGCTTTTCCGGTGCCGCCGGGCGATCGATTTCGCCGATCAGCGCCGCCAGTCCCCGTCCCAGTCTTTTCCTCGAAGGGTCTTCGTTCATCGTCCGTCCAGATCGTTTCGGTGTCGAATCGGCTTATTGTTCAGGCAGCACGCAATTTGCGCTCGCGGCGGATGACTTCCGAAGCAAGCTGCAGATAGGCCTGGCTGCCCGAGCATTTGAGGTCGTAGAGAATCGCCGGCTTGCCATAGGATGGCGCCTCGGAAACGCGGACATTGCGCGGGATGACGGTTTCATAGACCTTGTCGCCCATATGCGCCCGCACATCCTGCACCACCTGGTTGGCGAGATTGTTGCGCCCGTCGAACATGGTCAGCACGATGCCCTGGATCGTCAGGTCGGGGTTGATCGAGCGGCGCACCTGCTCGACCGTCTCCAAAAGCTGGCTCAGGCCCTCCAGCGCGAAGAACTCGCACTGCAGCGGCACCAGCACCGAATCGGCCGCAGCCATCGAATTCAGTGTCAGCAGGTTGAGCGACGGCGGGCAGTCGATCAGCACATAGCCGAAGTTGGCCGAGCGCTCGGCCGAAGCCCGCAGCGCGTTGCGCAGCCGCAGCACCCGATCCGGCGCCGAGGCGATTTCCATCTCGATGCCGAGCAGGTCGAGCGTCGACGGTACGATCGACAGGCCAGGCACCGCCGTCGGGATCGCCGCCGCTTCGAGATCCAGCTCGCCGGTCAGCACATCATAGGACGAGACGCTGCGGTCGCGCCGGTCGATGCCAAGCCCGGTGCTGGCATTGCCCTGCGGGTCGAGATCGACGATCAGCACCTGTTCGCCTATGGCCGCCAGCGCGGTGGCCAGATTGATGGCCGTCGTCGTCTTGCCGACGCCGCCCTTCTGGTTGGCGACGGTGATGATTCGGGGGCCGTTCTTCATCATGGGTCTATGCCAGAAATTCATTTGGGTCGCCGGTCACAAGCCAGGGTGCTGTCGCAAGTCGGATACTTCGAGAATGACGCCCTGCGCGTCGGTTGCACTGGCATGTTCTACCAGATCGAAAGACCATCGTTGAGCGCTTTCTGCCAATTCGGCGCGGTAATCCCGGCCTTTGTGAAACAGGCCGCGCGACCCCTTGGTCAGCCACGGTGCCGCCAGGTTGAGCAAAGCCGGCAGCGAGGCGAGTGCCCTGGCTGTGACGATTTGCGGTGCAGGAACAAGAGGATAGCTGTCGTCGATGCGGCGCGCGATAACCTTGGCGGGCAGGCTGAACTGTCCGATGACCGCTTGCAGGAACGATGCTTTTTTCCGGTTGCTTTCAACCAGGTCGATACCGGCGCCGTCCCGCTCGGCAAGCAAAAAGGCCAGCACAAGGCCCGGAAACCCACCGCCGGAGCCGAGATCGACCCAGCGCTTCGCCTCTGGTTTGATTCGCGCCAGCTGCGCGCTGTCGAGGATGTGGCGGCGCCAGACATCGTCCTGCGTCGATTGCGCGGCCAGATTGATCCGGCGGTTCCATTTCTGGAAGACGGCCTCGAACTCGACCAGGCGATCGAATGTTTCACGTGAAACCGGGCCCGCTGCCGTCTGCAGGTTTGCCCAGGACGCAGCGCTCACGCGACCTGCTTTCGCGCGGCCGCCTCGGCATTGCGGACATGGGCGACAATAATCGCCAGCGCCGCCGGCGTCATGCCTTCCATGCGTTGCGCATCGGCAATCGAGCGCGGCTGGCGTGCCAGCATCTTCTGCTTCAACTCGTTCGACAGGCCGGGAACAGAAGCAAAGTCGAGCGACTCGGGAATAAGCCTGCTCTCCTCATGCCTGATCTGCGAAACATCGGCCTGCTGGCGGTCGAGATAGACAGAATATTTGGCTTCCGTTTCAAGACGTTCGGCCGTTTTGCTGTCGATCGCCGCGAAAGCCGGATCGACCCGCGCCAGCCAAGCGATGTCGACGCCGGGATAGGCCAGCAACTCATAGGCCGAGCGACGGACGCCGTCCCGGTTGATTTCGAGCCCATGGCGCGCTGCCTCATTGGGGGTCATGGTGGTGCCGAGGGCGAGCTGTCGCGCCTTCTCAAGGTCTTGCATACCATTGTTGAACCGCTGCATCCGCTCCGGCGAGGCAATCCCCAGCCTTATCGCCAGTGGCGTCAGCCGCTCATCGGCGTTGTCGGCTCGCAGCGAAAGCCGGAACTCGGCCCGCGAGGTGAACATGCGGTACGGCTCGGCGATGCCGCGGCTGGTCAAATCGTCGACCATCACGCCGATATAGGCTTCGGTGCGGCTCAGCACGATTTCTTCGCTCGCCGACGCCTTGCGCGCTGCATTCAAGCCGGCAAGCAGCCCTTGCGCGCCGGCCTCCTCGTAGCCGGTGGTGCCGTTGATCTGGCCGGCGAGGAAAAGGCCGGCGATCCGCCTGGTTTCCAGCGTTGGCTTGAGCTCGCGTGGATCGACATGGTCATACTCGATGGCATAGCCCGGCTGCAGCATGGTTGCCCGCTCCAGCCCCGGAATGGTCTTCAGGATGTCGAGTTGCACATCCTCGGGCAGCGAGGTCGAAATGCCGTTCGGGTACACCGTGTCGTCGTCCAGCCCTTCCGGCTCCAGAAAGATCTGGTGGCCTTCGCGGTCGCCGAACTTGACGATCTTGTCTTCGATCGACGGGCAATAACGCGGCCCGACGCCTTCGATCGACCCCGAATACATGGCCGAGCGGCCGAGATTGGCGCGAATCAGCTCGTGCGTTGCATTGGTCGTTCGGGTAATGCCGCAATGGATCTGCGGATTTTCGATGCGATCGGTCAGCAGCGAGAACGGCACGGGGTCCTCGTCCGCCGCCTGGCTCTCCAGTGACGCCCAATCGATCGTCCTGCCGTCCAGCCGCGGCGGCGTGCCGGTCTTCAGCCGCCCGAGCCTGAAGCCGGCGCGGCTCATCGTCGCCGACAGGCTGATGCTCGCCTGCTCGTTCATGCGGCCGGCGACGATCTTCTTTTCGCCGATATGGATCAGCCCGCGCAAAAAAGTGCCGGTCGTCAGCACCACGGCGCCGCAGGCGAACCTGCTCCCATCCGCCAATAGCACCGCCGCGATGCGTCCGTCGTCGATTTCCCCGTTGTTGATTTCGAAATCCAGCACCTCGCCTTCGATGACATCGAGGCCGGCCTGCTGGCGGATTGCCGCCTGCATGGCGAGGCGATAGAGTTTTCGGTCGGCCTGCGTTCGCGGACCACGCACCGCTGGCCCCTTGCGGCGGTTGAGCAGGCGGAACTGGATTCCGGCGGCATCGGCGACGCGCCCCATCAGCCCGTCCATGGCGTCGATCTCGCGAACCAGATGGCCCTTGCCGAGGCCGCCGATCGCCGGATTGCAGGACATCACGCCGATCGTGTCGAAGCGCAGCGTCACCAGCGCCGTCCTGGCGCCAGCCCGCGCAGCGGCACTGGCTGCCTCGCAACCAGCATGACCGCCGCCCACCACAACCACATCATAGTGATTGGTCATTTCAGAATCCCGAATTCAAGTGGACCGACACATGTCCCTGGAGGCACGCGCTGTCAAGGACGCAGGGCGCTTCAGACGCATGACTGCCCCCGACAATGCAGACAGAGATCGCCTGGCGCCGTTTTGTCTTTCCTTCTCCCCTTGTGGGAGAAGGTGGATTGGCGCGCAGCGCCAAGACGGTTGAGGGGTGCTGGACGGAGTGCAGGTGATGCCAAGCTGGAACACCCCTCATCCGACCGAGCTTCGCTCGGCCACCTTCTCCCACAAGGGGAGAAGGGGAGACGCTACGAGCGAGATCGTTTCACGTGAAACAGTACCCACCTATTCTTGGGCCCGTGTTTCACGTGAATCACCGCCGGTGCTCCTTCCCTTATGTTTCACGTGAGTCATTTTCCAATACAAAACTGCGAAAAAATCACATCGAGCATGTCTTCGACATCGACCGACCCAACGATTCGTCCGAGCCGATCCGCCGCCAGGCGCAGCTCCTCGGCCTGCAGTTCCTGGCCGCGATCACCACTGGCCACTGCTGCGAGCAGGAAGCGTTTCGTCTCGTTGAGCAGCTCGACGTGCCGCAGCCGCGACGGCAGGATATCGCCGGCCTTGCCGATCTGGACTGCGGCACGACGCCCGATCTCGTCCAGCAGTTCGGCCAGACCCGTGCCGTCCCGCGTCGAGATAGCGAAATCATAGTGCGCCGCGGGCGAGGGCGATTTGCCCCCCAACAGGTCAATTTTTGTTCCGACCCTCAGCGCCTGAATGTCGCTCGTCAGCACACCGATCGCGATTGGGTCTGCCAGATCCTCCAGCAGCAACAGCAGATCAGCGCTGTGCGCCTTGGTCCTGGCTTTCTCGATGCCGATCGCCTCGATCATGCCAGGCGCCTCGCGCAGGCCGGCGGTGTCGGTTACCCTTACCCGCATCCCCTCAAGGTCCAGTACCACCTCGAGCAGGTCGCGGGTCGTGCCCGGCTCGTCGGTGACGATGGCCGCTTCGCGCCGCGCCAAGGCGTTGAACAGGCTGGACTTGCCGGCATTCGGCGCGCCGAGGATTACCACTTCGAACCCATCGCGAATGATTTCGGCAGCGCGGAAGCCGGCGACGTGGCGCTCTATTTCCCCGATCATCGCCCGGACATCGGACCAGACTGTATCGGCGACCGAGCCCGGCACGTCATCCTCGTCGGCAAAGTCGATCTCGGCCTCGATCATCGCGCGGGCGTGGATCAGCCGTCGGCGCCAGCCCAGATAGAGTTCGCTCTGCACGCCTTGGGCGTTGTGAACGGCAAAGCGCCGCTGCGCCTCGGTTTCGGCGTTGATGAGATCGGCCAGCGCCTCGGTTTCGACCAGATCGAGCTTGCCGTTGAGAAAGGCGCGGCGGGTGAATTCGCCAGGCTCGGCATGCCTGACGCCGTCGAAGGAGGCGATCGTTTCCAGCATCCTCGCCACAACGGCGCGCCCGCCATGCACATGGAACTCTGCAACGTCCTCGCCGGTAAAACTGTCGGGACCGGCAAAGAAGACGACCAGGCCGCTGTCCAGCACCGATCCGTCGGGCGCCCGGAACTTGCGATAGGTGGCAACGCGGTTTGACACCTTCGATCCCGCAATCGTTTCGACAGCGAATCGACTCTGCGGCCCGGAAATCCGGATCACTGCAATGCCGGCCGGCAGGCGCCCGCTCGACAGCGCCACGATGGAGTCTTTTGAAATCATTTGCCCGCTCTGCCGAAGCGCCCTAGCTATGCTTGTTCAATCCGCCATCGAGTAGCGCCGTGACATTGCCTGCACAAAACCTGCTTGCCGAAGAGGCCAGCCCCTATCTGCAGCAGCACAGCGGCAATCCGGTGCACTGGCGGCCATGGTCGCCCGCCACTCTGGCCGAAGCAAAGGTGCTGCAGCGTCCGATCCTGCTCTCTGTCGGCTACGCCGCGTGCCATTGGTGCCACGTCATGGCGCATGAGAGCTTCGAGAACGACGACGTCGCCGCCGTCATGAACCGTCTCTTCGTCAATATCAAGGTCGACCGCGAGGAGCGCCCCGACATCGACCAGATCTACATGGCGGCGCTGTCCTCGATGGGCGAGCAGGGCGGCTGGCCGCTGACCATGTTCCTGACCCCGGACGGCAAGCCGTTCTGGGGCGGCACCTACTTTCCGCGCGAAGCCCGCTACGGCCGGCCGGGTTTCGTCCAGGTGCTGGAGGCGGTTGACAAGGCTTGGCGGGAGAAGAAAGAAAGCGTTAGCCAGAGTGCCGACGGCCTGACCACGCATGTCGAGACGCGGCTGGCGGGCAGCCATGGCAAGGCCGTGCTCGACCGCGGCATGCTGGCGAACCTCGCCAATGGCATTGACGGCATGATCGACCGCGATTTGGGCGGCCTGCGCGGCGCGCCGAAATTCCCCAACGCGCCATTCATGCAGAGCCTCTGGCTGTCCTGGCTGCGCGACGGCACCGCATCCCACCGCGACACTGTTCTCCTAAGCCTCGAAAAGATGGTGGCCGGCGGCATCTATGACCATATTGGCGGCGGACTCAGCCGCTACTCGACCGACGCCGAATGGCTGGTCCCGCATTTCGAAAAAATGCTCTACGACAATGCCCAGCTCATCCGCTTGTGCAATTGGGCCTATGCGTCGACCGGCAAGGAATTGTTCCGGCTGCGAATCGAAGAGACGATTGCCTGGCTGTTGCGCGAAATGCGCGTCGAGGGCGATGCCTTTGCCGCCAGCCTTGATGCCGATAGCGAGGGCGAGGAGGGGTTGTTCTACACCTGGAGCAGGGATGAGCTCGAAGCAGCTCTTGGCGACGATTCAGCATTGTTTTTCAAATACTTCACGCTTGCCGGTCCGCATGGTTGGGAAGGCAAGCCGATCATTTGCCAGACTGATGCTCAACAGGCGCAGAGCGTCGTCGATCGTGACCTTCGGGTTCCGCTCAAGCAAAGGCTGCTGGCAGCGAGGGAACAGCGCGTGCGGCCCGGGCGTGACGGCAAGGCGCTGACCGACTGGAACGGCTTGATGATCGCAGCCCTTGCCGAGGCCGGACGGTCGCTTGGCCGATCCGACTGGATCGAAGCGGCGGCAGCGGCCTTTGCCGCAATTGCGGCTGCCGGACGTGACGGCCGCCTGCCGCATTCGATGCTCGGCGCAAGGAAGCTGTTTCCGGCTCTGTCGAGCGACTATGCCGCCATGGCCAACGCCGCCATCTCACTGTTCGAGGCGACCGGCAATCCCGACTATATCGATCGCGCCGGGAACTTCATTGAGCAACTCGAGCTTTGGCACCGGGACAGTGACAAGACCGGCTACTATCTGACCGCGTCCGACAGCGCGGATGTGCCGATCCGCATCCGCGGCGATGTCGACGAAGCCATTCCTTCCGCTACCGGCCAGATCATCGAAGCCCTGGTCCGATTGTCGTCGCTTTCGGGCGATCTCGATCTCTGGGAAAAAGCCTGGACAGTCGCAGAGCACGCGGGCGGGCGGGCGGAGCACCAGGGCTATGGCCAGGCGGGTATAGTCAATGCCTGTGCCTTGGCGCTTGAACCGCTGAAGCTGGTGATCGTGGATAGACGGGAGAATCCAAGGCTTGTTCCGGTTGCGAATCGAAATCCAGACCCGCGCCGGGTGGACATCGTCGTGCCTGTTGGCTCGGCGACAAATCTGCCGGCCTTGCCAGGCGGCGTCCTGCCGCCAACGGCCGAGCCCGGCGCCTGGCTCTGCACGGGGCAGGTCTGCCTGCCGGTGGTGACTAGTGCCGACGAGCTTGAGCGGCTGTTGCACCGGCAATGAGTCCAACGCGGCTCCCCCTTCTCCCCTTGTGGGAGAAGGTGACCGAGCGAAGCTCGGTCGGATGAGGGGTGTTCCAGCTTGGCGCCGACGGAGTTCCGTCCGGCACCCCTCAACCGCTTGGCGCTGGGTGCCAATCCACCTTCTCCCACAAGGGGAGAAGGGAAGGACGGCGCCGGCCAACCCCTTACGTATTCATCGAATCGAAGAAATCCGCGTTGGTCTTGGTCTGCTTGAGCTTGTCGATAAGGAACTCGATGGCGTCGGTCGTTCCCATCGGCGCCAGGATGCGGCGCAGCACGAAGATCTTCTGCAGGTCCTGGCGCGGAACCAGCAGGTCCTCCTTGCGGGTGCCGGATTTGAGGATGTCCATGGCCGGATAGATGCGCTTGTCCGCCACCTTGCGGTCGAGCACGATTTCCGAATTGCCGGTGCCCTTGAACTCTTCGAAGATGACCTCGTCCATGCGGCTGCCGGTATCGATCAGCGCCGTGGCGATGATGGTCAGCGAGCCGCCTTCCTCGATATTGCGGGCAGCACCGAAGAAGCGCTTCGGCCGCTGCAGCGCGTTGGCGTCGACACCGCCGGTCAGCACCTTGCCGGATGACGGCACGACGGTGTTGTAGGCGCGGCCGAGGCGGGTGATCGAATCCAGCAGGATGACGACGTCACGGCCGTGCTCGACCAGGCGCTTGGCCTTCTCGATGACCATTTCGGCGACCTGGACGTGGCGCACCGCCGGCTCGTCGAAAGTCGAGGACACCACCTCGCCCTTCACCGAGCGCTGCATGTCGGTGACTTCCTCCGGCCGCTCGTCGATCAGAAGCACGATCAAATAGCATTCCGGATGGTTGGTGGTGATCGAATGGGCGATGTTCTGCAGCAGCACCGTCTTGCCGGTGCGCGGCTGCGCCACGATCAACGCGCGCTGGCCCTTGCCGAGCGGCGCCACCAGGTCGATGACGCGCGCCGAAATATCCTTGGAGGTCGGAACCTCCATCTCCATCTTCAGCCGCGAGGTCGGATAAAGCGGCGTCAGATTGTCGAAATGGATCTTGTGGCGGATTTTTTCCGGGTCGTCGAAATTGATCGTGTTGACCTTGAGCAGCGCGAAATAGCGCTCGCCCTCTTTCGGGCTGCGGATCGGCCCTTCGACCGTATCGCCGGTCTTCAGCGAGAACCGCCGGATCTGCGACGGTGAAATATAGATGTCGTCGGGACCTGGCAAATAGTTGGCATTGGCGGAGCGCAGGAAGCCAAAACCGTCCTGCAGCACTTCGACGACGCCGTCACCGATGATCTCGATATCCTGGGTCGCCAGCCTCTTCAGGATCGCGAACATCAGCTCCTGCTTGCGCATGACGCTGGCATTCTCGACTTCGAGCGATTCCGCATAAGCGATCAGCTCTGGCGGTTTCTTGTTCTTGAACTCTGTGAGTTTCATTTCTTGCATCATTAGACGGACTCTGAGTAAGCTTTGGGAAAAATATCGGCGGGATGCGACAAATGCCGGGCGCGGCCGAAGCGATAAATGGGCGGCGCATGACGGGAAGGAAGACCCGTCTTTTATCGTCGGTCGGTTGAAAGAGCAAGCCGCCTTTTTGCGGGCAACCGAAGACGTCAGAACGGTTTCACGATAACCAGGACGACGATGACGATCATCAGCAATGTAGGGATCTCATTGACGATCCGCCAGTGCCTTGCCGATTTTTCATTGCGGTCTTCGGCAAATTTCCGGACGGCGCCGGCGAGATAGCCATGCACGGCCGACAGGCCAACCACCGCAGCGATCTTGGCATGCAGCCAGCCGCCCTGAAAACCAAAGCCTTTCCAGGCGAGCCACAGGCCGAATGCCCAGGTGATCACCATTGCCGGATTGATGATGCCGCGCAGCAGGCGGCGCTCCATCACCTTGAAAGTCTCCGACTGGACGGAGCCTTTTTCGGCATCGGCATGATAGACCAGCAAGCGCGGCAGATAGAGCATGCCAGCCATCCAGGAGATGACGGCAATCACATGGATCGCCTTCGCCCAGGGATAGAAATCATCGGGCCCGAACAGCAACAGCAGCCCGGCCAGCACCAGGAAAATGGCGATCGCGATTGCCGCGCGGCGCATCGCGCCCTTACCGGTGTTGGTGCCGTTCGCATTGTCCGCGCCCATCATCGTCACGATGCGCTCCGCACCAGCTTGACCATCCGCTCGACATGAGCGAGCGGCGTCTCCGGCGTGATGCCGTGGCCGAGATTGAAGATCAGCGGCCCGTCGCCCAGCGCCTTCAGGATCGCCCCCACGCCGTCGTCAAGCGCCTTGCCGCCGGCTACAAGCCGCAGCGGATCGAGATTGCCCTGCACGGCGCCGTCACGCTGCAATTCCTTCGCCGTCGACAATGGCACGGTCCAGTCGAGGCCCAGCCCGGTCACGTCGGTCTTCTGGCGATAGCTTCGATAGTGATCTCCCGCGCCCTTGGGAAAGCCGATGATCGGAACATTGGGATGGGCAGCCTTCACTTGCCGGACGATCGAGGCCACCGGCTCGACGCAGAACAACTCGAAAGACGCTTCGTCGAGTACGCCTGACCACGAATCGAAGATCTGCACCACGTCGGCGCCGGCCTCGATCTGGCGGATCAGATAAGCACCCGAATGATCGGCCAGCACCTTCAGCAGCCTAAGAAAGGCCGCCGGCTCGCGATAGGCGAACAGCCTGGCCGGCGCCTGGTCGGGCGTACCGTGGCCGGCAATCATGTAGGTCGCCACCGTCCAGGGCGCACCGCAGAAGCCGATCAGCGTCGTTTCATCAGGCAGTCTGGCGCGCAACCGCCGCACCGTCTCGTAGACCGGCTCGAGATTCACGTGAAACGTTTCGCCGTCGAGAGCCGCAATTTCCGCAGCCGTGATCGGCGTCAGCAGCGGGCCGCGTCCTTCCTCGAAGCGCACGTCGCGGCCGAGCGCATGCGGCACGACAAGAATATCGGAAAACAGGATCGATGCATCGAAGCCGAAGCGTTCGATCGGCTGCAGCGTCACTTCGACGGCGAGATCCGGGTCGTAGCAAAGATCGAGGAAGGATCCGGCCCGTCTCCTCGTCTCCCGGTATTCCGGCAGATAGCGGCCGGCCTGGCGCATCATCCAGAGCGGCGGCGGAAACGCCGCTTTGCCTCTCAACACGTCCAGCACGATCCGGTCTTGAGGCATTGAGCGCTCGCCCTTCCAGGCTTCCCTATAATTAAATATTCTATTTTTAGGAATCTTATGATTCTAAGAGTCTGTTGGTTGTGGTGGTTGTCTCCTGTCCCGCTTTGCCCTCGAAAAGACCAGCCAGCATATTGTCGCGCGCTTCTCCAGCGGGATTGCAGGACTTTGTGGAAAACCGCGAATTTACGACTGGAGTCAATGCGTTGCCGCCACGCCAGGGAAATTGCCCCTGTGGATGAAGCGAAGGCAAAAAGCTCCGTCCCCGGACTTGTCCCCAACCGCCCGGAGAAGCCGACAGCACATCGAATTGTGGACAAACCGCCATCTGATACAGTCGCTTTGCGGTGGCCGAGTTTTCCGCCCGGCTTATCCACATCGGCCCACAGCCTGGAATGTATCCTGTGAACAAACCGCAGAGCTTCTTTCACCTTCATCTGATTTCCGACGCCACCGGCGAAACGCTGCTGGCCGCCGGCCGCGCGGCTTCCGCGCAATACAAGGACGCGCGCGCCATCGAACATATCTACCCGCTCATCCGCACCGAAAAGCAGGTGACGAAGGTGTTCGAGGACATCGAGGAGGAGCCGGGCATCATCCTCTACACGGTGGTCGACCAGAAGCTTGCCCGCGGTATCGACGAACGCTGCGCGGCCATGGGCCTGCCTTGCGTCTCGGTGCTGGAGCCGGTGCTGACGGTGTTCCAGTCCTATCTCGGCACGCCGGCCGGCCGCCGCGTCGGCGCCCAGCATGTGCTGGACGCTGAATACTTTCGCCGCATCGACGCGCTCAATTTCACCATGGAGCATGATGACGGCCAGCTGCCGGCCAATATGGACGATGCCGACATCGTGCTCGTCGGCATTTCCCGCACCTCGAAGACGCCGACCAGCATCTATCTCGCCAATCGCGGCATCAAGACCGCCAACATTCCGATTGTGCTCGGCGTGCCGGTGCCCGAAACCCTGGTCAATGCCAGGAGGCCGCTGATCGTCGGCCTGGTCGCCACCGCCGAACGCATATCGCAAGTCCGGCAGAACCGCATTCTCGGCACCAGCGCCTATGAGCCGACCGACTATGTCGACCGTGCCGCGATCGCGGAAGAGCTCACCTATGCCCGCCAGATATGCACGCGGCATGGCTGGCCGATGATCGACGTCAGCCGCCGTTCGATCGAGGAGACGGCGGCGGCCATCGTTGCCCTGCGCGGCAAGACGCGGTAGGTCGTGTGATATTCAGGTGATGCCGGCCTGCAAACGGCGGTTTCCTGCGCTTCCGGTGCTCACGTACGAAAAGTACGCTCCGCTCCGGTTCTCGGAAGCCACCGTTTTCGGCTCGGCCTGACCTGAATCTCGACACACCCTAGTGTCAGGAACCGGGTGAAAAAATGGCAAAAAAAATCATCCTTGCCTCGGGCAGCCCGTTCCGCAAAGCGCTGCTCGTCAATGCCGGCGTCACTGTCGAAGCGGTTCCGGCTTCTGTCGATGAGCGCGCGCTCGAGGCGCCGCTGCAGAATAGTGGCGTGTCGCCGGAGGACGTCGCCCTGGTGCTCGCCGAAGCCAAGGCCACCGACGTCAGCGAGCGCAAGCCCGGCGCCCTGGTGCTCGGCTGCGACCAGACGCTGTCGCTCGGCGACGAGCTGTTCCATAAGCCGGCCGACATGGAAGGAGCGCGCCGTCATCTGTTGGCGCTGTCGGGCAAGACGCATCATCTCAACAGCGCCGTCGTGCTCGGCCGTGACGGCCAGATTCTGTGGCGGCATGTCGGCATCGCCAGCCTGACCATGCGCAAGCTCGATCCGGCCTTCATCGGCCGCCATCTTGCGCGCGTCGGCGCCAAGGCGTTGTCCAGCGTCGGCGCCTACCAGATCGAAGGCGAAGGCATCCAGCTGTTCGAAAAAATCGAAGGCGACTATTTTACTATTGTCGGCTTGCCACTTTTGCCGGTGCTAGCCAAGCTGCGTGAGTTCGGGGCGATCGATGGCTGAGGCCACGAAAAAGGCGTTTGTCACGGGCCACCCGATCGCGCATTCCAGGTCTCCGAAGATCCACGGCTACTGGCTGGCGAAATACGGCATCGGCGGCGTCTACGAGGCCATCGACGTTGCACCAGAGGCGTTTGCCGAATTCCTGCAGACGCTGCAGGCACAAGGCTATCGCGGCGGCAACGTCACCATCCCGCACAAGGAAGCCGCCTTCGCTTTGGCCACGCGGCGTGACGCCGACGCCGAACAGATCGGTGCGGTCAATACGCTGTGGTTCGAGAATGGCGAATTGTGGGGCGGCAACACCGATGCCCATGGCTTTGCCGCCAATCTGGACGAATATGCACCGAGCTGGGCGGCCAACGGCCCCGCCGTGGTGCTCGGTGCCGGCGGCGCCGCTCGCGCGGTCATCCACGCGCTGAAGCAACGCGGCATCAGCGATATCCGCCTCGTCAACCGGACGCTTGCGAGGGCGCAGGAGCTGTGCGACCGCTTCGGTGCCGGCGTCTCCGCCCATGGCATGGCGGCGACCGGCGAATTGCTCGAAGATGCCGGCCTGCTGGTCAACACGACAGTGCTCGGCATGCACGGCAATGAAGGCCTGTCCGCGGATCCGGGCAGACTGCCGGACCGCGCCATCGTCACCGACATCGTCTACGTGCCGCTGGAGACGCCGCTGCTTGCCACCGCCAAAGCGCGCGGCCTGAGAACCGTCGATGGGCTCGGCATGCTGCTGCACCAGGCGGTGCCCGGCTTCGAGCGCTGGTTCGGCATCAGGCCAGAAGTCACCGCCGAACTGCGGCAAATAATTATTGCCGATATCGGCGCGATAAAATGATCGTGCTCGGCCTCACCGGATCGATCGGCATGGGCAAATCGACCGCGGCCAAGATGTTCGCCGAAGCCGGCGTGCCGGTCCATGATTCCGACGAGGCGGTGCATCGCCTTTATGCCGGCAAGGCCGCGCCCTTGGTCGAGGCGGCCTTTCCCGGCACCACCCGATCTGGTGCGGTCGACCGCGCGGCACTGGCGGAGCGGGTGCTCGGCGACGCCGCCGCGCTGAAACGGCTGGAAGCGATCATCCACCCGCTGGTCCGTGCCGACGCCGATGCCTTCCTGGCTGAACATCGTGCCGCCGGCGCGCTGCTTGCCGTGCTCGATATACCGCTGCTGTTCGAGACCGGCGGCCGCAACCGCGTCGACAAGGTCGTGGTCGTCACCGCGCCGCCCGAAGTCCAGCGCGCCCGCGTGCTGGCGCGGCCGGGCATGAACGAGGAGAAACTGGCGTCGATCCTGGCCAGGCAGGTTTCCGACGCCGAAAAGCGCCGGCGCGCCGACTTTGTCATCGACACCGGTCAGGGCTTTGACGCCGCTCGCGCGGCCGTCAAGGCCATCATCGCCGAACTAGTCGTGGATAAGGCGGGCAGGCCTGGTTAAGAGGCTTGCAGACCCACATTACTTGTTGCCATTTTGTTCCGGGTGTGATTCGGCTAGAATGATGCCGGAACCAGTGGACTGATTCGATGCGTGAGATCATCTTCGATACGGAAACCACCGGCCTCGACACGCGCGAGGACCGCGTCATCGAGCTTGGCGGCGTCGAGTTGGTCAACCGCTTCCCGACCGGCCGAACCTTCCACAAATACATCAACCCGCAAGGCCGCCAGATCCATCACGAGGCGCAGGCCGTGCACGGCATCAGCGCCGCCGATCTTCAGGGCAAGCCGACTTTCATGGAGATCGCCGAGGAGTTTCTGGCCTTCATCGACGGCGCCAAGCTGGTCGCGCACAATGCCGGCTTCGACATCGGCTTCCTCAACCTCGAATTCGGCCGGCTTGGCCATCCGGCCATCGATCCGGGACGGATCGTCGACACGCTGGCGCTGGCGCGCCGCAAGCATCCGATGGGGCCCAATTCGCTCGATGCGCTCTGCCGCCGCTACGGCATCGACAACGGCCGCCGCACCAAGCACGGCGCGCTGCTCGATTCGGAATTGCTGGCCGAGGTCTATATCGAGCTTATCGGCGGCAAGCAGGCAAGCCTCATCCTCGACAGCATCCTGACTCCGGCGGGCGGAAGGCAGAATGTCGACGACATCGATATTTCGATCGGTGTGCGGCCGATCGCCTTGCCATCGCGCCTGACCGACGCCGAGCGCACCGCGCACGCGGGCATGGTTGGCACATTGGGCGAAAAGGCGCTCTGGCTGCGCGTCCCCCCGGAAGCGAGTTCCGCCGCATAGTGATTTTGACAGGTTGCGGTCATCGGCAGCGAACGTCGATAGTTCCGTTCAGTGGCAAATCGCAAACCTTGGAGATTGGCTGAAATATCCCTCCAATTCGTCATCCCAGGGCGGAGCAAGGAGCAAAGCGACGCGGCGCAGACCCTGGGATCCATGCCGTTACCACGCGGCAGTGCGCCTGCGGACCAGAACCGAACTACCACCCCGTTCCGCGAAAAAGCTCGAACCACTCTGGATTGGTCTTCTCGATCAGCTCGATCTTCCACTGCCGCGGCCAGCGCTTCAGCGACTTCTCGCGCTGAATGGCGTCACGAATGTCGAAATGTTCCTCGTACCAGACCAGGCGCTGCACGCCGTAGCGGCCGGTGAAGCGCGAACCTTGGCCGGATTTGTGCTCCGGCATGCGGCGGCCGAGATCGTTGGTGACGCCGATGTAGATCGTGCCGCGCTTCTGGCTCGCGGTCATGTAGGTATAGCCGGTCATGGCTGAAGGGTAGCTGGCACAGTTGCGGATACAAGCGCCGTTCTGAGCCGCTGTATTCTTCGGCTGACGTCACGGCATGGATCCCAGGGTCTCCGCGACGTCGCTTCGCTCCTGCTCCGCCCTGGGATGACGAAGGCGCAGTGATCCGCTGAAGAGAACCATCGACGCTTGCGTCCGATTGGCCTTCAGCCTGTCGGGCGGGACATCATTATAAAAAACCCGGCTTCGCGCCGGGTTTTTCCAAAAAGATGCTGCGAGCCAACCAGCCTCAGCTCACCTTGACCTTGGCGGCAGCCTGGTCCTCGGCCAACTTCTGCTGGAACATCTGCGCGAAATCGATCGGGTCTAGCATCAGCGGCGGGAAGCCGCCATTGCGTGTTGCCTCGGCGATGATCTGCCGGGCGAACGGGAACAGCAGCCGCGGGCATTCGATGAACAGGATCGGCAGCATGTGCTCCTGCGGGAAGCCGCTGATGGAGAAGACGCCGCCGTAGACCAGCTCGACGTTGAACAGCACTTCCTGGTCGAACGACGCTTTTGCGTTCAGCGTCAAATTGACGTCGAACTGCTTGTCCGAAAGCGGGTTGGCGTTGACGTTGACATTGATGGCGATGCCCGGAGCCTTGTCGCGGCCGCGCAACGAGTTCGGTGCGCCGGGGCTTTCGAAGGACAGGTCCTTCACATATTGCGCAAGCACGTTGAGCGAAGGCTGCGCCGCATTTCCATTACCGTTGGCTGCGCCGGTCGGCGCGTCGTCGTTGCTGGCCATAAGCTGTGGTCCTTTTGCCTGGGCAGCGTTGCTGACCGGATTGAAATTCGGGCGTTCGCTATCATGGCCGGCCCGACAAGACAAGTTTGCAAAAGACGCCGGTTGCCTTGCAGCTACTCGTCCTTGAGGCGGCGCCAGGGAGAACCCGGTCCGCGCGTATGGTCGTCGGCCCGCGAATAGTCGCCGTCGTCGAGATCGATGGTCTTGCCGCGTTGCCTTGCCCGCAAATCACTGCTGAAATCGGTGGCCAGCACGATGCGGCCTTTCAGCATCCGCCAGGCAAGATCGCGCACCGGCGGCAGGAACAGCAGAAGGCCGAAAATATCCGAGATGAAGCCGGGGATGATCAAAAGGATCGCGGCCAGCACGATCATGGCGCCATGCGCAAGCTGGCCGCTCGGATCACGCCCGGCATCCATTTCGGCACGGACCCTGGCCATCACGCCAAAACCCTGGTGCCGCAGCAGCAAGGCGCCGGCAATGCTCGAGGCCAGCACCAGCCCGACCGTCGCCAGCGCGCCGATCTGGCGGCCGACAATGACGAAACCGGCTATCTCCAGCAGCGGAAGCGTTAGAATGAACAGGGGAAACAGCGAGATACGCAAATCTTGACCGATCGTTTCGATGTTTTGCCGGCCGGCGAGCAATCGCCGCTGGCACCAGAGCTGTTAGATAGGTATGGCTGCCTTTGATTTGAATGATTGCGCCATGCGTTCTATATGCTTTGGATACCGAACGCTATGTGATCGCGGCCCTTGCTTGGCCGCTGGTCCGGCCAAAGCAGGGATTGATTGGCGCAAGATATGGGCTTCTTCGACTTCGGCACGATTTTCTTTCTGATTGCGGCGGTGGTGATCTTCTTCCAGCTGCGCAACGTGCTTGGCCGACGCACGGGCAACGAGCGCCCACCCTTCGATCCATATACGGCAGCGCGCAAAAACGACAAGGATGCCGCCCAGAAACCCGAGAACGTGGTCTCGCTGCCGCGCAAGCGCCTGGCGGGAGAGCCGGCGGCCGATGCCTATGTGGCGATCGATGCCTTTGCCAAGCCGGACACCGATCTCAACCGGGGCCTGCGGGCGATCAAGGACAATGATCCGACCTTCGATCCGAAGACCTTCGTCGACGGCGCCAAGATGGCCTACTAGATGATCGTCATGGCCTACGCCGATGGCGACCGCAAAACGCTGAAGAACCTTTTGTCGCGCGAGGTCTATGACGGCTTCGTCGCGGCCATCGGCGACCGTGAGGCGAAAGCCGAAAAGATCCAGTCCTCCTTCGTCGGCATCGACAAGGCCGACATCGTTTCGGCCGAGATGAAGGGCAGCGAGGCGCACATCACGCTGCGCATTGTCAGCGAGCTGATTTCGGCGACCCGCGACAAGGCCGGCGCCGTCATCGACGGCGATCCCGAAACCGTCGCCGAGGTCAAGGATGTCTGGACCTTCGCTCGTGACGCGCGCTCGCGCGATCCGAACTGGAAGCTCGTCGCCACCGAAGAAGAAGACTGAACTGGACGGCGGCGGAGGCTGTCGTGTCGCTTTCTCGAGCCTTCAGCGAAAAATCCTTTGGCGAATTGCCGGGCTGGGGCGAGGACGACCATCTCCCTGCCTTTGACGCCTTTCGCCGCTCGGCCTTTCATATCCTGACGAAACCCTACCGCTCCGGCGCGCTCGGCGTCGATTACAATGGCTTTGCCGACGCCTATGCCGAAGCGCGCACCGTTTCGCCGGCGAATCGGTTGCAGGCCCGAAGCTTTTTCGAGCGCCACTTCGTGCCGGCCCGTATCGATGCCGAAGGTGGTGGTCCCGGCCTGGTCACCGGCTTTTACGAGCCGGAGGTCGAAGCCTCGCCGGTACGCACGCAACGGTTTTCGGTGCCGTTGCTGTCGCGCCCGGCCGATCTTGTCGACGTCGACGACGGCAATCGTCCTTCCGGCATGGATCCTTATCTCGCCTTCGCACGTGCGGCGCCGAACGGCCCGGTCGAATATTTCGACCGCGGCGAGATCGAATGCGGCGCGCTTGCCGGAAAAAGGCTGGAAATCGCCTGGCTCGCCGATAAGGTCGACGCCTTCTTCATCCACGTGCAGGGTGCGGCGCGGCTCAAGATGACCGACGGCAGGCTTCGCCGCATCACCTATGCCGCCAAATCCGGCCAGCGCTTTACCGGACCGGGCAAGATCTTGAGCGAGGAAGGCGAGATCCCGCTGGAGAAAGTGACGATGCAGTCGATCCGTGCCTGGTTCAAGGCGCATCCGGAACGCGTCGACGAGATCCTTTGGCGCAACCGCTCCTACATCTTCTTCCGCGAGATGGGCGTCGACGACCCAGAGCTCGGCCCGATCGCTGCCGCCAAGGTGGCGCTGACACCCGGCCGCTCGATCGCCGTCGACCGGCTGCTGCACACGTTCGGCACGCCCTTCCATATCGATGCACCGTCGCTGACCGTCTTCGACGGAAAACCGTTCCGGCGGCTGATGATCGCGCAGGACACCGGCTCGGCGATCACCGGGCCGGCTCGCGGTGATCTGTTTGCCGGGTCGGGCGATGCGGCCGGCGAGATCGCCGGCGTTATCCGCAACGCCGCAGATTTTTATGCGCTGATCCCCCGGTCGCTGGTTTCAGGAGCAGGCCGATGACCCGGCGCATCGACAGGCTGAGCGAGGACGACCGGGTGCTGTGGAACCTGGTGGCGCGCACGGCAAAGCCGCTCAAGGGCAAAACCGCCGTCGAAATTCCGCACGTTGGGCCGGAGATCGACGAGACCAGGCAGGCGCCGCCGCCGGCACAGGTCGCGGGCAATGCTGCCACGGCCGCAAAGCAGAAGGCGCAGCATGTCTCCCACGCACTCGACGAACCGACGCTGGACAAGCTGTCGAAGGGCCGGCTGCCGATCGAAGGCCGCGTCGACCTGCATGGCCTGACCCAGGACGAAGCCTATTCGCTGCTGTTTTCCTTCCTGTGCCGGGCGCATGCCGGCGGCATCCGCTACGTCCTCGTGATCACCGGCAAGGGTTCCTCGTCGGGCGGCGATGGCGTCTTGCGGCGCGCCGTGCCGTCATGGCTGTCGACACCCGCCTTCCGGCCCCTCGTCTCCAGCCACGACCATGCCGCCCGCAAACATGGCGGCTCGGGTGCGCTCTATATCCGCTTGCGGCGGGCGCGCTCATGAGGACATGCCCATGAGGGACGCACCTATGAGGATGCACCCATGAAGGTGCGCTTGTGACCCCATTCGGCGAAAAGCTTCGCGTGCTGCGAAACGAGCGCGGCGTCAGCCAGAAGGACATGGCCAAGGCGATCGGCGTCAGCGCAGCCTATCTCTCGGCGCTCGAACACGGCCGCCGCGGCGCGCCGAGCTGGACGCTGATCCAGAAGATCATCGGCTATTTCAACATCATCTGGGACGAGGCCGAGGAACTGGCGCGGTTGGCCGAAACCTCGCATCCGCGCGTCAAGCTCGACACGTCGGGTCTTAGCCCTGCGGCGACCGAGCTTGCCAATCTCCTGGCCGACAACATCGAAAAGCTCGACGAAGCCGAGCTTCGCCGCATCATTGCGTCGATCCGCGCCGCGCTGGCACAGCCGAAATGAGTTGCCTTGTTACTGGACCGAGCCGACCAGCACCTGCTGGCCGCCGCGGATCGAGACCCAGCGGCCGGTATTGTCGATCGCCTGCCGCTTGAGGAAACGATAGCCGGTCTGGTCCCAGGAACGGACCTGGTCGGTCAGATTGTCGAGGATGTAGTCGCCCTTGTCGGTGCGCACCGTCAGCACAGCGTGGCCCTCACCGTCGGGCTTGCGCACGACAGTCATCAACAGATCGGCAAACGAGACGCCAAGCCGGTTCAGCTCACGGCGCTTTTCCAGGACATAGTCCTCGCAGTCGCCGACACCCTTGTCGGGATAGGCCCAGACCTCGTCCTTGCCGTAGATGTCGAAGTCGCTCTCCGGCTTGACGGCGGCGTTGACCTTTGCCGTGACGCTGAGCAGCTTGCGCCACAGCGAGCCTGTCAGGCTGGCGGGCGACAGATCCTTCGGGCGGATCGAGCATTCGGACGCGTAGCTCTTGCAGAAATCATAATGGCCGATCGGCTGCGAGGTCGGGCCACCTGTTATCATCGGGCTGGCCGCCGAGGCCGAACCGGCCCAACCTGCCGCCACAGTAAGTCCAGCCAGCGCGCACAGGCGCAGCGTTCTCGCCATTGGTGAGGAAATCATTGTCCCCGCTTGTCCCTTGTTGTTAACGAAACGTTAAGGGGTATTTACAGTCCGTGTCAATTATGAGGATGGATTGATTTTTGCGGCATGGTTACCCGCGTGGCGCCAACGCGACTATTGTGCAACAGGTCGACCGGCCGCACGGCCCCGCCAGCCGATGATTTTGGCATTGACCGACCTGATGCGGATTGACGGGCATCATCACTGGTCGCCTATTTCTTGCCGGTCCTGACCAGCTTGGGCTTCACCGCAACCCGATTCTGACGGCCGTAGCTGGTAATGAAATCGACGATGCGCGGCACGATTTCGGAGCGGAAGCGCGAGCCGTTGAACACCCCATAATGGCCGACCGCCGGCTGCATGTAATGGGCGTGCCTGTCGGCCGGGATGTTGATGCACAGGTCGTGCGCAGCCTTGGTCTGGCCAAGGCCGGAGATGTCGTCGTTCTCGCCCTCGACCGTGAACAGGGCGACATTGCGGATCGCCGAAGGGTCGACCGCCACGCCGCGATGCGTCATTTTGCCCTTGGGCAAGGCCTGGCGGACAAACACGGTGTCGACGGTCTGCAGGTAGAATTCCGCCGTCAGATCCATCACCGCCAGATATTCGTCGTAGAACTCGCGGTGCTTCTCGGCATTGTCGCCGTCATGCTTCACCAGATGCATGAAGAAGTCCTTGTGGGCGATGATGTGGCGGTCGAGGTTCATGCTCATGAACCCCGAAAGCTGCAGGAAGCCAGGATAGACCTCGCGGCCGAAACCCGGCACCGGCCAGGGCGCGCGCATGATGACGTTGTCGCGGAACCAGTCGATGCCCTTTTCCTGCGCCAGCAGATTGACCGCCGTCGGGTTGCGGCGCGTGTCGATGGGGCCGCCCATCAGCGTCATCGTCGAGGGCACGAACGGATCACCCTTGGCTTCCATCAGTGCCGCCGCCGCCAGCACCGGCACTGAAGGCTGGCACACCGCCATCACATGGGTGTCGGGGCCCAGCGCATGCAGCATGTCGACGATGTAGTCGATATAGTCGTCAAGATCGAAGCTGCCGTCGGCCAGCGGCACCATGCGGGCGTCGACCCAGTCGGTGATATGCACGTCGGCATAGGGCAGCATCGCCTCCACCGTGCCGCGCAGCAGCGTCGCGTAGTGGCCCGACATCGGCGCGACGATCAACAGCTTCGGATCCGGCCGGCGCCCAGCCGGAACCGCGCGCTCGAAACGGACCAGGTTGCAGAACGGCCGCGACCAGACGGTGCGTTCGCTGACCTCGACGGTTTTCCAGTCGACCACGGTTTTGGTCAGGCCGAATTGCGGCTTGCCGTAGCGGCGCGTCGTGCGCTCGAACAGTTCGGCCGTTGCCGCAACCGAGCGGCCCCAGGACGTGTGTGAGACCGGATTGAGCGGATTGGAGTAGAACAGGCGCACCGCATCGGCATAGAGGCGCGCCGGCTGCAAGGCGGCGTGGTTCAGTTCGTAGAGCTGGTAGAACATCGAGAACCCCGCTGCCGACTGCGATCGAAGGGCCGACGAGCAGCGCCGAGCCTTGAATGCCTTGCGGGGAAGTTAGCAACAATCTGCTGCGATGCAATACGTCAACTTGCGTGATTTATCCTCGTTCTTTCGTCCAAGGCGTTGAGAATCCGCCTGGAACGGCAACAGCCGGCTCAATGTGCACCTGCGAAGGCCTGGCAAGCAGCACGGCTATTGGGGACGAGCGTCGGAGGCGGTGTCCGGCCGTGGCGGCCGTTAGACCCGTGCCATGCAGACAGCGGTGTGGCCCGAGCTGATGAAGCCAAGCTGGCTGGCGGCGCCCTTCGACAGATCGAGCATCCGGCCCCTGATAAACGGGCCGCGGTCGTTGATACGCACGACGACGCTGCGGCCATTGTTGCGGTTGGTCACCTTCAGCCTGGTGCCGAACGGCAGGCTGCGATGCGCTGCGGTCAGCGCCGACGGGTTCATGCGTTCACCGGAAGCGGTTCTGGAATGCAGTGAGTACCAGGAGGCACGGCCGCACTGCGCGGCGGCGCTGGCAGTGGATGCGCCGACCATCAGGCCAGCCGCGATCATGGCCGCGACGAGCGCGGTCCGGTTGCTTTTGTTCATGTGTTGGGGACTGGCTCCGTTGACAGACCCGCGGCGGTTAGGGGCGAATGAGGCAGCAAATGCGGCAATGATCTGTCGGTTCCATGGCAATGTTACACGTTTGGAGTCGGCGCGAAACAATTTGTCAGAGATTTGCCGCAGCACGACACAGCTTCTTTGATGATCTTTGCACCGATCTCCGCATGTCTTGCGCAGGATCAGAGGTTAGCATCTAAGTAGAAGTTGGCGTGACCGAACCGCTTCTTTTAGCTGTTCCATTCCGGCCGGAACGCGGCTGACGATCGACTTGGAAAGGAGTTTCAGCAATGAGATTGATCAAAAATCTGCTGGCCTTGATTGTGCTCGCCACCGGCGTGCTGTGGTCATTGCAAGGCATCGGCCTTATCGGTGGCAGCTTCATGACCGGCCTGTCGCAATGGCTCTATGTCGGCATCGTCACCGCGCTGGTTGGCCTGGCCGGGCTGGCCTGGGCGAACCGCTCGCGTGGTTGAGCAGGCGTCGATGCTCAGGCATTCGCCGGAGCAGCACACAGCGGACCGTGGCAGTCGGTCACCGCGACCAGTATTGCCAGCCCCAGTAGAAACTTTCGTCGCGCGGTGGCAGGCGGTTGCGCTCCGCGTCCAGATGCACCGGCGTCGGCGTTTTGCGTTCGCCGTCAGGCGGCTGTTTGTCTCCGGCCTTGATCAGGCGGAGCCAATGGCCGAAATGCGCAAACAGTACAGCGGTGGAATGGGGCATCGTCGGTCACTCCCGCCCTGCCCACGGGACGAGCACCCGCTCGATCCTGCGGATGATGAATTCAAGCACGAAGGCAATGGCCGCGATCACCAGGATGCCCATCACCACCACGTCGGTGACGAGGAACTGGGCAGCGGACTGGATCATGAAGCCGAGCCCGCGCGTCGCGGCCACCAGCTCGGCGGCAACCAGCGTCGACCAGCCGGCGCCAAGCGCGATGCGCAGACCGGTCAGGATCGAGGGCAGCGCGCTGGGCAGGATCACGTGCCTGATCACTTGGCGCTGCGTGGCGCCAAGTGAGCGCGCTGCATTGATGCGTTCCTGCGAGACGCCGCGAATACCCGATGCCGTCGACAGCGCAACCGGCGCCAGCATCGCAATGCCAATCACCAGGATCTTGGACGGCTCGCCAATGCCGAACCAGATAATGATCAGCGGCAGATAGGCCAGCGGCGGGATCGGCCGCAGGAATTCGAGCAGCGGATCGAAGATGCCGCGCCCGATCGTGCTGATGCCGATAGCCAGCCCGATGGGAACGCCGACGAAAACGGCCGCGATCAGCGCTGCAAACACCCGCCACAGGCTGGCGGCAATATGCTGGAGCAGCGTCGCGTCGACAAAGCCGTCACGGGCGACGACGACAAATTTGTTCCAGACTGCGACAGGCGACGGCAGGAAAACCGGCGACACCAATTGCAGGCGGGCCGATACCGTCCACGCCGCCAGCACCACCAGAATGGTGATTGCGCTGACCACGCGGGCCGAAACGCGGCTGCGTCTCGGCCGCGGCCGCGACCATGGCACCGACAACCCGTCGGCTCCGTCGTCGACCTTGGAGCGCTGCGGCCGCTCGGTATAGGAGGTAACGGTCATGCTGCCTCCCCTTCGAAGATCGCGTCGGTCAGCTCGCCGCGCGCCGCGGCGAAGGCGGGATCGGCCTTGATGCTGCGAATGGCCTCGCCGGCTGCATAGCGCCGGCTGAAGCCGGTCTCGAAACTCCGCACCACCCGGCCAGGGCCGGGAGCGAGCACAATGATGCGGGTGGCAAGAACCAGCGCTTCGTCGATGCCGTGCGTGACCATCAGCACGCCGACCTGGCTTGCCGTCCACAGATCGAGCAGCGTTGTCTGCATGCGTTCGCGTGTCAGCGCATCGAGCGCGCCCAGCGGCTCGTCGAGCAGCAGGAATTGCGGCTCGGCCGCCAGCGCCCGGGCCAGGCCGACCCGCTGGCGCATGCCGCCGGAAAGCTCCCAGATGCGCTTATCGCCGGCGCCGTCGAGCTTCACCAGGGCCAGAAGCTTGTCGGCGCGCCGCGCCCGTTCAGCCGCCCTGACACCGCGCAGCCTGAGCGCAAAGGCGACATTTTCCCGCGCGGTCAGCCACGGAAACAGCGCGTCGTTCTGGAACACGACGGCGCGGTCAGAGCCTGGCGCCGTGACCGGCCTGCTGCCAATCGTGGCGCGTCCGCGCACAGGCTCGACCAAGCCCGCAGCGACGTTGAGCAACGAGGTCTTGCCGCAGCCGGAGCGGCCGACCAGGACAACGAAGTCATCCTTGGCGATTTCAATCGACACATTTTCGACCGCCGGCGCCGGCTGACCGTCATAGTGGACCGAGACCTTGTCGAGCACGAGATGCGTCATGGGAACCTCGCCGATATTCCGAATCTGTCTGCCCCGAAGCCGCTCCTCGCAAGCGGTTCGGGGCAGGGAGCACGCGGCGTCAGGGAAGGAGAACCGCGCGCGTTGGCGTCAGTTCGAGGCAAGCGCTTCGCTGACATATTTCGACGACACGTATTTCGAATAATCCGGCAGCACGGCGTCAATCTTGCCCTGCTCCTTGAGGAAGGCCGATGTCGCCTCGACCGCCTTGACCGTGCCGCCACCGAGGAACTTGTCCGAGGCCTGCTCCTCGAGCGTCGGGAAGACATAGCCCCTCAGCAGTTGCGGCACGTCTTCGAGCTTGGCCCCGGTGATCCTGGCAATCTTGGCCGCTTGCGGCGAGGACACCGACCATTGATCCGGCTTGGCCAGGAAGTCGGCATAGGCAGCGCCCGTCACTTTGACGAAGTCGCGCACCGCTTCCGGGTTCCTTTCGGCGAAGTCGGTGCGCACGATCCAGGCGTCGAAGGTCGGCGCGCCCCAGGCGGCGACCTGGGAGGAATCCAGCACGACCTTGCCCGTCGTCTTGATCTGGCCGAGTGCCGGATCCCAGACATAGGCGGCGTCGATGTCGCCGCGCGCCCATGCCGCCGCGATCTCCGGTGGCCGTAGATTGAGAATATCGACCGACTTCGGGTCGACACCCTCATGCTTCAGCGCGGCAAGCAGGCTGTAATGCGTCGTCGAAACGAAGGGCACCGCCACCTTCTTGCCGGCAAGGTCGGCGGCCTTCTCGATGCCGGCGCCGTTGCGGGCGACAAGGGCTTCGGATTCGCCGATCAGCCCGACAATGAAGATTGTCTGGATGGGAAGCTCGTGGCTCGCCGCCGCCGCCAGCGGGCTCGAGCCGACATAACCGATGTCGACCGAACCGGAAGCGATCGCCGCGATCACGTCGGCGCCGGAATCGAATTTCCGCCAGTCGATTGTCGACTTGGTCGCGCTCTCATAGGCGCCGTCGGCCTGCGGCACCTTCGAGGGTTCGACGACCGTCTGGTAGCCGATAGTGATCTTGAGGTCCTGCGCATCGGCTGGGCCGAGAAAGGCCGCACCAGCCAAGGCCGCCGAGGACAAGAGAACGATACGTCGCGAAATGGTGGACATGAAAGGCTCCTTGGAAAACGAGAAAAACCCGGATTGCGTTTCATAGTCATCTAACTCTATCGTTCTTGTAGAGTTAAATCCTTCCAATCGGTTCGGTCTTGTTAGAAAAAGTCATCTGGCTATGGCAGTTGCACATTCGCACGCTTCTGGGTGACGGGACGGCCCGGGTGAGAACCATCGTCCTTGCCCGGGGAACCTCTTCCACGTCGTCCATGCGCGCACCAAGGATTTTCCCGTTTTCGCCCCTGCATCGGCAAACCATGCTGCGAGTAGCCAAGAAATTGGAAACAAGTTCCCTGTGTTCGCGGTTAAGTCTAGTATCCTTATCGACATTGAAGGATTGGAGAGGACGATGAGCGACGCCACCCTCCTTGTTGCCGCGCGCGGCATGCTTTGGCCTTCAAATTCAGGGGCAGAAACTGCTGTCGGTATTCTCGCCGATGGGGACATTCCTGCCGCCGGCCAGTTTGGCGGTACGCCATTGGCGGCGGCTTCTGTGCTTCCAAAAGCACAAGCCCCGGCCAAAATGGCCATTGCGACGTGAAAACGAAGCAAAATCAACGTTTCTCGGCTTGTATATCATGTCACTAGAATTTATCTGTAGTGACAGCTTGGACGCGGCGGGGAGGCACGCCAGGCGTTTCGCAACCGGTGGCCTTGCGCCATCGCATGACAGAGAAACGTTCGGGTTATGCTCACGAAAAAAGGTAAATACGGCCTCAAGGCGCTCGTCCATCTGGCACGCCTGCCGGTTGGACAGCTCGCCTTCGTCAACGACATCGCCACAGGAAACAATATTCCGAAGAAGTTCCTCGATGCCATCCTTGGCGAATTGCGCAATGCCGGTTTCGTTCAGAGCCGCAAGGGCAAGGAGGGCGGCTACCGGCTGGCACGCCCGGCGGACGAGATCAAGGTCGGCCACGTCGTGCGCGTGCTCGACGGACCGCTTGCCCCCATTCCTTGCGCCAGCCGCACCCAGTATCAGCGCTGCGAAGACTGCAACGAGGCGACATGCCAAGTCCGACACCTGATGCTGGAGGTCCGGCAGGCCATCGCCGAGGTGCTGGACCAGCGCAGCCTCGCCGAAATGCGCGACATCGCCGGCGACGAGGATTTTTCGGCGGCGTTGAAAATCCAGGCCTGAACCAATCTCTCCTGAGCCGGCGACGATCGCCAGGACAGCTGGTGTGCGCATGACCGTGCGCGCTACGCCAAGTTCGATCATCATTGTCGGTGGCGGTGCCAGCGGCGTCGTGCTTGCCGCGCATCTGCTGAAGTCGCCCAATCCCGATCTACGTGTCAGCTTGATCGAAAAACGCCCTCATTTTGGGCAAGGCATGGCCTATTCAACGCTGCTGTCGGCGCATGTGCTGAATGTCAGCGCGTCGGGCATGAGCGCCTATGCCGACGATCCCGGCAATTTCTCGCGCTGGCTGCTTGAACGCGGCCTGGCAACGCCGGAACAGGCGCCGGTCTATGCGCCGCGCAGCGTCTACGCCCGCTATCTCAAGGAGCTTCTCGACGAGCTCGAGGCGCGTGAGCAGCAGACGGGCCGGCTGCGCCTAATCCGCGAGGAGAGCCTGTCGATCTCGCCGACCGCGTCAGGCGTCGAAGTGGCGCTGGCCAACGGCACCAGCGTGGTTGCGCATCTTGCCGTGCTCGCCACCGGCCACGACGAAGAGCCGGGGGCGGGGCAGGGGCATGCGATCAGGATGGGATCCGAGGCGGATACTGCGCTCGACCCCGAAGCCCGAGTCCTGGTCCTGGGCACCGGCTTGAGCATGGTCGATGCCTTCCTGTCGCTCGAGCAGCGCGGCCACCGCGGCGCGATCGTCGCGGTGTCGCGGCGCGGCCTGCTGCCTTCGCCGCATCGCAAGGGCAATCCGATCAAGCTCGACGTTGCCGACATTCCGCTCGGCACCCAGCTTTCCTATTTCGTCGGCTGGTTCCGCGACCTGATCCGGGAAAACCAGAGGGCCGGCATCGACTGGCGCGACGTCGTCGACGGTCTGAGACCCTTCAACCAGAAGATCTGGCAGAACTGGCCGTCCTCGGCCAAGCGCCGCTTCGTCGAGCACACCAAGGCCTGGTGGGACATCCACCGCCATCGCATGGCGCCGGAAGTCTACACCCGCGTTGCCGAGGCGGTGCAAGCGGGCCGCATCCGCCTTGTCGCCGGGCGCGTCGTCGAGATCGCCGCCGGCGACGGCTTCAGCGTACAGGTCCAGTCGCGCCACACGCAGCAGCTCGAAAGGTTCGACGTCACCCGCATCTATGATTGCACAGGCATCGCCAGGGACATCTCGACCACCTCGAACAGCGTGGTGCGGTCGCTGGTCGAGCGTGGGCTGGCACGGCCGGATCCGCTGCGCCTCGGCCTCGACGTGACCGCGAACTGCGAGGTCATCGCCGGCGACGGCACGGTATCCGCCAAGATCCTCGCCGTCGGGCCACTGACGCGCGGCACCTTCTTCGAAATCGACGCCATTCCCGATATTCGCGTGCAGTGCGCGCGGCTGAGCAAGCGCTTGCTCGGATGAGGCCGCCTCTGTCTTGACGCGATCTCGGATGCAAGACCGCTGCCGTCGGGTGAAAAGATCTCGACCGCATAGCCGCGTTCGGTGAAGGCGAACCAGGGGTGCGGGAGCTCGCTCCACCAGAAGCCGACCGGCCAGCCCGTGGTGGTCGACACAGCCAGGCGATGACGCCACACGTTTCGGCCGTCTCGCATCGACCGGATTGGTGTCGCGCACCCTCGTCTTCGTTCTCCTCCATGGATTTTGTAGCCGGCGAGGCCGTGAGCCGCGACCCTGGCCAGATGGCCGGGAAAATTCTGCTTTCGTCGTCACCGTGCCTTGCCTACCATGGCGCATGACCCAACGCGGAAGACTCTACGGCTGTCCGGTCGAGTTCGCGCTCGACGCGCTCGGCGGCAAATGGAAGACGGTGATCCTGGCGCGCATCAAGGAACAGCCGATGCGCTATTCCGACCTGCGCCGGCTGATCCCCTCACTCTCGGACAAGATGCTGACGCAGCGCCTGGCCGAGCTTGTCGAGATCGGCTTCGTCACGCTCGAGACGTCGCCAGACGGCAAGGGGCGCTATGCCTTGACCGGGCGCGGTGAAAATCTCGCCGCCGCGCTCCAGGCGCTCTACGACTGGGGCAGCGTGCATGGCCGCGCCGAGGGTGTGCGCTTTCGCACCGACAGCGCAGCCACCACCTAGATCAATTCCGGGAAAAGCGCGGAGCGGTTTTCCGTCCGCAATTGCGTGAAGACAAAGCGATGGAGCGGTTCGGCGTTTGCGCGAAACGGTGAATTCGCTCCAGCAAGCCGACTGCCCTCAACCCGCACCGGCAAGCGCGCTGCAGAAGCTTGCGACGTCGGTGACGACGGCTTCGCCGAGGAAGCGTAGCGTCGCCATCGAGCGGTCGCGCGCTTCGCGGTTGCCGAAGCCACAGGCATCCTCGATTACCACGGCGACAAAGCCATTGTCGGTCGCCTGGCGAACGGTCGGCTCGATGCCGATCTCCATGGCGATGCCTGCGAGCGCTATCGTGCGCACGCCGCAATCGCGCAAGGCAAAGCCGAGCGCGGTGGAATCGAAGGCCGACATCGTGAGCTTGTCGAATACCGCCTCGTCCGCGCGGGGCTCCAGCTCGGGCACGATCCGCGTCGCTTCGGCGTCGCGCGGGAACCACGGCTCGACCGTGTCGGGGCTGTCGCGCCGCTGCCAGGCCATGGCGGTGCGCAGCTGCGTCGCGCCCATCCATTTGCGCGGCAGCGACAGATGGCGCGTGAACGCCACCCGCATTCCGGCCATGCGCGCCGCTTGCAGCACCGTGCCAGTGCGCTCGACGATGGTGGCGGCGCCGGCCACCTGGCGGCAGATGCCGCCCTGCATGTCGTAGACCACCAGCGCCGTGCGGCGCGGATCGCACCACTCAGGCAGGCTGGCCGGGATTTCGATCCCGTCGCTCGACCGGATCATGCTGCAGTCCGGTCCCATGGTTTGGCGATATCGACCGTCGGATCGAACAGGAATTCCAGCGGCAATGGCGCGTCGAAGGCGATGAAGTGCCATTCCAGCAGCCCGGCCTTGGACAGCGGGAAGTCCTCGGTGTATCGCCTCGCTTCCGCGACGCTGTCGAGCTCGAAGACGATGATGACGCCGCCAATATCGCCGCGCGCATAATTCTCGCGCACGATCCCCGCCTTCCAGAGCCGCCAGACATTCGACACTTCGTCGCGCAGATAAGGCCGCAAATCGTCGAGCGTGACGCCGGGCTTGAAATTGTCATAGGCAAGAATCTTCATCGGCCATTCCTTGCATTGCTGTTCGCCCAACGCCGGGTAGCATGGCGGAATCGGCGGCGGCAACGAACGAGATGGTGCGTTTAGTCCCAGGCAGGTTCTGCAAATCTTTTGCCCTGCCTGCAGGCCGGCGAAGCTTTCTCGAAATTCCATTCCCCTGCTGGCGGCCGGATTGGCACGATCTATCTTCTTTCCAACTGCAAACGGCTGGAAAAGACGGTAGGTTGCCGTCTTCCAGGGCGGTTGCTCGTTCTGGCAACGGAGCATCTGACATGAGCAAGCACAAGATCGTGGCACCGGACGATGCATCGTCCCGCCTGCGCCCGCCCTATGCCTCGGTTCTCGACCTGATCGGGCAGACACCGGTCGTCGAGCTGACCAAATTCGACATCGGCAAGTGCCGGCTGTTCATCAAGCTCGAAAGCCAGAATCCCGGCGGCTCGATCAAGGACCGCATAGCGCTGTCGATGATTGCCGCCGCCGAAAAACAGGGCAGACTGAAGCGCGGCGGCACCATCGTGGAGGCGACTGCCGGCAATACCGGTCTTGGCCTCGCCCAGGTAGGCATCCCCAAGGGCTACCGCATCATCCTCGTCGTGCCCGACAAGATGTCGCGCGAAAAAATCCAGCATCTGAGGGCGCTCGGCGCGGAAGTGCGCATGACGCGTTCCGATGTCGGCAAGGGCCATGCCGAATATTATCAGGACATGGCCGAAAAGATCGCCGCCGAGTTGCCCGGCGCCTTCTACGCCAACCAGTTTGCCAACCCGGCCAATCCGCTGGCCCACGAAACCACGACCGGGCCGGAAATCTTTCAACAGCTCGGAGGCGATGTCGATGCGGTGGTCGTCGGCGTCGGCTCCGGCGGCACGCTGACCGGGCTTGGCCGCTATTTTGCGAAAGTCTCGCCGAAGACCGAGATGATTTTGGCCGATCCGGTCGGCTCGGTGCTGGCACCGTTGATCAAGACCGGCAAGATGGTAGAGGCCGGAAGCTGGACCGTCGAAGGCATCGGCGAGGATTTCGTGCCGCCCAATGCCGATCTGTCGCTGGTCAGGAAAGCCTATTCCATCCCCGACAAGCAGAGCATGCTTGCGGTGCGCGACCTGCTTTCGAAGGAAGGCATTCTCGCCGGCTCGTCGTCCGGTACGCTGCTTTCGGCAGCGCTTCGCTATTGCCGCGAGCAGACCGTGCCGAAGCGCGTCGTTACCTTCGTCTGCGACAGCGGCAACAAGTACCTGTCGAAAGTCTTCGACGATTTCTGGCTGGTCGAGCAGGGCCTGGCCGAGCAGGAGCAGCATGGCGATCTGCGGGACCTGGTCATGCGCACGCTCCGCACCGGCGATGTCGTGTCCGTCGGCCCGGACGAAAGCCTGCTCAACGCCTATGGCCGCATGCGCCGATCGGATGTCTCGCAGCTGCCGGTGCTGGACGAGGGCAAGCTCGTCGGCATCATCGACGAAAGCGATATCCTCGCCAAGGTCGAAGGCCCCTATGACAGCCGCTGGGACCGCTTCAAGGCCCCGGTCAGTACGGCTATGACCTCTACCCTGCACACGCTGGAAGCCAGCCAGACGCTGGACGCGTTGCTGCCGGTCTTCGATCGCAACGAGGTCGCCATCGTCTTCGATGGCGACGAATTCATCGGCCTGATAACACGCATCGACCTGATCAACCATCTGAGGCGCGCCCGATGACCGTCAAAGCCACCGTATCGGGCAAAAACCGCCTCGCCTTTTCGACGCGCACCATCCATGGCGGCCAGAGCCACGACCCGACGACGGGCGCGGTGATGGTACCGATCTATGCCACTTCGACCTACGGTCAGCAGAGCCCGGGCGTGCACAAGGGCTTTGAATATGCCCGCAGCCAGAACCCGACCCGCTTCGCCTTCGAGCGCGCGGTGGCCGACCTCGAAAGCGGCACAGCCGCCTTCGCCTTCGCTTCGGGGCTGGCGGCGATCGCAACCATTTTCGAATTGCTCGATTCAGGCGCGCATATCGTCGCGACCGACGACATCTATGGCGGCACGTTCCGGCTGCTGGAACGGGTGCGCAAGCGCTCGGCCAATTTGCAGGTCGACTTCGTCGACTTCACCGACCTTGCCGCGGTCGAGGCGGCGATCCGCCCGGAAACCAAACTGCTCTGGGTCGAGACGCCGACCAACCCGCTGCTGCGTGTCGTCGACCTCGAAGGCGTCGCGGCACTTGCCAGGCGCAAAGGCGTGCTCTCAGTCGCCGACAACACTTTCTGCAGCCCCTATCTGCAGCGGCCGCTGGAGCTCGGCATCGACATCGTGGTCCATTCGACGACGAAATACCTCAACGGCCATTCCGACATGGTCGGCGGCGTCGCCGTGGTCGGCGACAACAAGGATCTCGCCGACCGGCTGAAATTCCTGCAGAACGCCATCGGCGCCATTTCAGGGCCGTTCGACAGTTTCCTGGCGCTGCGCGGACTGAAGACGCTGGCGCTGAGGATGGAGCGTCATTCGTCGAACGGGCAGAAGATCGCGCACTGGCTGGAAAGCCGTCCCGACATCCGCCGTGTCATCTATCCCGGCCTGCCCAGCCACCCGCAGCACGCCATCGCCAGGCGGCAGATGCACGCCTTCGGCGGCATGATCACGGTCGAGCTCGACCGCGACCTCGCCGGCACCAAACGCTTCCTCGAACATACGCAACTGTTCACGCTGGCCGAAAGCCTCGGCGGCGTCGAAAGCCTGATCGAGCACCCGGCGCTGATGACGCACGGCTCGATCCCGGCGAAAAAACGCGCCGAGATCGGGATTTCGGATTCGCTGGTGCGGTTGTCGGCCGGGATCGAGGACGGCGACGATCTGATCGCGGATCTGGATCAGGCGCTGGCCAGTTGAGCCGGATAGCGAGACGTCGGCGGGACGGCGCCCCCTCTGCCCCTACCGGGAATCTCCCCACGAGGGGGGAGATTGGCCATTATCTTGCGCTTTCGCCAATCTCCAACGCTGAAACGGACGGGACGGCGAAGGGGAGACGTCCGGCAGGACAGAGGGGGGCGTGAGGGATCGCCGACAAGCGGCAATTGTTCTGCGTCGCACCCCCAAGCTTGCACGCTATTCCGTTGACCCAGGGCGCATCTGCCTGAATTGTAGCGTCCCGATCCTTTTGGCTCCATAAGCTATGAACAACCGACAACGCAACCAACCGACGGCAAGCGACACCCCCCTAACCTTTGCCATCCTCGTCTTCCCCGGCTTTCCGATGATGGCGTTCAGTTCAGTGATCGAGCCGCTCCGCGCCGCCAACGTGCTGGCGAAGCGGGACTGCTATCGCTGGATCATCGTCGGCGCCGCCGAAGGCCCGGTGGGGGCCTCGAACGGCGTCGTCATCCAGCCCGGCTTTTCCGCCCATGACGCGCCGAAGGTCGATCGCATCGTCGTCTGCTCAGGCGGCGATGCCGATCATCTCGTCGCGTACGATGCCGTGAGCTGGATCCGCAGGAGCCTGCGCGACGGCGCCCATATCGGTGCGGTGGCGGATGCCGCCTTCTTCCTGGCTCGGGCCGGCCTGCTCGACGGTCATGCCTGCACCTTGCACTGGACCAGCCAAGCCGCCTTCACCGAGGCGTTTCCGGACATCGAGCTGAGGCGCGATCTCTATGTCATCGACCGCAAGCGCTTCACTTCGGCCGGTGGCGTCGGCAGCCTCGACATGATGCTGGAGATCATCACCAGCGATTATGGCGCCGAACTGGCCGCCGGCGTCGCCGAATGGTTTGTGCACAGCCCGCTACGCTCCAGCGTCGACCGCAAGCTGATGCCGCTCAGGCTGCGGACCGGCGTGCAGAACGAACTGGTGCTGTCGGCCATCGCCATCATGGAGGATGCGGTGGAGGAGCGGCTCGGCATGGCGGAACTGGCGAATAGGCTTGGCGTCTCCTCCGACAAGCTCGAACGCAATTTTCGCTCCGAGCTCAGCATTTCGCCCAACGGCTACTACCGCCGCCTCAGACTGAAGCGCGCCGCCGACCTGCTGGCGCATTCGACGCTGATGGTGCGCGACGTCGCGCTGGCCTGCGGTTTCGCCTCGATGTCGAGCTTTGCGCGGGCGTTTCGGGAGGAGCATGGCCATGCACCGAAGGTGGCGCGCAGGCATTAGGTATTTCGGATGTTGGCGGGACAGCGCCCCCCTCTGCCCTACCGGGCATCTCCCCCTCAAGGGGGGAGATTGCAGCTTCGATGCTCCGCTCCTCCTGCGACGGTGGAAATTCACGAAAGCGGCGATGACGAGCCGATCTCCCCCCTTGAGGGGGAGATGTCCGGCAGGACAGAGGGGGCGCCGTAGAACGCTACGGAACGACTTCAAGCGGTATTTCGCACAACATATGCGGCATCTTGCACAGCCTCTACGCGGCGCATAGCCCATCCTCGCCGCTTCAGGAGGCACCCCATGAGCATTGTCGTGTTCGACCCCGACAGCACCGAGGACGTCGACTTCAAAGACCGCATGCGCCACCCGGCGGCGGCGGATCCGGCCGGCGGCATGTGGCTGTCGGACACCGAGCCGTCCTTCATCGACGCCGACGCGCTGCGTAAGGGCCGGCTCGCCAGGCTGCGTGCCTGGATGCGCCAGGCCGGCTATGGCGGCGTCGTGCTGTTCGACCCCTACAACCAGCGTTACGCCACCGGTTCGCGCAACATGTTCGGCTATTTCCTGCGCAACTCGACGCGCTACTTCTTCATCCCCACCGAAGGGCCGATCGTGTTGTTCGAATATCCGCAGAGCTACCATGTCTCGATGGTGCTCGACACGATCGACGAGGCGCGTCCGTCCAAGCTGGTCTGGTCATCGGTGTCAGGCCGCGACGACGAGACCGCCGGCCCGTTCGCCGATGAGGTCGCCGAATTGCTCAAGGCGCATGGCGGCGGCTCGATGAAGCTCGGCCTTGACCGCTGCAGCCATCTGCAGGCACTGGCGCTGGAAAAGCGCGGCTGCGAGGTGCGGGATTGCCAGGGCGAGATTTTGGCGGTGCGCGCGGTCAAGACGCCCGAGGAAGTAAAATGCCTGCAGGTGTCGATGGCCGGCGCCGAGGCCGCCGTCTATGCCGTGCGCGAGACGATCAAGCCCGGCGTTTCCGAAAACGACCTGTTCGCCATCATGTATGGCGAGGTGATCCGCCAAGGCGGCGAGTTCATCGAAACCCGTTTGCTGACCTCGGGCCAGCGCACCAATCCTTGGTTCAACGAGGCGAGCGGCCGCAAGATCAGGCCGGGCGAACTCTTGGCGCTCGATACCGATACGATCGGCTGCTACGGCTATTATTCGGACTTTTCGCGCACCTTCCGTTGCGGACCGGGCAAGCCGACGGATTATCAGAAGTCGCTCTACCGCATGGCGCACGACCAGGTTCAGCACAATATCGGGGTCGTCAAGCCGGGCATGGCGTTTCGCGAGATTGCCGAAAGGGCCTGGAAGATACCGGACCGCTTCGTCGACCAGCGTTATACCTCGGTCATGCACGGCGTCGGCATGCATGGCGAAACGCCGTTCATAGCGCACGCCATGGACTACGAGACCTATGGCCGCGACGGGGTCATCGTGCCCGGCATGGTGGTCAGCGTCGAAAGCTATATCGGCGAGAAGGGCGGCCGCGAGGGCGTCAAGCTGGAAGACGAGATCCTGATCACCGAGACCGGCACCGAGCTCCTGTCGCGCTTCCCCTATGAGGATGTTTTCCTTGACAGGCATGTTTGAGTGTTGACAGGCAGTTTTGCATGAAAAGCCCGATCTCGATCAAGCGCGGCAAGGTGGCGGCGGTGTTCATCGATCTCCAGGAGGAGCATCGGCGGGACAAGCGCTATCTGGTCGAAGGCTATGGCGACATCCTCGCCAACGTCCAGCGGCTGCAGGAGGCGGCGCGGGCCAACAATGTGCCCCTTTACCACTGGGCCTATATCGTCGATCTCGCCACGGCGCGGCCGTTCCACCCGGTCGAGGCCAGCGGCAAGTCGGCGTTTTCCGACAAGGACGATCCGCTGACTGCGATCTGCGCGGAAGTGGGCCCGGCGACAGGCGAGATGATGCTGGTCAAGACCGATGCCAGCGCCTTCCGCGCGGGGCCTGCCGCCGAGCGGCTGAAGGCCGACGGCATCGAGTGGCTGGTCGTTGCCGGCGTCTGGACCGAGGCCTGCATCGATGCCACCGTCAAGGATGCGGTGGCGCTTGGGTTTCGAGTGCTGCTGGTCAAGGATGCCTGCGGCAGCGGCAGCACGGCGATGCACCAGACGGCCATCCTCAACCTTGCCAACCGGCTCTATGGCGGTGCCGTCACCACCACCGACGGCGCCTGCCGGCTGCTGGCAGGCGAGACGGTCGAAGCCTGGCAGGTCGAGGGCTCGGTGCCGCTGCGCTTCAGCTATGAAAATGCTGCCCGGCTCTACGCCGAGCTCTGAGCGGGATCGCGCAGCGATGATCACCGAGGCCGAGCGACCCGGAACGAGAGGGCGCGGAAAATACCAAACGCTGCTCGATCCGGAGCTGTGGGCCTATATCGATCGGGTCAACGAGTGGTATCCGCCCGAAATCGTCTACATGCCGATCGACAGGCAGCGGGCGGTCTATGATGCCATGTGCCGGGCGTTTCGCGAGCCCTATCCACCCGGCGTCAAGGCCAGCGACAGCGCGGTTCCTGCCGGCGACCGTGCGATCCCGGTCCGGCGTTACCAGATGGCGGGCACGGCGCCGAAAGCGATGGTTGTCTATTACCACGGCGGCGGCTTCGTCCTTGGCGGGCTCGACAGCCATGACGACATCTGCGCCGAGATATGCGCCGGCACCGGCTTTGCCGTGCTGTCCGCCGATTACCGGCTGGCGCCCGAGCATCTGCATCCGGCCGCCTTCGACGATGCGCTGGCCGTATTCGAATGGGCGGCGGCGACGGCCGGCCTGCCGATAGTGCTCTGCGGCGAAAGCGCCGGCGGCAATCTGGCCGCTGCGGTGGCACAGGCGACACACCGCCATCCTCGCCATGCGATCGGCCAGGTGCTGATCTATCCCGAGCTCGGCGGCCCGGAACCAGTTGGCAAAGAGAGCGCCGGCTCCTATGTCAAGCACGCCGAAGCGCCACTGCTGACGCTGGGCGACATCGAGTTCTATCGCGAGATCCGGTCGGCGAAGGGACAGTCGCAGGACGACCCGACCTTTTCGCCGCTCAGCGACACCGACTTCTCCGGGCTGCCGCCGACGGTCATCGTCACCGCGCAATGCGACCCGCTGTCCTCGGAAGGCGAGGCCTATCGCGACCGCATCCTGGCCGCCGGCGGTCGCGCCTGGTGGCATGAGGAGCCGCGCCTCGTGCATAGCTTTCTACGCGCCCGCAAGACCGTGCCGCGAGCCGGCGAAGCCTTCGGGCGCATCATTGCGGCCATCGCCGCGCTCGGCAAAGGCGACTGGCCTTACTGAGGTTGCGAAGGCCCCCTCATCCGGCCGCTTCGCGTCCACCTTCTCCCCGCTGGGGAGAAGAGCCTGGCATCAACGCAGGCGACCTCCTCTCCCCCGGGGGAGAGGTCGGATTGCCCGAATTGCCCTTCGCAATTCGGTTGGCAATCCGGGTGAGGGGACCTTCCGCTTGCGGAACAGCGCACAAGAACTGCGGAAGTCCGAACACTCCCCCACGGGAGCTCGCCCTATCATCCCCGAGGCAATGGCGCTCCGGCGATCGCATCCGTCCCCCGCGTTTGGCGATCGGCAGAGGTGCCCAACAACAGGGGAATGACGACAATGAAGTTCATGCTGACCGATCGAAAACTGCATCCGCAGGCCGGGCCCGTCGCCGATGGCTTCAAGAAAGGCCAGATGAACCGGCGCGAATATCTCGCTACCATGGCTGCGCTCGGTGTCAGCGCTGCCGGCGCGCTGGCGCTTGGCGGGCTTGCGCCGTCACCGGCCAGGGCCGAGGAGGCGAAGCGCGGCGGCGTCTTGCGCGTTGCCATGAACGTCAAGGGCTGGAAGGATCCGCGCACCTTCGACGGCGTCGAGATGTCCAACGTCGCCCGCCAGTGCAACGAATATTTGGTGCGCTGGAAGCGCGACTTCACCTTCGAGCCATGGCTGCTCGAGAGCTGGGAAACCAGCGACGACGCCCGCGTGCTGACGCTGCATGTCCGCAAGGGCATCACCTGGTCGAACGGCGACACCTTCAACGCCGACGACGTGATCCACAATCTGACGCGCTGGTGCGATGCGTCCGTCGCCGGCAATTCGGTCGCCGCGCGCATGGGCGCACTGGTCAACGCCGATACCAAGAAGCCCGTCGACGGCGGCATCGAGCGCGTCGACGACGTCACCGTGCGGCTCAATTTGCCAAAGCCCGACATTTCGCTGATCGCCGGCATGGCCGACTACCCGGCGCTGATCATGCACCGCAGCTATGAAGGCGACGGCGATCCGCTGAAGGCATTGGCGATCACCACCGGGCCTTGCGAACTCGTGGCATGGGACGCCGAGGTCGGCGCCGAAGTCCGCCGCAAAGACAAGCCATGGTGGAAGGGCGAGTTCTACCTCGACGGCATCAAATGGGTGGACTACGGCTCCGACCCCAATGCGATGCTGTCGGCCTTCGAATCGGGCGAGATCGACACCGACCACGAAACCGCCTCCGACACGGTTGCGCAGACCGACTCCATGGGCCTGAGCAATTCGGAAATCGCCACCGGCTCGACCATCGTCGCGCGGTTCAATATCGGCAATCCGCCCTATGACGACATCAAGGTGCGCCGCGCCGCCCAGCTCGCCGTCGACAACGCCGCCGTGCTGAAGATCGGCATGGACAACCGCGGCAAGCCTGCCGAGAACCATCATGTCGGGCCGATGCATCCCGAATATGCCGATATCGGCCCAGCCGTCCGCAACATTGATCAAGCCAAGGCCCTGCTCGCCGAGGCCGGCAAGGCCGACCACGAATACGAACTCATCTCGGTCGACGTCGACTGGCAGAAGAGCACCGGCGACGCCATCGCCGCGCAGATGCGCGAGGCCGGGCTGAAAATCAAGCGCACCGTGCTGCCGGCCGCGACCTTCTGGAACGACTGGAGCAAATATCCTTTCTCCTGCACGGAGTGGCTCGGCCGGCCGCTCGGCGTCCAGGTGCTGGCACTCGCTTATAAGTCTGGCGCCGCATGGAACGAGAGCGCCTACGCCGATCCGGAATTCGACAGTCTGCTCGACAAGGCGCTGGCGATGCCCGATCCCGGCGCCCGCAAGGAGCTCATGGCCAAGATCGAACAGAATCTCCGCGATTCCGGCATCATCATCCAGCCCTACTGGCGCTCGGTCTACCGCACCTACCGCAAGGGCGTGCATGGCTGCGAGCAGCACCAGTCGCTCGAGCAGCATTTCGAGAAGGTTTGGCTCGAGGCGTAGCCTTGCAGACGACCAATTGTCGGGGCCAGCGCCGCTCCTTCTTCCTTCTCCCCTTGTTGTGGGAGAAGGTGGATTGGCGCGCAGCGCCAAGACGGTTGAGGGGTGCGGACGGAGTGCCGTCGGTATCAAGCTGGAACACCCCTCATCCGGCCGCTTCGCGTCCACCTTCTCCCACAAGGGGAGAAGGAAGAGCCACGCCAGGCCTTGAAATCTCCAGTCCAAGCCGCACGGTCTCCCGCACCAGCAGGTCCAGATCGTCGCGCCGGGTGCGGTGGTTGTTGATCGCCACCCTGAGGCTATGCTGGCCATGCACCGTCGTGTCGGAAATGGCGGCGATGCCTTCTTCCTGCAGCCTCAGCATGATCTCGGTATTGAGCGCTTTCAGGCGCTCCCCGCCCAGTCCGTCCGCGCGGTAGCGAAAGCAGACGATGTTGATGCTCACCGGCGCTACCAGTTCGAGTGCCGGTTCGGCCGCGATCAGCGCGCCGAGATAATGCCCTTGCGCGATGTTCTGGTCGATCAGCCGGCCGAACTTTTCGATGCCGTGCTCTCGCAACGCCATCCACACCTTCAGAGCGCGAAAGCCGCGCGTCGTCTGCAGGCCGTAATCGTGCAGCCATTGGCCGGAGGCCAGGCCGCGCGGCGTCGATTCCAGATATTCCGGCGTCACCGCGAACGTGCCGCGATGCACGGAGGCATCCTGGATCAGCGCGCAGCCGACCTCGAATGGCGCGTGCAGCCATTTATGCGGATCGAGCGCGATCGAGTGGGCGTGCTCGATGCCGGCAACGCGATGCGAATTGTCCGGCGCAATCGCAAGCAAGGCGCCGATGCAGCCATCGACGTGAAACCACAGATTCTCTTTTGCCGCCAGGTCAGCCAGCGCTTGCAGATCGTCGATTGCGCCGGTGTTCACCGTGCCGGCCGTACCGATTACGCAGGCCGGCTTGAAGCCGGCGTCGCGGTCCTCGGCGATCGCCGCCCGCAACGCAGCGATGTCGATCCGCATCCCGGCATCGCTCGGGATGCGACGCAGCGCCCGGTTGCCGAGGCCGAGCACTTCCATTGCCTTGCGGTGACAGGAGTGAAGCTGGTCGGAGCCGTAGAAACGCAGCGGCTTGTCGATGCCGGCAACGCCGTGCTCGCGTATGTCGATGCCGGCCTTGGCGTTGCGCGCCACGGTCAGCCCGATGATGTTGGCCATCGAGCCGCCGCTGACCAGCGTGCCGCTGGCCGATTGCGGAAAGCCCAGCATCTGCTTCAGCCAATCGACGACCTGGCCGTCCATCAAGGCGGCGGCGTGGTTGCCGCCGCCGAGGTTGGAGCCCTGGATCGCCGCCAGGAAATCACCGAGCGCCCCGGTGAAATTGCTCGACCCCATGTACCAGGCCCAGAAGCGCGGATGGATATTGCCCATTGGATAGGCCATCAGCTTCTTGACAACGTCGCCATAGACATCGGCCAGCGGCGTTGGCGATTGCGGCAGGGACGCGGTGAAGAACTCCCTCACATCTCCAGGCATCTCCTGCCACACCGGCCGCTCTCTGACATCGCGCAGGTAGGCGACGGCATCGTCGACGACCCGATGCGACAGGACCTGCACATCTCCCCAGTCCGAGGGGTCAAGCGTTTCCTCGGCGGTCGTGGCGGGCAATCCAGACGGCGTGTCCATGCAGGTCGCTCCCGATATGCCGCCGTCACGCCGGAAACTGGCAGCCGGGCGTCGACTGCGAAAGCGCAGTCTCCTCGGCGTCCATCTCCGCCTCGATGCCGTCGAACAGCGGTGTCGTCATGTAGCGTTCGCCAGTATCGGGCAGCATGCACAGGATCACCGAGCCGGGCGCCGCCTTTTCCGCGATCTGCCGCGCCACCGCGAAGGTCGCTCCGCCGGAGATGCCGGTGAAAATCCCTTCCTTCTGCGCCAGCGCCTTGGCCCATTTCATGCCCTCGGGCCCGGCAATCGGCACCACCTCGTCATAGAGGCTTGCGTCTATCGCCTCCTGCAGCACGTCCGGAATGAAGTCGGGCGTCCAGCCCTGGATCGGATGCGGCTCGAACGCCGGATGGCTGGCGGCAGGCGCGCCGCCGGTGCCGCGCTGCTGCGGCTTGCCGCTGCCGATAAGCTGCGCATTGGCCGGTTCGGCGAGCACGATCCGGGTCTCCGGCCGCTCGCGGCGCAGCACGCGTCCGACGCCGGCGACGGTGCCGCCCGTGCCGTAGCCGGTGACGAAGCAGTCGAGCCGCGAGCCGGCGAAATCGTTGATGATCTCGCGCGCCGTCGTCGCTTCGTGAATGGCGGCGTTGGCCTTGGTTTCGAACTGGCGGGCCAGGAACCAGCCATTGGCTTCGGCGAGCTCCACCGCCTTCTTGTACATGCCGAAACCCTTCTGGGCGCGCGGCGTCAGCACCACCTTGGCGCCCAGCATGCGCATCAGCTTGCGGCGTTCGATGGAAAAACTGTCGGCCATCGTCACCACCAGCGGATAGCCCTTCTGGGCGCAGACCATGGCAAGGCCGATGCCGGTGTTGCCGCTGGTCGCCTCGACCACGGTCTGGCCAGGCTTTAGAGCGCCGCTGAGCTCGCCTTCCTCGATGATGTTGAGCGCCAGCCGGTCCTTCACCGAGGCGGCGGGATTGAAGAACTCGGCCTTCACATAGATCGTGGCATGGTCCGGTCCGAGATTATTGATGCGGATCACCGGCGTATCGCCGACCGTGTCGAGAATGCTGTCGAACAGACGGCCGCGCCCGGCGGTGGTTCTGATTTTCTGTTGATGCAACATGTCGATCTCCTCGCCTTGTCGTTGTCTCTTGTCGTCACGGGCCGGTTACAGACCGGTGGCTTGGGCGGCGAGGTTTCGAGACCTTGCCGCGCTACATTTGCCTCCGGCAATGCCAGCATCCGGAGCGGGAATTCGTTGCCGGATGCACCGTGTCGCGTTTGGTGATAAAACAAAGGCCGACTGGCCAGCGTGGGAGCAGGCGTGGAAACGCTCGTGGAATCCGCCCGATCGAGCCTCCACGGCGAGGTGGCCGGCTTTTCCGTGCGTCTGCTCGGACCGCTGACGATCGCACGCAACGGCATCATCATCCAGCTCCCAAAATCGCGCAAGCTGTGTGCGCTGCTCGCCTATCTGGCGCTGGCGCCGCATCCGGTCGGCCGCAGCCGCCTCTGCGAGCTTTTGTGGGATGTGCCGAACGACCCGCGCGGCGAGCTTCGCTGGTGCCTGAGCAAGCTTAGAGGCATCCTCGATGAACCGCATCATCGCAGGGTCGAGACACCAGGCGACACGATCGCGCTTGATCTGAGAGGTGCTTCCGTCGACGCTGTCGACATAGCCTCGGCCGCCGCCAAGGGCGTTGAGACGCTCGGTCTAGAGCGGCTGCAGGCTCTTTCCGGAATGTTCGCCGGCGACTTTCTCGATGGGCTGGAGATCGACCGCAGCCCGCATTTCAACAGCTGGCTGATCGCCCAGCGCCGCCGCTTCGGCTCTTGGCACGCCGCAATCCTGGAACATCTCGTCAACAAGCTTCCGGTGGATGCCGACAGATTGTCTTCGCATCTGGACAAATGGCTGGAACTCGCTCCGTTCGACGGGCGCGCGCATGTGGCTCTTCTGAAAGGGCTGGCGCAGCGCGGCCAGTTTGACGCCTGCGAGGAACATCTCGCTTCCGCAGCGCAGCTGTTTGCTTCGGAGGATCTGGATTTCGGACCCGTTCGTGAGGCATGGCGCACGATCCGCAACGAACGACCTGCCGCTACGCTCTGGGCGCGACCGTCACTCGTACCCGCGGCCCCTCACGCGTCAATTGTGCTTCCCAATTCCGACACTGCTGCATCGCAGAAGGCTTCGCTTGCGGTGATGCCGTTTGCCGAAGAGACGGCTGACGGCGGCCCACGCGGAGGCATCGCCGATGGCCTGACCCACGATATCATCACCCGCCTGGCCAAGCTCAGGGATTTCTTCGTCATCGCGCGCGGTTCGGTGTTTGCGCTCGCCGAAAAAAACATTGGGCCGGAGGATGCCGGCCGTCGGCTCAATGTCGATTATGTCGCCACCGGCACGGTACGCAGCCAGGCCGGCCGCGTCACCGTCGCGGTCGAGCTGGTCGAAGTGCGCACGGCCAGGATCGTCTGGGCCGAGACGTTCGAGCGCAAGCCGAACGACATCTTTGCCGTGCTCGACGACATCGGCAACAGCATCGTCTCGTCGATCTCGGCCGAGATCGAGACGGTCGAGCGCAACCGCGCCATGTTGAAGGCGCCCAATTCGCTCAACGCCTGGGAAGCCTACCACCGCGGTCTCTGGCACATGTATCGCTTCACCCGCGCGGAAAACGAGCAGGCCCGGCATTTCTTCGACATAGCCTTGAAGCTCGATCCGACGTTCGCCCGCGCCTATGCCGGCCTCTCCTTCACCCATTGGCAAAATGCCTTCCAGCGCTGGGGCGACCGCGACCACGAAAGCGCCCTGGCCTTCGAGGCAGCCGGCCAGAGCCTGCTCGTCGACGATCACAATCCGGCCGCTCACTGGGCCATGGGGCGGGCGCTGTGGCTGCGCGGCGAGCAGGACGGCTCCCTCATCGAGCTGGAACGCGCCGTAGACCTCAGCCCGAATTTCGCGCTCGGCCACTATGCGCTATCTTTCGTCCATTCGCAGTCCGGCGACCCGCAGGCTGCGATCGGCTCATCCGACCATTCCAGGCATCTGAGCCCCTTCGATCCGCTGCTGTTCGGTATGCTGGGCGCCAGGGCGATGTCGCATGTCCGGCTCGGCCAGTTCGACGAAGCCGCCGAATGGGCGCTGAAAGCAGCCGCGCGTCCCAACGCCCACGCCATCATCGTCGCGATTGCCGCGCATTGCCTTGCGCTGGCGGGGCGGCTGGACGAGGCACGAAGTTTCGCCGCTGCGCTGCGCAAGATGCTGCCGAACTACTGCGCCGACGATTTCATCGGCACGTTCCGCTTCGAGCCGGACGCCGAGGCGCTGTTCCGGCAAGGCGCCAAGCGGATCGGGCTGGGGTGAGGCAGGCGCGCGGTTTGCCAGGCTCTCCAAACCGCTCATCGCGGCTGGCCGCCCCAAACATCGTCATGTCTGCAGCCAGGGCGCATCGTCAGGTTGGTTGCGAATTCGTCGACCAGAGCGGATCAGACGGGCTCAACCGATTTGACGTTGCCGTCGGTATCCACGAGGCAGCTTGTCTTCTTGCCACTGGCATCGAGTTCGACCTGATAGGTCTTGGAATCGAGCTTGCTCGATGAAACCGGAAGTATCTTCGTGCTGTCGACATCGCTCGCCTTGGCGACCGCATTGGCGCAAAGCAGTTGAAGGTCCGCCGGGGCAGTCTCGACCTTGGTCCTGGACATCTGGTCCTGAGGAGGCGGCGGCGGCGCGCTGACGCAAGCGCTAACGGCTCCAGCCAGGAATCCGATTGCCGTCACCAGGATCGAAGTTCTCACTGCATCTTTTGCCGACATTGCTTGTCCCTCTCCGAATGCCGCTTCACACACCCTTGTAAAGTGCCGCCCCCTGCATGAGAACGATAACCTTGGCTCCAACCTTGACGCGGGACGCGAGATCGACGATGTCGTCGTTCCTCATACGGATGCACCCCGATGACACGTCGAGCCCGATAGTCCAAGGCTCCGGGGTGCCGTGTATCCGGTAAATCGTGTCCTGGTCGCGCTCATAGAGATAGAGCGCCCTTGCGCCGAGCGGGTTGTCGGGCCCTCCCTCCATGCCTCCGGCGTATTTCACCGCCTTCGGATCGCGAGCGACCATTTCGGCCGGAGGTGTCCAGGTCGGCCACTCCGCCATGCGGCCGACGCGCACGATGCCGGCCCATCCAAACCCTTCCCGGCCCACGCCGATGCCGTAGCGCATGGCCCGCTGATCCGGCTGCACAAGATAGAGGAAGTGCTGGTTGCCATCGATGATGATCGTGCCTGGCACTTCCGCGGTGCGGAATTTGACCATCTGCGGACGAAATGCCTCGGGCACCTCATTATGCGCGGCATAGTATTTGCGCGCCTTGGTGCGATCGTAGTCCACCCATTTGTGGCTTTTCGGGTCGAAAACCTGTGTTCCCGCAGCCAGCGCCGCCACCGCGACAAGACCGAACGCCGCGGCGACGACTGCCGTGAGGGAGCGCCGCCGGACGGTGCCGCGTTCCGCGAACATAGGATTTCCGCTCATGGATTTGCCCACCCGTGCACCCGTGCGCCTTGTGCGGCAACCCATTGTTTGGCGTATTCGTAAGGATCCTGACGCTCTACCTGGAGCGCATAACTCATCTTGGTGATTTCCTCGGGCCTCAGGTCGACCCGTTCCAGGAACGCCACCACCTTCGGATATTTATTGCGCAGCGAGGTGGCGTAGACGATATGGAAATGTGCGGTATCCCATGATACCGGCGCGCTGGACTTCGAGACCCAGAGCGGATCTTCTGACGGCAGCACGATCTTCCACTTTGCCGGGTCGAAGGGCGGCTCGGTAAGGCGGACAATGTCGTGCAGCTCAAAGACGTAGTGCGGCGCGTAGCAGGCAAACACCATCGGATGATCCGTGGCGACGGCGGCATCGACAGCCGCCATTCCGGCATCCTCCGGCGTCTCCAGCAAGGTCATTGTCTTGGCATAGCCATAGCTGTTGGCGCGGACGCGCTCGATAGCGGTCGAGGACCAACCCTCAGCGCCGATCCACAGTTCGCCGCGTCCGTCGCCATCGGTATCCAACGCGGCCGTTTTCTTCGTATCGCTGAGATCCGAAACATCGTGAATTCCAAATTTGTCGGCTGCTTCACGCGTCGCGCAAATGCCTTGCCAGGCCGGCACTCCAATGGGGCTGATGGCCACCGTGCCGGCCCCGTCCACATACTTCTTCACCAGATTGTCCAGATTGGGCAGCCAGATTTCGGGATGAATATCCACCTCACCAGAATTGAGACCGGCAAAGGCAATAAGCGTCCCAATCTCGCGCACGTCGGCATCGAGCCCGAAATTTTCCTTCAGGCTGACCTTGAGGATATTTGCCGTCGCCTGGCCCGACGGCCAGTTCGGCATTGCAATGACGAGATCAGCCGCGTGGACCGGGATGTTTAGCGCCAGCATCGTCAATGCCGCCAGCGACACTTTCCGCAGGCACTGCCGAAATCGGTTGTGCATCTCTTCCCCCTCGCTTCGGTGCTGAAATGAACCGGGACGGGAACAATCTGTCGCGGCAAGCACCGGACCCATCTTCTGACGGGCAACTGCTGAAGCTGCGGCAGTGCGTTCGCCAAAGAGAGCGCCTTCACGTGCCGCCCCTGCACGCTACCCGATGACAATCCGACTGGGAAGATGCTCACAACGCGGCCGCGGCGCCCCACTGTGCCCCTATTTGGCACGCCGCAGCGTTGAAAAGTCGGGCAAAGGGGCGCGTTTCTTTCGGCCCTCGCAACGGTTGGCTGGGTTCGAAAAAATACCACAATAGATCGCGATTAGGGAGATTGTATAAGATGTGGTATCGTCGCGCCTTTTTTGTAGAGCTGGCGCAAAATTCACAACAACATAGAATATTACTTGTACTAGCTCGGCTTAATGAGAACAAAACTAAGGAAGCATTCCTGAATCTTGCTACTGATCACATTTCAGTATCTGCTAAGATAGCTCGTGCTGATTCCGAATTATTAAGCATTTGCAAAATTCAATCCTGCGATATTTGGATTTGTCCTTGTCATAGGCTGCCTCGGATGCATTTCTTGGAAGCACAGCCGCGTCAGCGGATCGTTGAAACATGCTTGGGCGGACGGGGCACTAAGCATGGAGAGGAATATTGACACTCGCTAATGCGGCGGCCCCCGCTGGGAGCGTTCCCTCCCACGTAAGAGATTACGGCAACCGTCGGCTAAGTCGTCGAATGCATCGCCCACAGCCTGGCTCTCGTTTGATGGCCGGCGAAGCTTTGCCCTCCTCCGATTGGCGCCAGCCTTCGCGGCAAAAGCGAGGATCGCCGCCTGCAATGGCCTTCCGATATGGACGATGTCCGCCGCCAGCCAGTCGGAGGAATGAATCATGGAAACTCGTAATCTGTGCGGCCTTGGCCACTGCTTTGATGGCGATCGTCGGTTGTACCACCGACGACTACGATGGTTGTCGCGGAAAGGGCTGCCTGGTTGATCGGTCCCATAAAGGGAGCCGGAAGATAGACGACCGGCCGCAGTTCGAGAGGAACGGCAATCCCAACTTCGATACCAGGGGCCGTTACATCGGCTGCCATGGGCTCGGATGTAAAGTCGACGATCCTGATGACGGGGATCAAAGCATCGACGACAGACCGCAGTACGACAAAGAAGGCAATCCGAACTTCGATACGCAAGGCAACTACCAAGGCTGCCGCGGCATCGGCTGCGAGGTCGATACACCGGACGATGACAATTCATCAGACGACGACGATTCCGATTAATGGCCCCTGCAGCGAACAACGAAGAGGATAGCCACTCATGTCTGAATTGAACGGTCTCATCCGTCGACGTGTCAAAATCGTCATGGTCGGCCTTGCGGGGTTGGGAATGGCGCTGACGTCCGCTTTCGCTGCGAATAACGCCTGTGACGGTATAAAGGTCGAAGTGACGAAGGCGCGCAAGCAGGAATATGCCCCTCTCGTCGTCTCGGCGATGACCAATAAGTTCAAGCCCGCTCAGGCAAAGTTCTTCTCGATCATGGAGAGCGGCAGCTGGAGCGCCGCCTACGTCTCCACGCCGGTGAGCGACGACGGCGTGATGTTCTTCCAGACAGTCGACGGAAAGAAGCAGTTTCGCGACGTGTGGGGCGGCTATGCCGAGCCGTCGGAAAAACCTGAACTGGTATCCTGGGCGAAGAAGCTCGGAGCGCCGCAAGACCTGGCAAAGTGTTTTGCCGAGGAAGTTACGGAACGACGGTGATGATCGCTGGAAATTGCCGCTGACCGTTGGTGCAGGGGGAGAATGATTGGTGAGCGCTCCGGGGCGCCGGGGCTCTGAGATCGACTCCAATCATCAGCTGCAGGATGTGCAAAATGCAAAGTCTTCGAAAATCCAGACTGATCGTGCAGTTCGCCCGTGCATTGGCAACGTCAGTGAAAATGACGGCCGTCGTAAGCGTAACCGTCCCGCAAACGATCAATATTGCGCATGCCAGCAAGTATGATCTGCCGAAACCCTACGTCTCCCGGGCTCTTGATGCGGTTCTGATACCGATCAATCACGCCTCTCGGCACCGCTACCAGATCCCGCCAAAACTTCGCGGGGTGTATGTCCTGGCTGTTGCACCCCATGGCATTGCCGCGCGGCAAGGTATCCGACCGGGTGACGTGCTTGCCACAGTGCGGCATCAACCGATTTCGACGCCGGTTGATGTCGACAGACTCGTTTGGGCCGCCCTTGCCGTGAGTGCCACCAGTTTCCTGTTTGGCGTGAACCGCGGGACAGAAGTCGCAGATGTCGTCGAGGTCAACACCAACATCACCGTCAACAACTTCAACACCAACATCTCGGTCGACAATATTTCGCAATGGACGAGCGTCGACAATCGAGAGGAGTGGACGCAGATCGTCGATGAGTATGACGACGAGATGGAGACGGGCCTCAATGATACGAGCTATCGCGAGGACGACTCGCAGCCTGGCGACGCCAATCCGGACGCAAATGTGTCTTCTCCCGATGCTGACGACGACGATACCAGCACCGATACTGACGACAATAGCCCGGCCGACAGTACCGACGACAACAGTTCCGATCAGGACGATTCGAGCGATCAGAACGACGATGAAAACTCAACGGACGGTGATGATGACAAGAACAGCACCGACACCGACGACGATAGCACGGATGACGATGCGTCGGATGACAGCACTGACAACAATGATTCCGACGATCAGGACGATTCCAGCGATCAGAATGACGATGACGACCCGTCGGCAGATGGTGAAGACGAAAACAGCACCGACAGTAATGACGATGCGTCGGATGACAGTAACGACGCTGACGGATCGGACGATGACGATGCCAACTAGCGGCCGACCGTGCCGGCAGTTCTGGACAGAGGGCAATCGATGAAAACCGTGATACTAAGCGCTGCCATGGTTCTGGGCATGCCGGCTTTCGTATTTGCCCAGGACAAGTGCTACGACGCCGCCAAGGATCAGGCCGGCCCGAACGAGTGCGCCGATGCCGCGTCCAAGAAATCCGACAAGAAGCTCAACGAGCTTTACAGGCAGATCGAAACTCGCCTGAACGACGATGCGGATACCAGGACGCTTCTCGTTCAAGCACAGCGGGATTGGATCAAATTTCGCGACGCGGAGTGCAGTTTCCAGACCGCAGGAGCGGCCGGAGAAAGCGTAATTCCAACGCTCATCGCGGAGTGCATGGACAGCCTGACGCAATCCCGTGTCAAAGATTTCGAGGGTTACCTGAAATGCAGGGAAGGCGATGCGAGCTGCCCCGTTCCGGCAGCGAACACATCACATGCGGTACCTGCCGTGGCCGATGAGAACGGCCAGACCGGCCTTGCCCAGGCTGCCGACCCGATACCTATTCCGTTGCAACATGTTAGGGGCCACGGAAGCGCTGACGTCGTTTATCACAATCTCGGGATTGCGCTGGGCATCAATGGTGCCAAGCCTCGTCTGTTCGAATTCGACACCGGGTCGGATGAATTCAACGCCGAGATCGATTCGAGTGTCCCTGGCGTAGAGCCGGTGCACGGCAGCAAGCCCGAAATGTACGCCTATGGAGACGGCACCTATGGAGATTGGGTACAGCAGGTCCGGTTCGACAGCCTGTCCTATTACGATCCGGATGATCCCTCGCAGCCTGTCGTAACCTTCGACGGTGGCTATGGCGCCGGTCGGGTGGTGGATTACGTCTTCACCAAGGGTTTCGGCTATCTCAAGGATATGAAATTGACGCAAAAGCCCGTTGGCCACCGCGGCGATACGCCGGTCTATGCGGATCTTAATGCGCGCAAGAGCATGCAGAATGGCGAACCCGGTGGTTCGACGACGTTTTACGGTGTCTTTGGAGCCGGCGATTTTCTCGATGAGGGGGACGAGGCCGCCGCTCCCGCCAGTCAGACACAAAGCGGCTATGTGGTCTCGGCCAATGCAAATCTTGGAAAGAAGACGACACCGGGCTGCGCTCCCTGCCTGACGCTGAATTTGTCCCCCAGTCTGAGATCCCAGTTTACGGCCCTGATGCCCTGGGGCGAACTGGATTATGAATTCCGCCAGAGACGATTCCCGCGATCAGGCGCGAACGCATCCAATCACTACGAAGGGTCTTACCATTATACAATTTCTTTTGATCATAAGGGAAAGAAGCAATCGGTTGATTTCAGTGGACCTGTTTTATTGGATACTGGATCGTCGACCTTTCTCGGTATCACCACAGAAGGCTTTTTTAATAAGCTTCGCTCGAAAGGATTTAAGCTTGATGAATATGATTATACGGTAGTCGATTTTAGGATTTTGGGATTTGAAGATAGTTTCAACAACAAGGAATACAGCGATGTCGTTATGGATCGACAAAGCGATGAGGAGGGGGGCAATGGAGTTGTTGTCGGGCTACCCTTCTTCCAGTCAAATTCCGTAATGTATGATCTGGAGAACAAGACGACCGCATATTCACCCTATTTTGTCAGCGCTGCTAACTTTACGACAGACGCGGCTGCCGAGGATCAAGTGCAGCTGAATCGCGCGACCAGCGATGCTGGAAGCAAAGGCTGGCTCGGACTGGCCGGAATAATCTCCGGCGCCGGCGACTTCACGATCGAGAAGGACGCGGACGTGCGCATGACCGGGGCCAATACCTACACCGGCACAACCCATATCGCGGCCGATGGGTATCTTACTCTGGCCGGGCCGGGCAACATCGAGCATTCCTCGCGCGTCATGGTCGACGGTGTGCTCAACATCGATCAGAAAGGAAACTATCTGAAGCCCTGGGGGGTGGCGCACTCCCTGAACGATACGGCCATTCGCAACCTTAGCGGTAAAGGCGAGGTCTATCTGGGTGCGGGCAGACTGATCCTGACAGAAGCCGACGGGCAATTTGATGGAACCATCGCGAACTATGATGACGCCGGCGACAGCGGCGGCCTCGTGGTCGCCGGCGGCAAGCTGACCCTGAGCGGAAAGAACAAATATTCGGGCATAACCGAAGTGGCGTCTGGGGCGGAGTTGCGCGTGACCGGATTGTTGACTGGTGACGTTTCCGTCTCGGGACTGCTTGTCGTTGACGGGGAGGTCTCCGGCAAAGTCACGGTCAAGGAGGGCGGCAGACTGACCGGCTCAGGAAAGGTCGGCAGCGTCACGGTCGCCGAAGGTGGCAAAGCTGATCCAATGAAAACCAGATAATCAGGCCATGGGCACGGCCGACCGTGGCAATGACGGATAGCTGAAGAGAACATAGGGCGGGGCTGAGCAACTTAAGAGCTTGACTGCAACCGGAAAGGGAAATCGATGAAAATAGCGATACTGACTGCTGCCGCGGTTCTGGCTGCGCCGACATTCGCCCTTGCCAAGGACAAGTGCGCCGAGGCCAAGGATCAGGCCACCATGAACCAGTGCTTCGGTGCCGAGTTCCAGAAATCCGACAAGAAGCTCAATGAGCTTTACAAGCAGATCGAAGCCCGCCTGAAGGACGATGCGGATACCAAGAAGCTTCTTGTTCAGGCACAGCGGGATTGGGGCAAGTTTCGCGACGCGGAGTGCAGTTTCCAGACCGCAGGCGCGGCCGGAGGAAGCATGATGCCAATGCTCATCGCGCAGTGCAAGGACGGCCTGACACAATCCCGTGTCAAAGGTTTCGAAGGCTATCTGAAATGCCAGGAAGGTGACATGAGCTGCCCTGTTCCGGCCGCGAACTGACACATGCCACAGCTGATCGGATCACGATGAAGCCGGCGGCGAGCGTGACGTCGCCGCCAGACATGAAAGGATGCGAGGGGCATCATCATTGCGTGAGGGACTTGAGGGAGGTGGATTGTGAAACGCTATGGATCGTCGCTCGCAATGACAATTGCGGCATCTGTACTGTTGGCATGTGCCGTGCCGGCAACAGCCCAGACTGACATGAGCTTCGACGTTAACGTCACGCTTTCCAAGAAAGCAGCCGCCAAGCTCGCGGCTGACAAAGAGAGGATCGTTGTCTTCGCCTCCTATTACGGTGACCCGAAGCGGAGCGCCGAGAAGCATGCCAACGAAGTCGGCCAGATCGATCTCACGCCGCAGGACGAAGAGGTCGAGATAGCGGGCACAGCGGGCCACGCCCACGTCAGCGGCGCAAAGGTCGACGCGAAGCGTCTCGACTGGCTTGCCGGGCCGGCCAAGGTCAACGTCAACATTGCGTCGGCGCGCAAGAGCAGTCCGGACAATCTGCTCAGCTGCGACTTCATCGACGGTTCACTAAGTGATGTCCAAAGGAAGCCTGTGACGCTTCATTGCGGATTGATCGAAGAACATGTGGACACGAAGTTGAAGCCATAAGACTTACAAATCATGCGCCTCGCCACCGGCGCCAACGTACATTACTCGCGGCATGACCTGCTTACTTCAGGGAGGCAAAGATTCTCATGCGCCTGCTGTTCGCTATCTGTTTCGGCCTGGTCATCATGTCCTTGCCTGCGACCGCCCATGCCGAGCGCCGTTGTGGTTGGTACTCCAGCCCGACACCCGGCAACCTCGTCCTGACCGACAGTGACGGGGATTGGTGGATCCAGATGCAGGGACGCCCGGATCCCGAAGGCATCGACAATGTGCCGGCCTTTGACGAGCGGCAATTCGTCGAGACCAATGTACCTGGTTCGGGTCACGGCTACGGATGTGCGTGCATGAACGTCGTAACCAACGCCAAGCAACAGAAGATCACCAGAGTGATCTCGGGCCAAGTCCTTCCGCTGCTGCGCTGCCGCAATGACAGATCACTGCCTAACCCGGACGGATAATTGTTAGATATCTTGTGGATGCCATGGCTGACGGTAGGGCAGCCTAGAGCATTGGATCAAGAAAAAGCCCGGCAAACCGGGCTTTTTCTTGGGTCTCTGAAACCGCATCAATCGGTTCGAAACGGGAATTTGGTGCCCAGAAGAGGACTCGGACCTCTAAATCTGGTGGCACCGTAACCTGCTGATTTTGCTAGTCAACTTAGCCACAGTTATTGACTCGACTACCACAAATCCTGGCATAGTCAAAGGCCACACCTCTAATGGTCCTGAGGACCTGTCAATCTTCCGATCCGGTCGTCGTATCACGAAGTCGCCCTGTGTCACCGAGTCGGATGGGTTATGGAAACCCGTGGTCAAACGACGTACCCTCTCAGAGCACTGCGTCTTAGTGCGCATGACAGAGTTTCACTATCATTCGTTCAAGATAATCTCGGCGCTGTGGTCTAGGCGGGACTTGATGGCCTCCCAGCCTGGCATGGAGCGTGTGAGGAGACGGAAGAACTCGGGGCTGTGATTGTGTTCCCTCAGGTGACAAAGCTCGTGGGTGATGACGTAGTCAACCGCCTCGCGTGGAGCCTTGACCAGGAACGGATTGAGCGTAACCGAGCCGCCCGTCGCGCAACTACCCCATTGCCGCTTCATGTCGAGCAACCGGAAAGACGGCGGCTCCTGGACCCAGGGCAGCGCCTTTGAGATCGCCTCGATGCGGCCGGCGAAGTAGTCCCGCGCCTTGACGCGATACCAGGCCCGTAGGCGAGCCCGAAGCGCCGCCTTGTCGGTGTTGTCCGTCGCGACGATGAGGAGGCCACGCTTCAGCTTGATGGACCGCTCTGCCTTGGGCACTTGCATCACCTTCAGGACATGGCGGCGGCCGAGATAGAGCGCCTGCTCGCCGCTGACATATTGCCGTGGCAGCACATGTTCGAAGCGTTTCCTGGCCTCGGTGACATGCCGGACAACCCAGCGGGCGCGTTTCATCACGGCCTTGCGGATGGCTTCCTCGCTAGCGTCCTCGGGAGCCTCCACCTCGACGGCACCGTCGGGATGGACATGGATGGCAATGCGCTCGCGCCGGGCTGGGTTGATCCGCACGACATAGGCGATGTTCTGGTCGCCATAGCGCAGCGTCGACAGGTTGCGCTCAGAGAGTGCCACGGGAAGCCCCCAGGCGAACGATTTCGACGATGCGGTCCACCAGCGCCTGGGCTTTGTCCAGCCCTCCCAGCGCCTTGAAATAGCGCGGCAGGAGACGGTTCCTGATGTCGGCCTCGATGTTGGCCGGATTGATCGAGAACGTCGCCACTGCGTTGCTCACGATCGCGTCGATATGGAAGGCCTCGGAGACAAGCCAGTCCTCGCCACGATCCCGCGCGGCCACTTCGCCCAGGACGATTGGGAACAAACCGAAATAGGCCTGCGCATACAGATTGTCCGGGAAGCGGTCGGGGGCGTGCGGATTGGCCCGCATCCTTGCCTTTTCCTCCAGGTCCTTGAACAGGATGTATTGCTTGTGCGGGTGATTGAAAAGCGATTCCGCCTCCTTGATCGCCTGGCGCAGTAGGTCGGAAAAGACCGCCTGGGCATAGGGGTCGTCGGCCAACGTCTGTTCGATGGTTTTGGTCAGCCGGGTCTTGATGACATCGGTCTCGGCGCGGGCCTTATCGTCGCTCCAGGCGGAGGCGTCATAGCCGGCCTGCTTGTTGTCCGTGAAGCCGGTGAGGTCGATGACGCCTTCCGACTCCTTGATCTCGACGCCGACCACCTGCTTGTCGACCAGTTTGCGTATCTGCTCTTCGTAGGCCGAAAAGTCGACGGTCTCCATGGCATCCTGCTTGGCCTGGATGCGCAGCTCGGTGAAGAATTTCAAGTCCTTCTTGTAGCCCGCAATCGTCGCCTCGCTGAAGGAGCCGTCCTCGAAGAAGGCGCGTGAAGAAAGGGCGAGCTTCAGGCACATGCCGAACTCGGTCAGCGCGGCATAGAAATCCTCGCGCACTTTCTGATTGCGATCGTAGCTTGCGCCGTCTTCGCCAAGGACCGAATTCGGGGTCAACACAAGGCGGAACTGCTCGCGATCGCCCTTGTTCTTGACGCTGCCGAAGATTGCCCACATCGAGGCATGGAGGCCCGGCAGGCGCTTGTACTCGGTCGCAACGCTGGCGAAGGTCCCTTCGATATCCTCGATGTCGTAGCCGCTTTGGGTGCGCTCGGCGAGGTCCTGGTAGTCCTTCAGCGAGGTATCGAGTTCCGTCAGGATGCCCCGATAATCGATGAGAAAGCCGAATTGCTTGGCCTCGTGAAGACGGTTCACCCGTGCGATGGCCTGGAGCAGATTGTGCTCCTTGAGATATTTGTCGATATAGAGCACCGCGTTGCGCGGCTCGTCGAAGCCGGTCAGTAGCTTGTCGACGACGATGAGGATGTCCGGCCGGCCGGGCGTGGCGAAATCCTCGATGACGCGACGCTCGTATCCTTCCGCATCGTTGCCGACATTGGCCGCCCACCATTTCTGGACTTCCGGGGTCTTCGCCTCGTCGGTGTCCTCATGGCCTTCGCGGGTGTCGGGTGGCGAGATGATGACGGCGCTGGTGACGAGACTCGTGGCGTCGAGTGCCTGCTTGTAGCGGATGGCGGAAAGCTTGCTATCGGTCGCCAGCTGCGCCTTGAGCCCGGTGCCAAGCTCCTTGAAGTTCTGCGAGAAGTGCGTGGCGATATCCCAGGCGATTAGGTCGATACGGTTGCCGGCGCGGTAGACGCTGCCCCGGGTGGCGAACTTCTTCTTCAGATCGGATTGCTGCTGATCGGAAAGCCCCGTGGTGATCTTGTCGAACCATTTGTCGATCGCCTCGGCATTCACGTCGACAACCGGTCGGCGCTCCTCGTAGAGCAGCGGGGTGACCGTCCCATCCTCCACCGCCCGCTGCATCGTATAGGCGTGGAGGATCGGCCCAAACTTGTTCTGCGTCTTGTCGTTTTTCAGCAGCGGCGTTCCGGTGAAGGCTATGAAGGCGGCGTTGGGAAGTGCCTTGCGCATCCGCTCATGGTTCTCGCCCCCATGGCTGCGGTGCCCCTCATCGACCAGCACGATGAGGTCTTCGGATGCGTTGTGGCATTCCTTGAAGCGTGTCGCCGAATTGAACTTTTGCAGCAGCGTGAACATGATGCGTTCGGTACCAGAGCCGATGCGCTGCGCTAAGTCGCGACCTGACGACGCCTTGGCGTTCTCACCCTCCTTCTTCGTCGCCACCGCAGAGCCGAAAGCACCGCCCGCCATGAAGGTGGTCGACAGCTGTCGCTCCAGGTCGACCCGGTCGGTGATGACGATGATGCGGCAGCGGGCAAGGGAGTCGTGGATCAGGAGCGCCTTGAGCAGAAAGACCATGGTGAAGGACTTTCCGGAGCCGGTGGTGTGCCAGATGACGCCGCCCTCGCGCCCGCCGTCACGGTTGCGCTTCTCCATCCGCGCCAGCATCGACTTAATGCCGAAGACCTGGGGATAGCGGGCGGCGATCTTGCCAAGCTTGCGGTCGAAAAGGAGGAAGTAGCGGACGTACTCCAGCAGGCGATCGGGCCGCAACAGGGAGATTATGAGCCGATCTTGCCCCGTCGTAGTGACGGGTTTCGACCAGAGGCCATCGAAAAAGGCGCGAACATGGGGCAGGCGCTCGGCGAAGAGGGCGGAATGCTGCGTTGGCGGCAGCCTAGTATTGACCATCGCGTCAATGTCTGCGGCGGGAATCTCCTCCTCGCGCCACATGGACCAGAATTTAGCCGGGGTCTCGGTCGTGGCGTATTTGCCGTCCTGCCCGGAGATGGAGAGGAGGAGCTGGGCATAGGCATAAAGCGCCGGGACGCCTTCCGGCTTCTGGTTGCGAAGATGCTGCGAAACGCCCTCGGCCAGCATCAGCTTTTCGGCATGGCTTCCGGTCGGGCGCTTGGCCTCGATGACGGCCAGGGGGACGCCGTTGACATAGAGCGCGATGTCGGGCCGGAAGCGGCCATGCCCGCCCTCCCGTTCGACGGAAAGCTCCTCGGTGACGTGGAGGCGATTGCTGGCAGGGTCCGCGAAGTTGACCAGCGGCACGGTGACGGAATGCCTGTGTCCGTCCGGCATGAATTCGGAGACTGTGACGCCAAGGGCGAGATGTTTCCAGACCCGCTCATTGGCAGGCGTCAGGCCCTCGTTGAGACCGGTGTCATTCAGCGCCTTCAACACCTGGGCGATGCCGCTGGCGGAGAGCGCATGGCTCGCGCCGCGATAGGCGAAGCGCCAGGCGGCAAGATGATCGTGCAGCACGGCTTCCAGCAATACCGCCCGTTCGCTGCCGCGCATGCTCAGGCAGTTGGCCGGCGACAAATAGGACCAGCCGAGTTTCATGAACAGGGCGAGCGCCGGGACCTTCGCCTGGGTTTCCTCGTCGGTCGTTGGGCGCCCGGGGACGTTCACACCATGACCTGCCGCTTACCTGTGAGAAGCTGTTGCATGAGGGCGAATTTTTCTAACCGAAGACGTGAAAGACCGGCCGAAATGGCCTCGATTTCCTTTGTGGCCGCACCAAGCACATTGTTGATCGTATGTTGCTCATCGGGGGTTGGGACAGGCACCTTGATGATTGAGAATGCTTTCCAGCGGAGACTTCCCCGTCGGTCGACCGAGGCATTGGTCGCCGCCGCAAATAACTGCCTGTAGTGGTCTGTCTTCAGCACGCGGAACAGGAAGGTTGAATCCATTTCTGATGCTGTCTCGAACACCGTGTAGATCGGGCTCACCAAGGCGATCTCATGAAGGTTTTGCAGTCCGATCGAGCCTTCCTCAACATGGTTGGCCGGATAGCCGATCTGTCCTCTCCGGATTAACTTGTAGCCAGTGAGGTCGTCGCTGAAGACCTGTTTTTTAAAGTATTCAAGGGAGTTAACAAAGCCGAGAGTCTTCGAACAGGAAACCACTGGAAACTCGTCCCCATCCCTGTTGCGATCGGAGACTTCTTTCGCGACAGAAGCAATTGGAGCCATCCTCCAGGCTTTTCCTTCGAACCCCTTTAGCCGTCGCTTGCCGGTGAGCAATTGCTGCATGAGGGCCAGCTTCTGGGCCTCGGCGTTGGCGAGCAGCTTCTCGGTGGTACCGATGGCTACGTCCCACGTCGACAGGATTTCGGCGATCTTCTTCTGCTCGGGGAGCGGGGGGAGCCATATTTTTGATCGACGAATATTGGCCATGCTGAGGGCTGGTTGCCCTGTTGAGCCAGCAAATGACCAGAGCTTGGATTGATAGATCGGACCGAGCATGAACTGTAGTAGATAATCGGCCAGCAAATCTCTCGATGGTCTGATAAGCGCGACGTTAGGAGCGAGATGAAACCGGTTATCCTCATTAATCTTTGCGAGATTACCGAGCTTTGATCCTACATACCCCAATACTATATCGCCGCTCCGTAGCTTAGATCGTGGCAACGCGTCAGACACTTCGATACGCATGGTTTGCACATCCGAGAGGTCTAAACGCCCGTCTCTAATGTTCATGCTTCGCAGCGCTATAATCTCCCCTCCAACGCTGTAGTCAAAATGATTGGTGTATTCGAAACCTGCAAGCTTCGTTATGTGTGCGTGATTGCCAAGCTCCACGTTCATTGTGCTATTTATATCCGAGATCGCTTAAGTAATTTTTCATCCTAGCCTCAAGTTCGGCCATCTCGCTGCTCAATTTCAGACGCTCCGTCCGCACCGCCATCAGGTCGATCTCCTCCGCCTCCTCGAAGGTATCGACATAGCGTGGAATGTTGAGGTTGAAGTCGTTGTCGGCAATCTCCTTGGCGGTAGCCAGATGGGCGTATTTGCCGACCGAGACACGATCGTCGAATGCGGCGAATATTTTCAGAATCTGCTCTTCGCCCAGACGGTTCTGATTGGTGCTTTCCTCGTATTCTCGTGAGGCATCGATGAACAGCACGGTGTCGTCAGGCTTCTTCTTGCGGAAAACAAGGATGGCGGCGGGAATGCCGGTGCCGAAGAACAGCTTTTCGGGCAGGCCGATCACTGTATCCAGAAGGTTCTCCTCGATCAGCCTGCGGCGGATTTCACCTTCGCTCGAACCCCGGAAGAGGACGCCGTTCGGCACGACGACTGCCATGCGCCCGGTGCGCGGCTTCATGGTCTCGATCATGTGCAGGATAAAGGCATAGTCGCCCTTGGTCTTCGGCGGCAGACCCCGGCGGAAGCGGCCAAAGCGGTCGGCTGCGGCTTTTTCAGATCCCCATTTGTCGAGGCTGAAGGGCGGATTGGCGACCACGATATCGAAATGGCGCAACTGGTCTTCCGCCGTGCGCAGCTTGGGGTTGCCGATGGTGTCGCCCCATTCGATCTGGTGATTGGTCTCACCATGCAGGAACATGTTCATCTTGGCCAGCGCCCAGGTCGAGCCGATCGCCTCCTGGCCGTATAGAGCGTATTTCCTAGAGCCGGTGTGCCGGGTGATCTCCTGGCCACATTTCATCAGCAGCGACCCGGACCCGCATGTCGGATCGCAGATGTCATCGCCTTCCTGGGGTTCGATCAGTCGGGCCATCAGGGTGGAGACTTCGGCAGGGGTGTAGAACTCGCCCGCCTTCTTGCCGGCAGACGCCGCAAAGCGGGAGATGAGATATTCGTAAGCGCCGCCGATGATGTCGAGACTGCCGACTCGGCTCGGCCTCAGGTCCAGACTATCTTTGGCGAAATCCTCCAGCAGCATTCGCAAGATGTCGTTCTTCTGCTCCTCATCGCCCAGCTTGTTGGCGTTGAAGGAAATGTCCTGGAACACATCGCGCAGCTTGTTGCCATTCGCCTCCTCGATCGCATGAAGGGCCTTGTCGATGCGCTCGCCATTGCCGGCCTTGTGACGGTCTCGGTGGAGATCATAGAAGCTCGCGCCCCTGGGCAGCACGAACTGCTCGTTCTTCATCAGCGCTTCGATGAGATCCGGATGGTCGCCGTGTTCCTTGCTGTAGGCCTCGTAGTGATCCTTCCAGACATCGGAGATGTATTTCAGGAACAGCATGGTCAGCACGTAGTCCTTGTAGACCGACGCGTCGACCGTGCCCCTAAAGGTGTCGCAGGCAGCCCACGCCGCCTTGTTGATTTCCGCCTGTGTGATTTTCCCCGCTGCCATGCCCGCTCCGACTGAATGATTTTTGGGGCAATAGACTCGATCGGAACAGCGAAGGCAACGGCGAATTCCGAGCCAACGCCGGCACTGGCAGCAGACGCAATCGCCAGGCTATTTGAGCCATAGCTTCGGCGGTCGACCTCAAAGGAGTTCAGATTTCAAGACTGAGACAGCGCCTTGAGACACAAGCGTTCACAGCCGTGCGCCTGCGTTCAGTCCTGTGACCACAAACCCTCCACCAGTCCGCATGTCGGCCAATCGCCGGCAAGCCATCCTCCGGCGCGTCGCCGCCACAACATCGCGCCGTGCTGCCTTTGCGGCGAGCCGATCCACCGCCGCTGCTGATTATCGAACACCACACGTCCAATTTACCCACGACATGCGTTCCTTAAGAGATACCCACGAACATCGGGCAAAAGCCGAGAGCGGTGTCCCTAGCCTTATTCGTCCCTCCAGACCACACGCCGCTCCCATCTGATCTCGACCAGGCGCCGGAAACGGATGGTCTCCAATTCCTGCCCGACGGGATGGAACAGTTCCGCCCGCATCGATTCCTTGCGTCCGCACTTTTCGCAACGGACTTTTGCCCGCACCTGGTCAATGGTGACGTTGCCCATCACTTCCCGAAGTTCGAGCGGTTTATAGAAGCGCTTGATGTTGCAGAGGCCACAGGTAAGGCGGGCCACCTGCCCCGCGTTGTGGGCATGCATTAACGTCCATGGCGCGCCTCTCGGCCACTTTTCGGGTTGTTCTGGCATACACAGAAAAGAGGAACATATTCCTCTCAGGTCAAGAGGCTCTTGACTCTCTCGTTCTCTTTTTGTTCACTCGCAGCAAAAATGGCCTTTATCAACCAAAGACAGCAATAGGCTTGTGATCATGGCCTTCCCATGCGATTCTTGGACGTGATCTGGAGGGGATGAGAATGCCTGAAACGATGCTC
>NZ_JAMYPX010000010.1:0-185390 GCF_040320585.1 Mesorhizobium sp. M0663
CGGTCCTCGCGACCTTCATGCCGAAAACGACCGCCGTAATATGGATGCCAGCGGTAATGAAACTCCACCATCTGCCCGACATGGGCAGAATGACCCTGCGATGTATGCCGACCGCGATATTGATCGACAGGCCAAGCTGCACCAGCACATAGCAGCCAATCGGAAAGGCAGCCACCACCAGCACCTCGCCCGCCGCTTCGGCCAGCCGCCGAAGCTCGAAGGATGTGTCGGAGCCCCAGCCGCGCCTGTAGGCGAAGATGGCGACCGTGATCATCATCAGCACGGTCATGACCACGCCGGGCAGGATGCCGGCCATGAACAGCGCGCCAATAGAGACATTGGCCATCATGCCGTAGATGACGAAGGGCAGCGAAGGCGGGAAGATCGGTCCGAGCGTGGCTGAAGCGGCGGTAACCCCGACCGCGGCGTCGATAGGATAGCCGTGATCCTTCATCGCCTTGATCTCGATTGTGCCGATGCCAGCGGCGTCGGCGAGCGCGGTGCCCGACATGCCGGAAAAGATCACCGATCCGATGATGTTGACCTGCGCCAGGCCGCCTTTCATCCAGCCGACCAGGGCAAGGGCGAAGGAATAGATGCGCCCGGTGACGCCGGCGATGTTCATGAGGTTGCCGGCCAGGATGAAGAAGGGCACGGCGAGCAGCGGAAAGCTCTCCACCCCGGCGATCATGCGCTGGGCTGCGATGATATCGGGCGCGACGCCGTAGATGACGAGGTAAAGGATCGAGGCGGCCGCCATCGAAACAGCGACCGGCACGCCGATGAGCATCAGGACAAGAAAGCCCCCGACCAGAAGCAGCATCGCTCAGACCCCCGCTGTCTCGAACGCACCGGGACGCTCGAGTACCGAATAGCCGCGCCGGTAATTGCCGATGAAGACCTGGATCGAGCGCAGAAGCATCAGCACGAAGCCCGCCAGTACGGCGTAGAAGAACCAGCGCCGCGGCAGGTTGACGGTGACCATGCGCTCATGCGCCACGATCGTGACGTAGCGCCACATCAGCCAGGATCCGTAGGCGAAGAATGCGATGCGGATGATATCGACGGCGAGCGCCAGCCAGCGGCCGACACGCTCCGGCAGATAGTGGTAAAGCACGTCGACGTGGATATGGCGCGAAAGGCGCACGCACATGGCGGCGCCGAGAAAGACAACGACGACGAGCGCGTTGATGGCGATCTCCTCGGTCCACGCAAAGCTGTTGTTCAGCGCATAACGGGTGAAGAACTGCAGGAAGACACAGGCGACCATGCCCCAGAACACGGCAAGCGTAATCCAGTCCTCGATGCCGTGGTCCGACAGGTCGACGCGTATCGGCACCTCCTCGAAGGCGTGCGCAATCTCTTCGACGGTGATCTCGGTGTGGTGTTCCTCGGCCATCGGCGCGGGCTCCCGAAGCTGGTGGATCGTTAAGGATTGGCAAGGCCGTCCGGCGCAATTTGAAGCCGGACGGATAGGCAGGTTAAAGCGGCGAATCCGATTGCCGCCCTATCCTCTTGATTGAGCATCCGGTTTCCGATGCTCTACTTGATAGCGCGGATCGCTTCCCAATCGGCCTTGTTGTAGCCGAACTCCTCGAAGGTGACCTTCTCCAGCACATTCTTCTCGAAGTCGGCACGGTCGACATCCGTTACGGTGATGCCGCGGTCCTTGAATACCTGCACCAGTTCCTTTTCGCGGGCGACGATCTTTGCCGTGGCGCGGGCGGCAGCCTCCTGCATCACCTCGGTGAAGATCTTCTTGTCCTCGTCGGAAAGCGAGGCCCAGCGCGACGCCGATATGATGGTGTTGAGATGATCGACGATATGGCCAGTGAGCACGATGTTCTTCTGCACCTCATAGAATTTCTTCGCCTCGATGGTGGTCAGCGGGTTCTCCTGGGCCTCCACCGTGCCGTTCTGCAGGGCCAGGTAGACCTCAGCGAAGGCAATCGGCGCGGTGTTGGCGCCGCAGGCACGCGGCATGGCCAGATAGGCCGGCACGTCGGGAACGCGCATCTTCAAGCCCTGCATGTCGGAGCATTTGGCGATCGGACGGTTCGAGGTGGTCTGCCGCGTCCCGTAATAGGTGGTGGCGGCGATATGATTGCCGGTCTTGTCCTCATAGCCCTTGGTCAGGGCCTTGTAGACGTCGCTCTTGGTGTATTTCAGCAGATGGTCGGCATCACGGAAAGTATATGGGAAATAGGTGACGCCGATCGGCGGATATTCGCGCGCCGCGAAGCTCGATCCGGAAATGATGATATCGACGGTGCCGAGCATCAGGCCCTGGTTGATGTCTGCTTCCTTGCCGAGCTGCGAGGCCGGATAGACGTCGATGGCGTAGCGGCCCTGGGTGCGCTTCTTGATCTCGTCGGCCGCCCACACGGATTCGGTGTGGAAGGGCTCCGTCGTCTCGTAGACATGCGCCCATTTCAGGACCGTTTCCGCCGAGGCCGACGCCATGGGTATGGCAATTGCGGCGATCGCACCGAGCAGAACTGCGTATTTTCTCAGCATCTAATTCCTCCCTGGTTGAACTTGACGGCCGGATCTCCCCCCGGCCAACTGCTATTCCGCAACCTCCTTGGCTGCGGCTCTCTCATCGAAATTGCGTGAGAATCTGATTTGCGACTGGCGCAGATGCTGCTGCATGGCGGCCTTGGCCCGCTCGGGGTCGCGCGCGGCAATTGCATCGCGCACGGCACGATGTTCCTTTGCCGCGACCTGCCAGGAATCGCTGGTCTCGAAATAGATCGACAGGCGTTCGAAGTACGGGTTCATGCGCTGGTCGAAAAGCTCGCCGATGAAGCGCACCAGCACCGCGTTCTCGAGAATGCCGGCGACAGCGGTGTGGAATTCCCGGTCGAGCGCAATGGTCATCTTGTTGGGGTGACGCATGGCCTCCATCCGGCGCAGCACGTCGTCGAGCCGTTCGATATCTGCAGGCCGGACATGGAGGGCCGCTTCGGCGGCGATCGCGCCTTCGACGAATTCGCGCGCGCGCAACAGCTCGAACGGGCCTTCCTCGACTTCGGGTTCGGAGGCGGCGGCGCTCGGCGGATCGGTGACGTAGATACCCGAGCCGACGCGGATACGTATGCGGCCTTCGACCTCCAGCGCTATCAGCGCTTCACGGACTGTCGGGCGGGAAATTCCGAGCTGGTCGGCCAGATCCCGCTCGGTCGGCAGGCGGTCGCCGACGGAAAACTCGCCGGCATCGATCAGCTGCCTGAGCTGATCGGCGACCTGTCGGTAAAGCCGGCGTGGTTCAACGGCCTGGATCGGCATGCGCGTTTAGTTCCCTCCCGGGCCAACCCTGGTACATTGGTCTGACCCATTGACCGCAGCTTAGACAGAGGATGCGGAGAGTCAAGCTCGATAGAACCGCGGCCCGCACAACCGGAACGCGGCGGCATTGCGCAAGCATTCCATGCGTCAGCGCCGTCCCCCGCGAATGACCAGGACGTTCCCGGCGGCGACGAGGACGAGCCCGGCGATCGCGTAAGCGGTCCAGGCATAGCCTTCCAGCGCCGTAGAGATCAAAAGCGCAAAGACGGGAAATATGACGGTCGCATAGCCGGCGCGGGCGCCGCCAATGCGTCCGAGCAGCGTCAGGTAGGCGGCGAAAGCCACGACGGTCGATATGACGGCGAGGAAGACCAGCGAGCCGATATAAGAGGCGGTCGTCGCGAACACGAACGGCTCACCAAGCAGGAAGGCCAGGAACGCCGACCACAAAGTGCCATAAAGCATGCCCCAGGCGCTCGTTGAAACGAGCGGCAGGCCGCGGCGCTGGTTTGCGACGGAGACGAGATTGCCGGCGCAGAAGCTCAGCGTGCCGCAGAGGCACAGAAGAAGGCCCACCAACGTGCCGCCGGAAAGCCCGTTGGCGGCGATTTCGGGAAAGAACATCAGCGCTATTCCGGCGAAGCCGATGGTGCCGCCGGCGAGAATGCGCGGCGCCGGGCGCTCGCCGACGACCAAGGCACTGAGCAGCATGTTGATGACCGAGGCGAGCGAGAAGACGACCGAGAGCAAGCCGCTGACGAGATAGCCGGCGCCGTAATAGAAAAACAGGAAGTTCGACGAGAAGATGAGGATGCCGAGCACAGCAAAGCGCAAATGATCGGTGATCGGAAAGCGGAGCCGCCGACCGGAAAAGCCCGCCCAGGCAAACATCAGCAGCGTGGCGATGGCGAAGCGCCAGACCAGATTGACCTCGTTCGACACACCGCTGCCGACCTGAAGTTCGATCGCGAACCACGATGCGCTCCAGGTAATGACCGTCAGCGCGTAAAGCCCGTAGTCGACGGGTTCGAAGGGGCGGTCGCGCGTCGTCATGCGCATTTCCACGTTAGCCGGCTCCGGGGCGCCGTTTGGTTCTCTTGTTACCGACATGCTGGCCAAGACCCTTCCGCTCACAAGACGCTTACAGACCGATTGTCCTCCTTCGCCGCTTCTGAACCCAGAAGACGAGACCGAGCAACAACAGGGCCGGGATGGCAAACCAATAGCGCGATGGCCGTTCCGCAGGGACTAGCACCTGGTTGATTTCGTCGCCGGGCTGCAGGCCGAATTTGGCCGCCTGGCTGCCCAGTCGCACGACGCCGACCGTCACGCTATCGCCAAGCGCACTGACGTCCAGGCCCGCCGCCTTCAGGCGTTCGGCCGATGAATTTGCAGGCCCGAGCTGCAGTCGAACCAGCTTCGATATCTCATCGCCGTTGAGGTTCAGTGTCGTCAGGCGCAAGCGAACCGCGCCTCCCTCGGCGGTCTCGTCGACGATACGGCTGAGTTCGGTGGCGGGTACTGCCCGATACGGTTCACTCACCTGATCGAGCAACAATCCCGGCCTGAACAAGATGAAACAGGCCGCAAGCAACGCAATCGTCTCGTACCAGCGGTTGCGCACGAGCATCCAATTCTGCGTCGCTGCTACAAACGAGACCATGGCCAGCGTCGATGTCACCACCATCGCGACGAAATCGAACGGACCTTCGAGATCGATCATCAGCAGTCCGGTGTTGAAGATGAAGATGAACGGCAGCAGGCCGGTACGGATCTCGTACTTGAAGCCCTGAATGCCGGTCTTCACCGGATCGGCGCCGGAAATTGCCGCAGCAGCATAAGCCGCCAGGCCCACTGGCGGCGTCACGTCCGCCATCAGCCCGAAATAGAAAACGAACATGTGGACGGCGACCAGCGGCACGGCAAGATCGTTCTGCGCCGCCAAATCGACGATGACCGGCGCCATCAAGGTGGCGACCACGACATAGCTTGCAGTGGTCGGCATGCCCATGCCGAGAATGATGCAGATCACCGCGGTGAACAAAAGCATGACGATGAAGCTGCCGCCCGAGATGAATTCGACCAGCTCGGTCATTACCAGCCCGATGCCCGTGAGCAGAACCGTGCCGACGATGATGCCGGCCGTCGCAGTGGCAATGCCGACCGTCGTCATGTTGCGTGCGGCGGCGGACAGCCCACCGACCAGATCGTCGAAACCGTGAAGCCAATGCTGCGCCAGCGCGCGGTCCTTGCGGAAAAAGGCGGTGAGCGGCCGCTGCGTGACGATCAGCGCCATAAGGGCGACAGCGCCCCAGAATGCCGACAGGCCGGGCGACAACTCCTCCACCATTAGGCACCAGATCAGCAGGATCACAGGCAGCAGAAAATGTAGGCCGGTGCGCGCCGTCTCGCCGAAGTGGGGAATCCTGACGATCTCGCCCTCCAGATCCTCCAGCGGCAGGTCGGGATAACGCGCCCGGTAGGCGACAAGGCCGATGTAAACGGCGATCAGCGCGGCAGTGATCATCCAGGTCGCGGCCGCGCCGAAAACGATCTTCGTCCAGCCAATGCCGTAATAGACAAGCCCTGCGAGGATGATGAAACCGCATATGCCCATCAGCCCGCGCAGCGCACCCTGAAATGCGGAGTGCGTGCTGCGTGACGGCAGGCCCTTCATCCCCGTCTTCATCGCTTCGATATCGACGATGTAGAACAACGAGCCGTAGGTCAGCAGCGCCGGATAGAAGGCGTGCTTGACCACCTCGGCATAGGAGATGCCGACATATTCCGCGATCAGGAACGCGGCCGCGCCCATCACCGGGGGCATCAACTGACCATTGACGCCGGCCGCGCATTCGATGGCGCCGGCTTTCACCGCAGAATATCCGACGCGACGCATCAGCGGGATGGTGAAGGTTCCGGTGGTCACGACATTGGCGATCGACGAGCCGGAAATCATGCCGGTCAGGCCGGAGGCGACGACACCGGCCTTGGCCGGACCGCCGCGGTATTTGCCGAGCAGCGAGAAGGCAAGCTGGATGAAAAAGCCGCCGGCACCGGCGCGCTCCAGCAATGTTCCGAACAGAACGAACATGAAGACGACATTGGTGGACACACCGAGGGCAACACCGAAGACCCCCTCCGACGTCAGCCACATCTGCGAGGCTGCGCGCGATAACGTCGCGCCCTTGTGGCCGAGCAGGCCAGGAAGGTGAGGCCCGGCGAAGATATAGATCAGCATGATCGCCGCGATGACGGTGATGGCAGGCCCGACGGCGCGACGGGCGGCCTCGAGCAGGATGAGGACGCCGGCGATCGAGACGACCAGGTCAGCCGTAGTAGGAAGGCCCGGCCGATGGGCGATATCGCTGTAAAAGACCAACAGATACAGGGCGGACGCCGCCCCGGCGATGCCTAGCACCCAGTCGGGCAGCGGCACCCGGCTGCGCGACGAGGTCTTGAAGGCCGGAAACGTCAGCATCGCCAGAAACAGGGCGAAGGCCAGATGGATGGAGCGGGCGATGCCGTCGCTGACGACACCAAAATTGAGCATGAACGGAAGGGGCGAGGCATACCAGAGCTGGAACAGCGACCATGCCAGCGATACGCCGAGGATCAGCTTCGCGGTGCGGCCGGTCGGCTTGCGCCCACCGGTGTCGGCCTCGGCGACGATCTCGCTAAGCTTGTCAATGTCGATAACGGGTTGGTCAGGCCCTGCCGCCCGCTGGCTTTGATCTGTCATCGTTCCCCACAATTATTTGCGATGCGAGGCGCCTGTGGCGCCTCGCATTGAAGGCCTCAGAGCCAGCCCTTCTCCTTGTAATAGCGCTCCGCGCCCGGATGCATTGGCGCCGACAGACCGGTCTTGATCATCTCCTTGGGATCGAGATTGGCGAAAGCCGGATGCAGTTTCTTGAAGTCATCGAAATTTTCGAAGACCGACTTCACCAGTTCGTAGACCACCTCATCGGGTGTGCTGGCATTCGTCACCACTGTCGCGCGGACGCCGAATGTCGTCACGTCGTCCGGATTGTTGGCGTACATGCCGCCCTTGATGGTGGCGACTGAATAGTACGGATGAGCTGCCAACAGCGCGTCCACTGCCGGACCGGTCAGCGGGATGAGTTTGGCGCCACAGGCCGTGGTCGGATCCTGGATCGCGGCGGAAGGATGACCGACGCCGTAGAAGAAACCGTCGATCTTGTTGTCGCACAGCGCGCTGCCCTGCTCGTCCGCCTTCAGCTCCGCGGCAAGCGAGAAATCGCCGAGCGTCCAGCCCATCTGCTTCAGCAACTCCTCCATGGACGAGCGGGTGCCTGACCCGGGATTGCCGACGTTGAAGCGTTTGCCTTTGAAATCCTCGAATTTGGTGACGCCGGCGTCCGGCCGCGCCAGCACGGTGAACGGCTCGGGATGGACGGAGAACACGGCCCGCAGATCCTTGAACGGCTTGCCGTCGAAATTTCCGGTCCCCTCATAGGCCTGGTATTGCACGTCCGATTGGGTCAGGCCGAAATCGAGGTCGCCGGTCTGGATGGAGTTGACGTTGAAGACCGAACCGCCGGTCGACTCCGTCGAGCATCGGATGCCGGTTTTCTGCCGGTCCTTGTTCATCAGCCGGCAAATGGCGCCGCCGACGGCGTAGTAGACGCCGGTGACCCCGCCGGTGCCGACCGTGACGAAGCGCTGCTCGGCTCCGACGGATGGCAGCGCCAGCAGCATGCAGGCCGCCGCGCCGATCAGGGTTTTCATTGAACTGTACATGGTCGCTACCTCTCTGGTGGGTGTCCCGGCCCGTCGCCGATGACGCGTTGGAACTAGTTGAGGCGGTCCGCGTCGTGCGGGTCAGGCCGCTGAAGCGATCGCAGCGTCGATCGCCTCACCGAGCCGTTCGACGATCCGATCGATATTCTGTTTGGAAATGATGAATGGCGGCGCCACAAGCACATGAACGCCCCGCACACCATCAATCGTCCCGGCCATCGGATAAATCATCAGGCCGCGGGCCATTGCTTCGCGCTTGATGCGGGCGTTGAGTTCAAGCCTCTGGTCGAATGGTTCCTTGCTGGCGCGATCAACCACCAGCTCGATTCCCCTAAATAGACCCCGCCCGCGAATGTCGCCGACGTGATCGTGGTTATCGAAGCGTTGGTGCAGGCGTTCGTCCAGCTGCGCGCCCATTGCGCTGACGTTGTCGAGCAGACCGTCACGCCGGATGACCTCCTGCACGGCAAGGCCGGCCGCCGCTGCCATTGGATGGCCCATATAGGTATGCCCATGCTGGAAGAAGCCCGAGCCTTGGGCAAAGGCATCGAAGATATGCCGGCCGAGCAGCACCGCGCCAATCGGCTGGTAGCCACCGCCGAGTCCCTTGGCGATGGTCAGCAGGTCGGGAGCGATGCCGTCCTGCTCGCACGCATGCAGCGTGCCGGTACGGCCCATGCCGCACATCACCTCGTCGAGAATGAGCAGCACGCCGTAGCGGTCGCAAATCGCGCGAATGTGCTTGAAGTAATCCGCGACCGGCGGCACCGCGCCGAGCGTGGCACCCACCACCGGCTCGGCGACAAAGGCGATGACCTCGTCCGGGCCGAGTTCAAGGATCTTGTCTTCGAGCTGCTGGGCGGCGCGCGCCGCATAGGCTTCGTCGCTTTCGCCATGCTTTTGATAGCGATAGGCGTAACAGGGGTCGATATGGTGGGTCTCGATCAGCAACGGCCTGAACTGGGCGCGCCGCCATTCGTTGCCGCCGGTGGCGAGAGCGCCGAGCGTATTGCCGTGATAGCTCTGCCGGCGTGCGATGAGATGGCGCCGTTGCGGCTCGCCTTTCTCGACAAAATATTGCCTGGCCATCTTGAGCGCGGCCTCGACCGCCTCCGAGCCGCCGCTGACTAGATAGACGTGGTCCAAGCCTTTCGGCGCGTCCTCGACCAGCCGATCCGCCAAGCGCTCCGCCACCTCGGTGGTGAAGAAGCTGGTGTGGGCGTAGGCGATGCGGTCAAGCTGGGTGTGCAGTGCAGCGATCACGTCGGGATGGCCGTGGCCGAGACAGGACACGGCCGCGCCGCCCGACGCGTCGATATAGGACTTGCCCTCGGCATCGAACAGTTCGATGCCTTGGCCGCGAATGGCGACCGGCAGCGTCGAGTGGATGGTTCGATGAAGAATGTGTGTCATCGACGGTCCCTCATGGGCATTTTCTTCGGCGGACGTTGGTTCAGATGGGTCTTGAGAGCGGCGCCCTGCTCATCGAAACGTCGCAGCGACTCAACAGCGCCCTCGCCTGCCTGCCCTGCGACAAGAGCACCGAGGACCTCGGCAACGATGAAAGCTGGCGTCATGGTGTGGAAAAAGGACGGGCTGCCGGTCGGCACGACGACTAGGTGATCGGCAAGCAGCGCCAAGGGCGCTACCCCGCTGTCGGTGATCGCAATGACCGGTACGCCGCGGCCGGCAGCGTACTCGACAAGCTCGATGGTGAAGCGCGTGTAGGGCAGGACGCTGGCGGCGATCAGCACGTCGTCCTTGGTCGCATGGGCCAGAGCGTCGCCATCGGTTCCGCCGATGCCGTGCAGCAGCACCGACTTCTCGCCGATCAGTGACAGGATGTAATGCAGATGCCAGGCGACTGCGTGGCTCGAGCGCAGGCCGAGGCAATAGACGCGCCTTGCCGCACTCAGCGCCCTGGCCGTCTCGACCAGACGGTCGATCGACCTGCCTTCGGCGAGATGGGAAAGCTGGCTGGAAATCGAATCCAGAATATCGGCCGCCAGCGCGTGGTCGCCCTTGAGCTTTTGGCTGGCCACCTGAAGGCCCGCCTTGCCGGCGAAACCGATTTCGCCGTCCCGGATCGCGGCGGCGTAGATATCGCGTACCGCCTCGTAGCCATCAAGGCCGAGATGCTGGGCCAGCCGCGTCATCGTCGCCGGCTGCACTCCTGCGTGCCTGGCCTGCTCGCGCATAGACAACAGCGCGACATCATACGGCTTATCAAGGACATAGCGCGCAGCGGACCGAAGCTGCGCCGACATACCGTCGAAGGCAGTGACGATCTGTCCAGCAAGCTCTTCCTGGTCCATGGATATTGCTAGCTCGCCAGACCAGCGATTGCAACGTCTGTTTCAGTGTGATCAAAGACTGATTCATATGCATCTTGTCACTTACAGAACGTTCCCATGAAGCCGCCCCATGGTCTCGACCGCATCGCCATAGCCGTCGCCCCGAACGGGGGACGTCGCAGCAAGGCCGACCATCCGGCGATTCCGCTGACACCAGCCGAACTTGCGAGGACGGCCGCGGAATGCGCCGATGCCGGTGCGGCTATGATCCACGTTCATGTCCGTGACAGAAGCGACAATCATCTGCTCGACGCCGACGCCTACCGCCAGGCGATCGCCGCCATCCGCGGTGCTGCCGGCGACCGCTTGGTAATCCAGATCACCTCCGAAGCGCTCGGTATCTATTCGCCGGCCCAACAGATGGCCGTCGTACAAGATGTAAAGCCGCAAGCTGTCTCCCTGGCGCTTCGCGAAATCGTTCCTGATGCCGGATCGGAACTCGCCTTCGTGCGCTTCATGGCCTGGCTGCACACCGAGGGGGTTGCGCCGCAGATCATCCTCTATTCGCCCGAGGAGGCCGTCAGGCTTTCGGACATGCAGCAGCGCGGACTGATCCCCTGGGCAAGCATACCGGTTCTCTACGTGCTGGGCCGCTACACGCCGGGACAGACGTCCGTTCCTGCCGATCTCTTGCCATTCCTTGCGGCGAACATGCCGCGCTTCGACCATTGGAGCGTCTGCGCCTTCGGCCGCAACGAAGCGGCGTGCGTGACCGCCGCCGCGTTGCTTGGCGGCCATGTCCGGGTCGGCTTCGAAAACAATCTTTTCCTTCCGGACGGCAGCATAGCCTCGTCCAACGCCGAACTGGTAGCGACCGTCGCACGCATACTCGCCGACTGCGGCGTCAAGATCGCCTCGGCCGCCGAGTTGGCGGCTCAATGGAACGCGCCGTTTCGTTCCATATGACAAACCAAAGCCTATTTTCGGCGGCAAGCTCGCGCAAGGCATAGAGAGGCGGCTGCAATGTCATCGCCACGGAAGAACGACGTGTCCCCGCCCGCGGCGCGGCGATTGCAACAACAGTGCCGGTCGTTGTAACCATTCCGGCCGCTTGATTTTGGAGGAGACGCAGCATGGACCGATTCACCGGCGGTTGCCTGTGCGGCAACGTCCGAATTATCGCGTCGGGGCGCCCATACCGGGTCGGCCTTTGTCACTGTCTTGACTGCCGCAAGCATCATGGCGCCCTTTTTCACGCTTCCGCGATTTTTCCTGAGGATGCGGTGACGATCGACGGCGAAACACGCGACTACGCCGGGCGGTTTTTCTGTCCCCGCTGCGGCTCCTCCATTTTCGGACGCACCGCAGACGAAATCGAAGTAAACCTAGGGTCGCTTGATGCGCCTGACCAACTGATGCCAACCTACGAAAGCTGGATCATCCGACGCGAGTCCTGGTTGCCGCCGTTTCCGCTCACCAGACGATACGAGCGCAATCGTGACGCCACGGGTCGCTTTGAGGAATAGGTCGCACGAACGGTGCCGAGGAGGCAACGACATCAGAACACGGATTTTCAGGGACCGCCTGCTCACGCCGCTAAAAATGTGAACTTGCATGTTTACGAGGTGCGCTGCCTTCATCCACATTGCCCAAGGCATTCGTGAGCGCCTAAGGCGACCCGTGACAGCCAAGGCGCCGTTACCTTAGAGGAGGACCGCAGGGGATGGGATTCATCGTCGCCGCGATCTTGAAGTAGGCTTTGTACAGAGCGCCGCGTTCAATGCTGGCCGTTTGGGAGGTCACGCCGGAAGACCGGCCTTGCGGAAGCCATCAATGAACTGCTCAAGCAGCGCAGCGTCATGGAATGGCTCTGACGTGGTGTCCAGTGGCCCGCCGCCTCGAAACGATGATCACAGGCTAGTGGTCGCGGCGACAATCAACCCGCCCAAGACGGCAACATTGATGGTGAAGCCGGTACGAAGCGCTTCGCATTCATCACCGCTGTAGCGCCAGAAGTTGAGCGCCATGAAAGACGCCGCAATGGTGAATACGGCCAAGGCCGCGCCGGGAAAGGGTCCACCAAGGCCCGTTGCTAGGCAAAAGCCGCCTGCAATCTCCAGCACCGATCCGGCCGCGAGAAGAGGCCTGGGAGCAGGAAAGCCCCGCTCGGCCAGGGACGCTGCAACCGCCCGGAACCTGAGGAAATGCTCGGCGCCCGCCCAGATAAAGACGCCGCCGAGCAAAACCAATCCGAGGTGGTGGAAGAACGCGATCATTCCTTGCTGCCGTCCTCGGTGTAAACCGCAAGCTCGTAACCATCCGGGTCCGCGAAATGGAAGCGCCTGCCGCCCGGGAATCCATAGATCGGCCTGACGATCTTGCCTCCCGCCTGCTCGACCCGCTTGACCGTTCCCGGCAAATCATCTGCATAGAGGATGACGAGCGGGCCTCCTCCGGACCTCGCTGGGCCAGCGGCAAAGCCACCTGACAAGCGCCCGTCGTTGAACTCGCAATATTGCGGGCCGTAGTCGGTGAAGGTCCAGCCGAAGGCCTTTCCGTAGAAGTCGCGTGACCGCTGAATGTCTTTCACGTTGAATTCGACGTAGTCGATCCGTTGATCGTTGTTGTTGCTCATGACGCATACCTCTCGTGTGATGTACGACGCCGAAAGATAAGCACGCATCTCGCTTGCCGGATTGAACGAAACGGCCATCGACGTATGAGCCGCACACGGCGCTGCCGATGGCGATGCACGTAGCATCACCCCTCACCTGCCCTCTTCCTTCCGGCCGGAAGAAAACAACCGATTCTTGCAACCGTTCTCGATTGGCAGACGTTGTCGGTCGTGCAGATTCTTGTCTCGAGCGACGGCGGGCGCAGCCACTGCGTCGTAGGTTCACCGCCGGTAGTCCGAAGAGGAGCGAGATGAGCGATCCCGTCCCAGCGCAGGCAACGGGTTCATTTCAGCAACGTCCAGCGTCGGCGCGGCTTCGCGGGAGCTTTGCTTCGGTGTGGGTGCATCGAATGGACCCGGCGGGCTCACCGCCGATCGTCATCATGCCCGACGCAACGATCGATTTGCAATGGATCGGAGGCAGCTTCCGAATTGCTGGCCCTGACAAGGAGCCGCAGACCGCGGTTCTGGCGGCAGACGAGCTCGTGAGCGGCGTGCGCTTTCATCCTGCCACGGCGGCGGCATGGCTCGGCGTGCCGCAAATCGAGCTTGTCGGCCAGAGGCTGTCGCTCGACGATTTATGGGGAGCGCGAGCCCGGCGCCTCGCCAGCCGCGTGCGCGCTGGTGACAATCTCGAGGATCTGGCCTGCTCGCTCCAACAGGTCGTCGCCGAGGAGGCGGCCTCCCACGCGACAGACGTTCCCATGCAGGCGGCATATCGCTTGATTGAGCGCGGGCCGCCACCCGACGCGCCTCTCATCCCTTGGTTGATGCGCGCGCTCGAGATGAGCGAAAGGACGTTGCGCCGGCGCTTCGACACGAGCTTCGGCTATGGCCCCAAGACGCTTGACCGTATCCTCCGCTATCAGCGCTTTCTGCGGCTTTCGAGCCGCTCCAGCAGCTCCACCGCCATGCTGGCGGCCGAGGCGGGCTATTCCGACCGGGCGCATCTTGTCCGCGAGAGCCGCCGCCTGACGGGAAGCACCCCGCGACAGATTCATCATCTGCTGCACAGCGAGTGAAACCTCGGCGCGTTCTTCGACTTGGCGGCACCCTTTTGGCCGTTTTGTTCAAGTCTTCACTTTCGCCCGACTTTATCCTGGTGTTTCCCACAACCAGAGGAGACGGCCATGAAACCGCGCATTTCGGTTTTGACCATCGCTGTCGCCGACCTCGAGAGTTCTCTCGCGTTCTATCGCGAGGGTCTCGGCTTGCCGACGGAAGGGATCATCGGCCGCGAGTTCGAGCATGGCGCCGTCGCGTTCTTCACGCTGTCCGGCGGGTTGAAGCTCGCGATCTGGGCTCAGGATGACCTCGCCTACGACACCGGCCTGCCCAAGGCGCCGATTACCTCGACCTCGTTCACGATCGGCCACAACGTTGTGCGCCGCGAAGAAGTAGATCAGGTGATGGATGAGGCCGCCCGCGCCGGCGCCGAGATCATCAAGCCTGCCCGGGACACGTTCTTTGGCGGATATGCGGGATACTTCCGCGACCCGAACGAACATCTATGGGAGGTCTGGAACGCTGCCAACATACCGAGTTAGGATCCTTTTTAAGGGCGGCGCGGGCCTGCAGTCTCGAACCGCGTTAGTCATCGCCGGTGCCGGCAAATTCTGTCGGCATCGGGTTGGCGGCCATGCTTTCCTTGGCAACGAGGCCAGTTCGACGGCAGGCCACCGGGCACAATCTTAAGCGCTGACTATGTTGCTCTATCCAGATTCGCCTCGCCTGCATGGCGCATCATGCGGCGGAAGCTCATTGAGATATGCGCCCGCCTTATGTGCCCGATGGACTCCCAGTCGCCGATTTCGGCCGCGGCAAGGACCTCTTCCATTTCGCGGCGGAATGCGGTGAATTCCTCGACGAGGCCCAATTGCGGCATCAGCTTCAGGACGACGCGCGCGACCTGAAAATACAGGCGCTCGCTGATCTCGCGCAGTGGCTGGTTGCCGGTCATCGCCGTGAGCTCGTAGAAAAAATCCATGTTGAGGCGCAGGAAAGCGCGCTGGTCGGGATTGAGTATATCGGAATCGCAGCGCGCGATGAGCGCCCGTATCCGGTCAAGATCGTCCGCCGTGCGCGGAATCGGCGAAAGCTTGCCGACGAGGAGCGCCAGTTCCAGGCGCAGATGATAGACCTGCTGCAATTCCTCGATGTCGACGTCGGTGACGATCGTGCCGACGCCGTGGACGGATTGAACCAGACCCTCGGATTCAAGGCGCGCCAGGACGCGCCGGACCGGCGTGCGGCTGATCTCGAATTCTTGGGCAAGTTCTTCCTCGGACAGGTGGCTTCCCGGCGCATAATCGAGCAGGCAGATGCGGTCGCGCAATATCCGGTAGATGCGCTCGAACCGCTCCCGCGCGGAGAGCGGACGCGGCGGCGCGGCGGTCACCGTCGTGGGCGGCTTGGCCTCTGTCTCGATCGTCACCCAGCCTCCAGGACAGCGTGCAGGAATTGCCGTGTCCGCTCGTTCTTGGGAGCACCAAACAGTTCGCTTGGCGGTCCCTGCTCGCAGATCTTGCCTTGATAGAAGAAACAAACGCGGTCGGAAAACTCCTTGGCGAAGCCCATCTGGTGGGTGACCATCAGCATGGTGAGATCATGCTCGCGCCCGATCTGCCTTATCACCTGCAGCACTTCGCCGACAAGCTCCGGGTCGAGCGCCGAGGTCACCTCGTCGAACAGCATGATCTTGGGCCGCATTGCCAGCGCCCTGGCGATGGCGACGCGCTGCTGCTGGCCGCCGGAAAGCTGTGACGGATAGTGGTCCTTCTTCTGGGCCAGACCGACCAGCTCCAGGAGCTCGGCCGCCCTTGCCTCGGCGTCCGCCCGCTTCATGCCGAGCACCGTTATCGGCGCCTCGATGCAGTTCTGCATCGCCGTCATATGCGGAAACAGGTTGAACGACTGGAACACCATGCCGATCTTGGCGCGGATCTTGCGGATGTGGGCGAGATCGGCGGGAACAAGCTTGCCGTTCCTCTCCATATGGGTCAGCGGCTCGCCTTCGACCCAGATGACGCCGTCATTGATTGTCTCCAGCGTCATCAGCATGCGCAGCACAGTCGTCTTGCCCGAACCCGACGGACCGATGACCGAGACTTTTTCGCCGCGCGCTATTTCGAGATTGAGCCCATCGAGAACGGTTAACGTGCCGTAGCGTTTCGATACATTGTCGAAGCGGACCATCGGTTGTTCCGTCATCGCGTGGTCCTCCGGTTGAGCAGCCCTTCGAGGGAGCGGATGAGCGCCGCCGAAACCAGGCTCATGGCAAGGAAAAACAGGCCGACCAGCGTGATCGGCTCGGTGTAGCGGAACGTTTCGGAGCCGATGATCTTGGCGGTCTGCATCAGTTCCATCACGGCGATTGCGGAAAGCAACGGCGTCTCCTTGAACAAGGCCACCAGATAATTGCCGAGCGCCGGAACGATCGGCGGGATCGCCTGCGGAATGATGATGTCGCGGAACGTCGTCCAGGACGAGAGATTGAGCGCGATCGAAGCTTCCCACTGGCCGCGATGGATGTTGTCGAAACCGGCGCGATAGACCTCGGAGCAATAGGCGGCGTAGTGGATGCCGATGGCCAGCACCCCGGCGGTGAAAGCGTCGAGCACGACACCGAATTTCGGAAAGACGAAATAGAGAAAGAATATCTGGATGAGCAGCGGGGTCGAGCGGATCAGCTCGACCAGCACCGAAATCGTCCAGCTGGTCCATGGCACGGCGATGCGGACAACGGCCAGCACCAGGCCGAGCGAGGCGGCAAGCGCAAAGCCGATCAGCGTCGCTTCGATGGAAATGACGGCGGCGCGGGCAAGCACCGGCAGGATTTCCAGGGCAAATCCCCAATCCCAGATCATGCCGCCTTCCCCCGCGCCAGTCCGAGCGACGCCCGCCTTTCGAGAAGCCGCATGCCGATGGTCACAACCAGCGACATTGCCAGGTACATCAGAAGGACGAGGGTGAAGATCGGAATGGTCTTGAACGTGTTCTGGTTCATTTGCTGCGCCTTGAAGGCGAGATCCGAAAGCGTGATCAGCGAGACCAGCGCCGTCGATTTCAGAAGCTCGATGAACAGATTGCCCCAGGGCGGGATCATCGCGACAAAGGCCTGCGGCAGAATGATCCGGCGCAACATCTGCGGGCGGCTCATGTTCAATGCCGTACACGCTTCCCACTGCCCGCGGGCGACGGACAGGATCGCGCCGCGCACGCACTCCGATCCGTAGGCGCCGACATTCAGGCCGAGCGCGAGCACCGCCACAACGAATGCGTTGATCGTGACGCCGAATTGCGGGAGCACGAAAAACAGCCAGAACAATTGCACCAGTGCCGACGTTCCGCGGAAGATCTCGACGTAAACCGTGGCCAGCCATCTGAGCGGCGTCGGGCCATACATCCTTGCAAGTGCTGCAAGCACGCCCATGATAATTGCGAGCAGGCTGCCGAGGACGGCGATCTCGACCGTCAGGACCGCGCCTTGCAGCAGCCCCGGCATAAACACTTGATATGATTCCTGTGTTGCCAAGGCACCGATCACGACAAGCGCGATGACCAGCATGGCAACGAGCGTACGGATACCCATGCGATTCCCCCAAGGAAAAAGGGCGGCGCTTTCGCGCCGCCAGCAGTTGGGAACCTATTTGCCAGCGCAGAGCTCTGCGGTGGTCTTGTTGGGCAGATAATCCTTGCCGAAGCCGAGTGGCTCGACCAGCGCGATATGCTCCGGCGAACCGAGGAACTTCTTCAGCTCGGCGTTGAAAGCCTCCTGCAGGTCGGTGTCTTCCTTGCGGAAGCCGAAGCCGCCATGACCTTTTACCGATTTGCCGGCGACCTCGCCGAAGGGCTTGGTCGATTCGACGCCGTCGGCTTTCTTGGCCATGTCGGCGATCGAAAGAGCGGTCAGCGCGGCTGCATCGGCGCGGCCCGACTGGACGGCGGCGACCAGGCTTGACTGGTCGGGCAAGGAGACGATCTGCCCACCGGCAACGCCCGCTTCCTTGGCGAAGCCGCCTTCGACGGCGCCGGCCATCACGGCAAGCTTGAGATCCGGATTGTCCTTGATGCTGGAAAAATCCTTGATGCCTTTCGGATTGCCTTTTGCCACCAGCATAGCCTCGCCGATGCCGTAGGACGGCTCGGAGTAGTTGATCTCGGCGCAGCGCTTCGGAGTGATGAACATGCCGGCGGCGATGATGTCGAAGCGGCCGGCCTTGAGACCCGGAATGAGCGAGCCGAATTCGGTCAAAACACCGTCGACCTGCGGTATGCCCATCTTGGCGAGCACCGCCTTGGCGACTTCAGGGGCCTCGCCGGTCAGCTTGCCGTCTGGCGTGGCGTAACCGAACGGCGCCTCGTTGGCGAAACCGACGCGGATGTAGCCGTCCTTCTTAGCCCGTTCGAGGGTGGTTTCCGCGTGAGCGGACAACGACGTCAATGACGTCGCGGCGAGCGCGATGCAGGCAGCCGCCTTCACGACCATACGGCGCGATATCGATGATTTGAGCATGCTTTTCTCCCATTGGACAACTGTGGATGGTTCCCAGGGCGCGGCCTTCTTCGAGGTCGACGCCTGCTAGATCAGACGTATACAACTGCCCTAGACATTTCGCAAGCAGAGATATAGAAACCATGAAAATTCGGCGATAATTCGCAGTTAGCCAGCAAATTGACGTCGAGTTGTGCACAATTTGGCCTAGTTGCCATTTACAAAAGGCAAACGGCGTACCTGGAAGGCAGGATTTCGGTGGCGACCGCGAACGGCTTCGGGACATTCACGCAAGCGGAGTATGGGCAGCGCCTCGCCGGCGTGAAGACACGCATGCAAAAAGCCGGCTTCGATCTCATCGTTTGTCAGGATCCCGCCAACATGTGCTGGCTGACCGGCTATGATGGATGGTCGTTCTACGTTCCGCAGTGCGTGCTCGTCCATCTGGAGGAAGACCGGCCGATCTGGTTCGGCAGGGCACAGGATGCCAAGAGCGCACGCCTGACCACCGGCCTGCCCGAGAAAAACATCGTGCCGTTCTCGGAAGGGTTGGTGCAACAGCCCGTCGAACACCCTTATGACGAACTCGCCCAACTGATCCGGTCGCGTGGTTGGGGAAAAGCCCGCATCGGCGTCGAGATGGACGCGCATTATTATACGGCGCGCTGCCACGCCCATCTGATCCAAGGGCTGCCCGACGCGCACTTCGCCAACAACCACGATCTCGTCAACTGGGCGCGGCTGGTCAAATCCGAGGCCGAGCTGGTGCTGATCCGCGAGGCGGGTGCGATCTGCACGCATGCCATGAACCGCGCCATCGAGAAAATGCGGCCCGGTGTGCCTCAGAACCATGTCATTGCCGAAATCTATCACGCGCAGATCATGGGGGTGCCCGGAGCGGGCGGCGACTATGCCGCGATCTGTCCGCTGATGCCCGTTGGCGAGGGCACCAGCACGCCGCATCTGACGTGGTCCGACGCGCCGCTGCCGGACAGCGGCCTCGCCATTCTGGAGATCGCCGGCGTGCGCCGCCGCTATCATGCGGCGCTGACCCGGACGGTACATTTCGGCAAGCCGCCGCAAGCCATCCTCGACATGGCCAAGGTGATCGTCGAGGGCGTCGACGCTGGCCTCGAGAAGGCGCGCCCCGGCTACACCGCCGAGGAGGTGGAAGCCGCCTGGCAGGCAGTGTTGAGGAAGAACGGGCTGAAGAAGGAAAGCCGCGTCGGCTATCCGGTCGGGCTCGCATACCCGCCCGATTGGGGTGAACGCACCGCAAGCCTTCGTCCCGGCGATACTACCGAGATGCAGCCTGGGATGTGCTTCCATTTCATGGCCGGCGTCTGGCTCGATGATTTCGGCATCGCCATCTCGGAATCGTTCGTCGTCACGGAACGCGGCGGCGAACGCCTCTGCGATGTGGCGCGCGAACTCATCGTCATCGACTGACATGGCGGCCGGGAAAGCGGCTGCCGAAAAGAACCATGCCCGCCACCAAGCCGGCAACAAGCACGAGGACGCCCGATGGACCGCAATCCGTTTTCCGAAGCCGAAATCGCCGGCCGCCTTGCCAAGATCCGTACTGCACTGGCCGAGCGCGAGCTCGACGCGGCGGTCTTCGCCTCGCCGGAGAACGTCTTCTATCTCACCGGGCTCGATCACTGGGGGTATTTTGCCCCTCACCTGTTGATCGTTCCGCTCCAGGAAAGACCCGTCCTGGTCACCCGCGCGATGGAAAAGGTAACGATCGAGAAGCAGGTGAAGGCCGCGGAATTCCGTGGCCACTCCGACAGCGAAACGGCGGCCGATCTTGCCGCGCGGGTGCTTGCGGAGCTCGGCCTGTCGGGCAAGCGGATCGGCCTCGAATACTGGACGGCTGGCCTTAGCCATGGGCTTGCCGTGGCACTCCAGATGCAAGCCGATGCCAAGTGGAGCGACGTGTCCGGTCTGATCGACAAGATGCGACGGGTGAAGAGCGCCGAGGAACAGGTGCTGATGCGGCGCGCCGCAAAGGTGACGGACGCCGCCGCCGGTGCCGCGATCGCCGTGATCTCGGATGGCGCTTCCGAACAGGAGGTCGCCGCCCAATGTGTTGCGGCAATGATCCGCGCCGGCGGTCATGCGCCGGGCTTTGGACCGTTCATCCGCCCGGCCGCGCGCTTGGGTGAAGAGCACACGACCTGGGGCGACGGGATCTACCGCAAGGGCGAGCCGGTCTTTGTCGAACTGTCCGGCTGCATCTCGCGCTACCACGCCCCGCTCGGCCGGCTCGTTCGCATCGGCCGCATCAGCGATGAAGACGCCAAAATGGCGGAGGTGACCGCCAAGGCCTTCAACGCCGTCGTCGAGGCGCTGCGGCCGGGCGCCAAGGCGCGCGATGTCTACGCCGCCTGGCAGGCCGTCGCCGACGCGGCCGGTCTTTCCCACTATCGCCGCCATCACTGCGGTTACCTTGTCGGCGCCGGCCAGCCGCCGTCATGGACCGGCGGCAATTCGGTGACCGGCTTGCGACACGATTCCGACCTCGAGATCGAAACGGGGATGAGCTTCCACATCCTGTCATGGCTGATGGGAACGGGTCGTGGCAATGACTTCGTCTCCAACACGGTGCTTTTGACCGACGCGGGCGCCGAAGTGCTCACCCGCACGCCGGCCGGCACGATCGTTCGATAGGCCCGCACGCATGGCGCGCTACTCGGCACTCTCGATTTTCCGCAACGCGCTCGCCGGCCAGAAGAATTGGCAGCGCGCCTGGCGTGCGGCGGAGCCAAAAGCGTCTTATGATGTGATCGTCATCGGCGGCGGCGGACACGGCCTCGCCACCGCCTTCTACCTCGCCGAGAACCACGGCATCCGTAACGTCGCCGTACTCGAAAAGGGCTATGTCGGCGGCGGCAATGTCGGCCGCAACACCACCGTCATCCGCTCCAACTACCTGCTCGACGGCAACACCCAGTTCTACGAATTCTCGATGAAGCTCTGGGAGGGCATGTCGCGGGCGCTGAACTTCAACGTCATGTTCTCGCAGCGCGGCCAGCTCGTCACGGCGCATTCGGCCGATCAGCTCGACGGCTTCAGCCACCGCGCCAATGTCATGCGGCTGAACGGCATCGATGCCGATATCCTCGACCGGGAAGACGTGCGCCGGCTGGTGCCTTATCTCGACTTTTCCGACACCGCCCGCTTCCCGATCCATGGCGCCATCTTCCAGGGCCGGGCGGGCACGGCGCGCCACGACGCCGTCGCCTGGGGCTATGCGCGCGCCGCCGACGGCCATGGCGTCGACATCATCCAGAACTGCGAAGTGACAGGCTTCGTCCGCGACGGCGACAGGATCGTCGGCGTCGAAACGACGAAAGGCCGGATCGGCGCCGGCAAGGTCGGCCTCGCGGTCGCTGGCCACACGTCCGTGCTCGGCGCCAAGGCCGGGCTTGAACTGCCGATCGAAAGCCATGTGCTGCAAGCTTTCGTCACCGAGCCGCTGAAGCCGCTGGTAGATCACGTCGTCGCTTACGGCGCCGACCATTTCTACGTCAGCCAGTCCGACAAGGGCGGGTTGGTCTTCGGCGGCAATCTCGACAGCTACAATTCATACGCCCAGCGCGGCAATCTCGGCGTCGTTCGCGAGGTGGCGGAGGCGGCGATTGCATTGATGCCGTGCATTTCGCGCGTCCGCCTGCTGCGCCACTGGGGCGGCGTCATGGACATGACTCCCGATGCCAGCCCGATCATCTGCCCGACGCCGATCGACGGCCTCTATCTCAACGGCGGCTGGTGCTATGGGGGCTTCAAGGCGACGCCGGCTTCCGGCTGGTGCTTCGCCCACACGATCGCCACCGGCAAGCCGCATCCCTTGATCGCGGCCTACGGGCTCGATCGTTTCCGCACCGGCCACACGCTCGATGAGGCCGGCGTCGGCCCCTCCGCCTGGCTGCAATAGGAGGCGGGACAAAGTGCTGCGCATCGAATGCCCCTGCTGCGGCCCGCGCAACCATGACGAGTTCCGCTATGGCGGCGATGCCTCGGTCACGCGTCCGGCCCATGACGACCCCGATCCGGAGGCCTGGTACCGTTATGTCTACGTCAGGAAAAACCCGGCCGGCCAGCATCGCGAATTCTGGCAGCACGTGACCGGTTGCCGGCAATGGCTGGTGGTCGAACGCGACACCCGCAACCACGCGATCGCATCCGTCGACTTCGCCAGGAAATCGACTGTCAGGAAACAACCGGCATGAGTTCGAACCGCAAACGCCTGCCAGTGGGTGGCCGTATCAGTCGCGAGGTGCCGGTCAATTTCACCTTCGATGGCCGCAAGCTGATTGGGTATCGCGGCGACACCCTCGCCTCGGCGCTGCTCGCCAATGGCGTCACCCTGGTCGGGCGCAGCTTCAAATATCATCGCCCGCGCGGCATTTTTTCCGCCGGGCCCGAAGAGCCGAATGCGCTGGTTACGCTCGGGAGCGCCGGCAGGCGCGAGCCGAACCTGCCGGCGACGACGCTGGAACTCGCCGACGGCATGGTCGTGGAGAGTCAGAACCGCTGGCCATCGCTTGCCTTCGACGTGCAAAGCGTCAATGGGCTGTGGGCGCCGTTTCTGTCCGCCGGCTTCTACTACAAGACCTTCATGGGCCCGACGCGCCGCGCCTGGATGTTTTACGAGCACTTTATCCGCAAGGCCGCCGGCCTGGGTAGAGCCGGCACCGGCCCGGATCCCGACCGCTATGAGGTTCGTCATGCCTTCGCCGATGTCGCCATTGTCGGCGGCGGCCCGGCGGGATTGTCGGCGGCGCGGGCAGCGGCCGCGGCCGGCGCGCGGGTCGGGCTGATCGAGCAGGATTTTCTGCTTGGCGGCCAGCTTTTGGCGGAACCGTCCGACAGCGCAGCGGCCGCATGGCTGAGGCAGGCCGAGGCCGAGTTGGAGGACCTCGAAACCGTCGCGCTGATGAAGCGGACGACCGCTTTCGGCAGCTATGACGGCAATGTCCTTGGACTGGTCGAACAGCGCGATCCAACCAATCCGCAGCCGAATGGCGAGGCCCGGCAAACGGTCACTATGCTGCGCGCCCGCTCGATTGTTTTCGCCACCGGCGCCATCGAGCGGCCGATGGTGTTCTTGAACAACGACCGGCCCGGCGTCATGCTTGCCTCGGCCGCCCGGACCTATCTCAATCGCTTCGCCGTCCTGCCTGGCAAGAAAATCGTCGTCGCCACCACCAATGACGGTGCCTGGCGCACCGCCTTTGACTATGCCGCAGCCGGCGCGGAGGTGACGGTTGCAGATCTGCGCGCCGTCCCGCCCGCAGCACTTGCCGCGCAAGCCGCACGGCTCGGCGTGGTGGTGCGGGCCGCAACGCGCATCGTCGACCTGCACGGCGGCCATGCCGTCAGGCGCGTAACGCTCAATGGACCGGAGGGACAATCCTCGGCCGCCTGTGACCTGGTCTGCATCTCCGGCGGCTGGTCGCCAACCGTGCATCTCACCTCACACCTCGGTGTCAGACCTGTGTATCGCGACGACATTGACGGCTTCGTGCCGGGCGCCTTTTCAGCCAGCCAGTTCGGCGCCGGCGCAATGATAGGAGCCTATGCGACCGCCGCCGCCGCCGAGGACGGCCATCGCGCCGGCATCGAAGCGGCAGCCTCCTGCGGCAAGTCGGCGCCGGTGCCCGCTCCGTCCAAACTCGATCTCGGCGAGACCGCTACGACGCTACTTCGCCAAGCCCCTTCGGTCGGACGTGGAAAAGCCTTCGTCGATTTCCAGATGGACGTGACGACCGGGGATATCGAGCTCGCCCATCGTGAGGGCTATGAATCGGTCGAGCACCTGAAGCGCTACACCACGCTCGGCATGGGCACCGATCAGGGCAAGACCAGCAATTTTCCCGCACTTGCCGCCATGGCAGCGCTGCGCAACGCAACGATTCCCGAGACCGGCACCACGACCTTCCGCCCGCCCTATACGCCGGTGGCGATCGGCGCGCTTGCCGGACGCGCCGTCGGCCATCATTTCAAGCCGATCCGCCGCACGCCGATGCACGACGGGCACATGGCGAACGGCGCCGAGATGCTCGAGGTCGGGCTCTGGATGCGGCCCTATTTCTACCGGCAGTCGGGGCGTAACGTGAACGAGGCCTATGTTGCCGAAATGCGTACCGTGCGTCAGGCCGCGGGGCTGATGGACATCTCCACGCTCGGCAAGATCGATGTCCAGGGCCCGGATGCGGCAATCTTCCTCGACCGCGTCTATGCCAACGGCTTTGCCAAACTGGCGATAGGCCGCGCCCGCTACGGCGTCATGCTGCGCGACGACGGCATCGTCTTCGACGACGGCACCACGACGCGGCTAGCGGAAAACCGGTTCTTCATGACCACTTCGACCGCCAAGGCCGCCGATGTGCTGTCGCGTCTCGAATTCCTGCTCGACACGGCCTGGCCGGATTTGCGCGTGGCCGTTACCTCGGTCAGCGACGAGTGGGCGGCGATGTCGGTTGCCGGGCCTAACAGCCGCGCGATTCTGAATGCAGCGTTTCCCGCTCTCGACGTTTCCGAGGAGGCGCTTTCGCATATGGGACTACTCGAAAGCGAATGGGAGGGCCGTGCGCTCCGCATCCTGCGTCTCAGTTATTCCGGCGAGCGCGCGTACGAAGTCTATGTCGGCGCCACCGCCGGTGAACAGCTCTGGAGCCGCTTGCTCGAAGCCGGCAGACCCTTCGACCTGAAGCCTTACGGTGTCGAGGCGCTTGGCGCGCTGCGGGTCGAAAAGGGCCATGTCGCCGGACCGGAGATCGATGGGCGCACGACGCTCGACGATCTCGGCCTCGGCCGCATGGCCGGCAAGCGCAGCGGCTTCGTCGGCGACGTCCAGCGACGGCGCCCTGCCCTCCGGGCGCCCAACCGGCAGCGTCTGGTCGGGCTGGAATGCATCGAAGAGGGAAAACGCCTGCGCGGCGGCGCCATCCTGTTCCTGCCGGATGAGAAACCCCATGGCCATGGGCGCGGTCGTGTCACCTCCGTCACTTTCAGCCCCGAACGCGGCCATTATGTCGGGTTGGCCCTGCTTGCCGGTGATGTCGCGGCAGAAGGAAGCGAGGTCGTGGCGGTCTATCCGATGAAGGCCGAAACGGTTCGCGCCCGCGTTGTCTCGCCGGTATTCATCGATCCGCAGGGAGAACGGCTGCATGGCTAGCTTGACCTCTTCTCGGGATTTCAGCCTGTCCGTGGCGGATTGTCCGCTTATTCAGATCGAGGGCTGGGACGCGACACTGAGACAATTCGAAAAGAGCGTCTCGGCGTCGCTCAACACGAAACTTCCCGCTTCGGTCGGAGAGACGGTTCGCCACAAGGGCCTTTTAACCATCCGCGTTGCACCTCGCCGCCTTTGGCTGGCTCTCGACGAAGGCACAGAAGCGCCAGCCCTTGTCGTCGACCCCGATCTCGGCTGTTCCGTGCCCCTCGGGGAAGGTCGTGTTCGTTTGAAAATGGCCGGCCCTGGTATCGCAAGGCTTCTGTCCGGCTGCATTGCAGTCGACTGGCACGCGCCGACCGCCGCTCCGGGCCGCGCCGTGCAAACATCCTTCCATCACGTGCCCGCGCTCTTCCTGCGCACCGGCGAGACCGCGTGCGAACTCATCGTGCCGCGAAGTTTTGCCCGCAGCCTCTCGGATTGGATTGCCGGCGGCTAGCCAATACCGGTTCCTCGGGCAAGGGCCGGCTTTAGCGGCGATCCAAGCCGCCATCACGAAGCCATCTACTCTCTTGCCGGCCAGTCCTGCAGAAGCGTAATCCCAAACTTCGGCGCGGCTACTTTGAGCCGCTCGATATCGGCAGGCGTCGGCGGCCCGACCACCTCTCCCTTGCTGCGTTCATGGCCACCTTCGGCGAGAAACTGCTCGAACACACTTGGCGTGTCTATCAGGATGTAGCGAACGGGCTGGTTGCCGGGATTCATGAGCTGGTGCGGGATCCCGCGCTTCAAAAACATGCTCTCGCCGGGCGAGAGCGTTCGGACCTCGCCGGCCACAACCGCGGTCAACTGCCCTTCGATGACGTAGACCGTCTCGTCGTCATTCGCATGAACATGGATTGGCGTTTTCGTGTGCCCGTCGCTTCTGTTTTCGAAGAGACTCAACAAGCCTCCCGTCTGTTCGCCGGAGACCAGTCGCTTCATGACGATGCCTGCGAGCACGAATTCTTTTGGTTCAACATCCGTCATTGATCCAATCCTGCCAGGCACATTTGGTGGGCCGTCAAGCAGACGAGCTGCGCAGCGACATCCGGCAAACGTCGACCTGGCTCACGGGTTGCCTGTCGCCGGAGTTCCCTCTTCCCAAGCTCCGTTTGGACGAAAAGCCGGCTTCGTTCTCACCGGACATGCTGGCCGACATCCGCCAATTCGAGGGCGCCGCAGAGGTCCGCCTAACTGACGGCAAAGCTGCAACGGGCTGCCAGGCTCTCGCCAGGCCCAAGCACCGACAGTCCATTCCATTTGTCGATCGAACCACGATTGTGAGCATCGACAGCATGACTGACCGGTTCAAAACAGAAGAAGTCGCTCTCGTCCGATGGCGAATAGACCAGGTAGAAATTCAAGGGTGATGAAGCTTCAATCCGCAGGCTGCAACTGTGCTCCGGCCACGATATGGTGGCGACGCCGTTCCAACCGGCAAACAGATTGTTTATCCATCCACTCGGCAATACGACTGGGGCGCCGAAATCCCAGTCGGGACGGGTTTTGACATCCACAAACCGTTCAGGGAGGTGGTTGGGCAGTTCGAGACAAACTTGCGAGGCCGGCGCATGAAGCGCGGTTCGTGCCGTTCTCGGGAACCATGGATGGATGCCAAGCCCGAACGGGAGCCTGACCGGCGCCTGATTGACGATGCGAAGCTTCAGCTCGAGCCCCTGCCCGGCCAGCGCGTAGCTCACCTCGGCGCGATATCGATATGGGCCGGGTCCGTTGCTGATGAGCGATAGCTTCGCTTTGTCCTGCGTCAGACTGTCGACGTTCCACGCGCTCGAAAATCCATTGCCGTGAACTGGAAATGGTTCGCCTGCGACGTTGGCAGGCAGTTCGCGGAATTTGGACTCGAATATGAAGCCGTCGCCGGAGATGCGATTTGACCAGGGCAAAAGCAGGTTGCAGGCAAGGTCGAACGGGTTGCTGCTCCCGCCGGTTGGCCATGGCCTGAAGAGCGGCACGCGCCCATAATCGAACCTCGCAAGGCCTGCCCCAAGCGACGGGACGATTTCAGCAGACAGGTCTCCGCTTCTGATCTTGATCGTCCCGACCATCCGCTTCAGACGGTATCGGCCTTGGCAGCGGCGATCGGCTGTTGATGGCGGCCTTTGCGAGCCACTGCAAGAAGGTCGTTCGACGCGATCCCGATGAGCGCCTTCATCTGATCGTGTGCATCGTCCTCCCTCCGCATCCTGATTGCCTCCAGCACGTCGCCATGCGCGCTCAGCGTCTGCTGGTAATTAGCGGTGGCCGATGTGGTCAAGCGGAAGGAGAAGCTGAGGGCGGCCGCAAGCATATTGCCGAGATTGGCGAACACCGGGTTGCGGCTGGCACGAAGGATGGCGGTATGAAACCTGACGTCGGCATCGAGACACGCAGCGAGATCGTCCTGCGGAGCAATGCGCATGGCTTCATAGGCCGCTTCGATGACTGCGAGATCGCCTGACGTCGCCATCTTGGCCGCAAGTTGGGCGGCAGCGGGTTCAATGACCAGCCGCGCCTCGATCAATCCGCGGACGAAATCGAGATCGGGCTCGATATCGCGCATCCATTCCAGAACCTGTGCATCCAGCCTGTTCCATTCGCTCGACACGCGCACACGCGTCCCGGCCCGCTTGCGCGCCTCGATCAATCCTTTCGCCGAAAGCGTCAGAAGAGCATCGCGAAGCGCGGTGCGGCTCGCCCCGTAGATGACGCAAAGCTCGGCTTCCGTCGGCAGGACGGAGTGCTGGGCGTAGGAGCCGGCGAGGATGCGCTGTCCGAGATCGCGTGCGATGCGATCCTTGAGCGATGACGTGGTGCCATCTGCGGCAGGAATGTCCTGCTTGCCTTGGCCAGTCGAAGCGATCGCCGCGTCCATCGTCATGTCCTGTTCAAGTGGTACTCGGCAATTACCACAGCAAGTATCAGCAGCGAGCCCTTGGCAAGCAACTGATAGAAGGTTGGCACGGACGTCAGTATCATTCCGTTGTTGAGGACGCCAATGATGGCGACGCCCAGCAGTGCGCCGACGATCGTGCCCTTGCCGCCCTGCAAGGCGCAGCCACCAAGAACGGCCGCTGTGATGGCCTCGAGTTCCAGGCCTTGGGATCCGGATACGGGCTGCCCGGAGCCGGTACGGGCAGCCAACAGAATCCCGGCCAATCCGGCCGCCACTCCACTCATGATGTAGATGCCGACGCGGTATCGGTTGATGTTGATGCCGGAGAAGCGTGCGACAACGGGATTGCCGCCCAAGGCATAGATGTTGCGGCCAACGATCGAGCGGGCAAGGAAGAGATGGAACACGATCGCGGTCAGCAAGAGAATCCAGATCAGCAAAGGCAGGCCGAGGATTCGTCCGATCCCGATGAAGCGGAAAGTGTCGCTGAAAATCGCGATCGATTGTCCATCGGACATGATGAACGCGATGCCGCGGAAGATCGCCATCGTACCGAGAGTCGCGATGACAGCGTTGACCCGCCCATAGGTGATGATGATGCCGTTCACGAGGCCGGCAAGACCGCCCAGGACCAGGCCGGCAAGAATACCCGCGGCGGGTGATCCGGTGGCCTGGATGGCCATTGCCGTCGATACTGTGGTCAGACCGACAATTGCGCCGACGGCAATATCGAGCCCTCCGGCGACAATAACCACGGTCTGGCTCATCGCCAGAACGCCCAGGATGGTAATGCCTAGACCGATGTTCAGCAGGTTTCGGCTGGAGAAGAACACGTCGCCTCTCAGGGTGCCGAAAATGAGCACGAGAATGGCGAGAGCAACAAGAAGGCTTATGTTGTGAATGCCGATGCGCTCTGCGATGCGCAAGGAAGCGCGCCTTTTGCCGGTTTGCGTTGTTGCTGTCCTGAGCTCAAGGCTGTTCACTGAATTTGTCCTCCAAGCGATGCTGCAGATTGAGGCATGGCATGTCTCAGGATCGTGGCCTCGTCGATGTCAGGGCGGGAAAGTTCGGCCGTGATCCGGCCTCCAGCCATAACAAGCACCCTGTCGGCCAGCCCGATCAGTTCCGGCATTTCCGAGGAAATCAGGATTATGCCGATGCCGCTGGCGGCGAGTTCGTCGATCAGGCGATAGATTTCCGCCTTGGCGCCGATGTCGATGCCGCGGGTCGGCTCGTCGAGGATGAGAAGCATCGGCTGCCGCGCAAGCCAGCGCGCGAGAACGACCTTCTGTTGGTTGCCACCCGACAGTTTCGAAACCTGTTCGTCGAGGTTGGGCGCCTTGATCGACATCTTTGCTGCAAGCGGTGAGACGATCTCCAGTGCCTTGCGCCGGTTGAAGAAGCCGAAGGTCGACGTTCTGTCGGGCACGCAAAGCGAGGCGTTATCAAGAATGCTTCGGAACAACAGCAGCGCCTCGTGCTTACGGTCTTCCGGGGCAAAGCCGATGCCCGCCACGATCGCTGCATGCGGGCTGTTAGGGCCAACGGGCACACCATTCATCGTTATGGTTCCGTCGACGCGTCTATCATAGCCGACAATCGCCTTTGCCAGTTCGGATCGACCCGCACCCATAAGGCCGGCAATGCCGAGCACCTCGCCACGGCGGACCTTGAGGCTCACATCGGTGACGTGGTCGGTGGTCAGGCCCGTCACCTCCAGCAACGGTTGCCCCGATTGCCACGTCTCGCGCGTAAACAGATCGGCTATGTCGCGGCCCACCATGAGCTTGGCTATGGTCTGCTCGCTGGCACCGGCAGCGGGGGAATCATCGACCAGCCGGCCGTCCCGCAAGACGACAATGCGATCCGCAAGGTCGATGACCTCGTTCAGCCTGTGAGAGATGTAGACGATCGAAGTGCCCTCGCCGCGCAGCCGGCGAATTACTGAAAACAGACGGCGCGCTTCGTCGTCGGTCAGTGACGAGGTCGGCTCATCGAATGCGATCAGCCGGCCGCCGGCACGTATGGCGCGCATGATTTCGATCATCTGGCGCTGTGCCGGACCGAGTGTGCTGCAGAGTTGACGCGGCAGCATATCCTGCTGCATGCCGAAGGTCGCAAGCACCTTATCAGTCTGGTCCTCGAGCCTGTGCCAGTCGAGCAGGACGCCTGCCAGCCGCGGCAGTTCGCCGACGAAAATGTTCTCGGCCACGGTCAGGTTCGGAACGATCTCCGGCTCCTGATGGATGACGCGTATTCCGGCTCTGTGGCTGTCGCGCGGTTCGCTGAAAACGATCGGCGCGGAGCCATGCAGCACGGTGCCGGTGTCCGGTGCGAACACGCCCTCGAGAATTCGCATCATTGTCGACTTGCCGGCGCCATTCTCGCCAACCAGGGCAAGCACCTCTCCTGGCCGAAAGGCAATCGAGACATTGTCGAGCGCCTGCACGACGCCGAAGCGCTTCGATATCCTGTCGAGCGAGAAGAAATCCGATTGCATCAAAAGCTCACTCCCGAGGATCGATCCCGTGTGCCCGCCGACGAACTGCCGGCCCAAAGAGCGTCATGCGCACTGCGGCGCATGACGCATATCTGGTTCAGTGGCAGAGCTTGGCTTTGTAGTCCGACGCAAAATTGTCGGCGGTGATGTATTCCGGGTCCGTGAAGGACTGAACGGGAAGCTTCGTTCCGTCCTTGATGGAGGCCAAGAGAATCTTCACCGCCAGCGCGCCATGATTTTCCGAATTGAGCCACATCGTACCACGGAACGCCGAGGGCTTTCCGGATCCGAAGGCATCGCAGGCGCGGCTCCCGTCGATGCCGATCCCCATGCCCTGGTCTGCGGAATAGCCGGCATTCTCCAGTGCTCGCGCACCACCCAGCACGCCGTCATCGTTGCATGAATAGAATATCCAGTTCGTGACGCTGGGATTGGCCGTCAATGTGGTGGTCATCACATCGATGGCGTTGACCATCGTATTGTCGTAGGGGACGCGAACGATGCTGCCCGGCTTGAAATCGGGCACCGCCTTCAGGAACGCTTCTTCCGCGCCCTTGTTGCGCTGCATGCAGGTATCGGCCTTGCGGTCCTCGATCGAGGCGATGCGCACCTCTTTGCCCGCCCAGCCTTCAGCCTTGTAGAGCTTGGCAAGCTCTTCGCCCACCCGCGCACCGATATTGTAAGCATTCATGCCGACATAGGGGACCTGGGTGCCATCCTGGTAGTAGATATCGTCGTCCACCGCCACCAAGGGAATTTTTGCGGCCTTTGCTTTCTCCGCGATGACCGGTCCCAGCGCCTTGTCGGGGACAACGATGGCGATGCCTTTCACGCCATCGCCGACCATCGTATCGAAGGTCGTGATCGTCAAATTGGCGTCGAACTGAACGTCCTGCGACACGAACGCGGCCCCTGCCGCCTCAGCCGCTTTCTTGGCGCCGCCGACTTCGGCTACGAACCATGGGTGGTCTCCCATCTTGTTGATGTAGCCGATCTTGATGTCGTCTGCGCTTGCTGTGCCACTCATCAGTCCGGCAGCCAATACCGCAAATGTCGCCAAAGCCTTTGTTGTGGTTTTCATGAATATCCTCCCTGAGAGCTCTATGGTGGTTGCTAGTCGTGGTAGAGAACCGAGCGCCCACCATCGATGGTGATCGTCTCGGCATTTATGAACGGCGCTTCGTCCGAAGCGAGGAAAACCGCCGTCATTGCAACCTCGTCCGGCCGGCCAATTCGCTTGGGCGGATGGAGGTCGTAGGCTCGCCGCTTCTCCTCGGCGGGGTTCGGGAATGTGTTCCAGTAGGCTTCCGCGATTGGCGTCTCGATATAGCCGGGGGCGATCGCGTTCACCCGGATACCGCGTGCGGCATATTCGATCGCCAGCGAACGGGTCAGGCCCAAAAGTGCATGCTTGGCGACCGGATACGGAAACGTATGGGGAATGATCTGGAAGGCGTGACAGCTCGCTATGTTGACGATGGACCCCGAGCCCTTCGCCAGCATCGTCGGCAAAACCGCCTTGGCGCAGAACCACGCGGCCTGGAGGTCGAGCTTGAGGCAGCGCTCCCATTCCTCATCCGGCATCATCAATGGTTCGTAGAAGACGTTGGCACCGGCATTGTTGACCAGAATGTCGACGCCGCCATAGGCCGTGATCGTCCGCGCGATCATGTCCGCGACTGCGGATGCGTCGGTGACGTCCGTCTCGACGAACAATACCTCGGCGCCTCCGGCACGCAGTTCGTCGGCGATCGCTTTGCCGCTTGCCGCATTCAGTTCGGCAATGACGGTCTTTGCCCCATGCATCGCAAAAGCCCGGGCGGTGGCGGCACCTATGCCTTGGCCGGCGCCCGTGACGATTGCGATCTTTCCTTGCAGCCGGCCTGCCATTGCATTCACCAGTCAACCACGGTGCCGTCCGGCATGACGGCATTGCGGGCATGCAGCACTTCCTGCTTAAAGGGGTGACGCGCGATGACGTCCTCATTGACGGTGACGCCAAGGCCCGGCAGTTCGGGCAGGTCCCAGCGGCCTGGTTTACGCTGAATTGGCCAGGTGACGACGTCGTCGTACCAGGCGACGGCACCGGACATCTCCTCCTGAATGACGACGTTTGGCGTCGATATGCCGAAATGAAGAGCAGCCACACCGGCGATCGGACCAAGCGGGTTGTGCGGCGCAAGGCCGATACCTGCGGTTTCCGCCATGGCCGCGATCTTCTTTGTCTCGAGCAGACCGCCAGTGTGACAAATATCAGGCTGGGCAATGTTGAAGGCGCGGGCTGCGATCGAGTGCGTAAATTCGCGGCGCCCAATCAGCCGTTCGCCGGACGCGATCGGCACGGCCGATCGCGCCGCAATATGCGCCAGTCCGGCAATATCTTCGGGTGGAACGGGCTCTTCCGCGAACATGATGCGGGCCGGCTCGATTGCCTTGAGGTAATCCATCGCTGCGTTAACCGATGCAGGGCGTCCGTGGAAATCGACCATGATGTCGATATCCGGGCCTACCGCCTCGCGAAGTGAGCCAACCATATTGGCAACGGAGTCGACTGCCTTGGCGGGCGATACGTAGTGGGTGTAGGGAATGCAGACGACCTTGACCGCATCGTAGCCTGCTTGCGTCACGATGCGTCCGCGTTCCACGATGGCATCCGCGGATCCGGTCTCATAGACCGCTTTCATGTCCCCGAGGCCGAGATGCGTATAGGTGCGCAGATAGTCGCGGACCTGACCGCCCAAAAGGCGCCAGACGGGGACGCCCAATGACTTGCCCAGGATGTCCCAGAGCGCGATCTCGATGCCGCTGACGGCGGACATTCCCTCGACGCCGAGACGCCAAAATCCGTGGCGCGTAAGTATCTGGTAGCACTGCTCCACGTTGCGCGGATCTTGCCCGATGAGCAGGGCCTCAAGGTCCTGAAGCGCCCCAACGACGGCTCTGGTCTTCCATTCCAGCGTTGCCTCACCCCAGCCAAACAGGCCTGGCTCGTCGGTTTCGACGCGAACGAAGACCCAGTTGCGCATTTCCGCATTGCAGACGCGCGCCTTGATGGCCGTGATTTTCATTGGTCCTCCCAGACCTGCCGTCTTTTTTCATGGCAATATGTATGATTTATTATAGGAAATGTTGACAAGTCAAGCGCAACGTCAATGTGGACCAGCGCCGTCAGCGGAACTGGCCCCTTGGAGCGTCGCGCCGATCCCGGGGCATTTTTCGACCAATCCTTGCCAACCAAAGGAAGGGTTCTCAGCCGCCGATCCGCCAACATCGAGACAAACGCGCGACTAAATCACCGCGCAGACCGTTTTCGTCTCGAGATAGTTCTCTAGGCCCGGTGCGCCGTTCTCATAGCCCCAGCCGGATTGCTTGTGGCCGCCTTTGGGCAATTCCGGCGAGAAGTAGGAATGGCAGTTGATCCAGACGGTGCCCGATCGGACATGTGCAGCAAGGCGGTGCGCAGCGGAAAGGTCGCGGGTCCAGACGCTTGCGGCGAGGCCGTAGGGCGAGTCGTTCGCATGGCTAATCGCCTCCTCAACATCGTCGAACGGCATCACAGCAACGACGGGGCCGAAGATTTCCTCGCGCATCATGCGCATGTCCGGACGCACGCCGGTGACGACGGTCGGCTCGAAGAAATTGTCGAAGCGCCGGCCGCCGGCGACGATCTCGGCGCCACCAGAAGCGCCATCGTCGACATAGAAGGCGACGCGCGCGGCCTGGGTCCCGTTGACCAGCGGACCAAGGTCGGTATCCGGGTCAAGCCCGTGTCCGAGACGCAGCTTTCGCGCCTCCGCTGCCAGGCCCTCCACCAGACGGTCGTAGATCGAGCGATGCGCATAGACACGCGAGCCGGCGACGCAGACCTGGCCTGCATTGGCGAATATCCCCCGCGCCACTCCGGGGATTGCGAGCTCCATTTCCGCATCCGGCATGACGATGGCCGGCGACTTGCCGCCCAGTTCGAGCGTCAGTTTCTTCAGATTGCCGCGCGCTGCGGAGACGATCATCTTTCCGACTTCCGTCGAACCGGTGAAGGCGACTTTATCGACATCGGGGTGTGCGGTTAGCGCCGCGCCCACAGTTTCACCGAGACCGGTGACGATGTTGACGACGCCGTCCGGCAAGCCGGCTTCGATCATCAGTTCACCAAGCCGCAGCGCGCTGAGCGACGTTTCCTCAGCCGGCTTGAGCACGATCGCACAGCCGGCCGCAAGCGCCGGGGCGAGCTTCATCGAGGCCATGAGCAGCGGCGAATTCCATGGCGTTATGGCCGCCACAACACCGATCGGCTCGCGCACCGTATAGGCGAAAATCTTCCTGCCTGCCGGCTGATGGCCGATCGAGGTGGGAATTGTCGTGCCGAGGATTTTCGTGGCAAAACCGGCAAAATAGCGGAACTGCTCAGCCGAAGCCGGAACCTCCGCGAAGCGCGAAGTCTTCAGCGACTTTCCCTGGTCGAGCGTCTCGATCTCCGCAAGCTCATCGGCATGGCGCTCGATCAGGTCGGCGATGCGCCAGAGCAGCTTGCCGCGCGCCGACGGCGTCATGTCGCGCCAGCTCTCGCCCTCGAAAGCAGCACGCGCCGCAGCAACGGCGCGCCCGGCGTCATCGGCTGTGCCTTGCGCCAGCAGCGCGAGCGTGCCGCCGCTCGCAGGATCGGTCGCGGGCAAGGTTGCGCCATCGCTGGCGTCGCACCAGCCGCCGCCGATCAGGTGCTGCATTCTAGGTTTGGCCAGGAACGCCTTGACGCCTTCGTGCCTGGGTTCGCCGTTTCGAATGGTGATCGTCATGTCCGCATCCCGCGACCGAGTGCCTCGACCGCGGCGAGAGCACCGCGGATGATGGAATGATAGCCGGTACAGCGGCAGATATTGCCTTCGAGCGCAGTGCGGATCTGAGACTCGTCTGGAGCCGGATTCTCCAGCAGCAGAGCGGTCAGCGCAACAGTGATGCCGGGTGCGCAGTAGCCGCACTGGAAGGCGTTTTCGGCCGCCAGGGCCTGGCGCAGGACAATAGCTTCGGGAAGGTCGTCGAAACCCTCCGGCGTGATGATGGTGGCCCGGTCGAGTTGCCACGACATGAGCAGACAGCCGTTGACCGCGCGATCGTCCATCAGCACGGAACAGGCGCCGCAGCGACCGATGCCGCAAGCCTTCTTGGCGGCGGTCATGCCGAGATGATCGCTCAGCAGGTCGATCAGGCGCAACTCGGCGGGCGCGGCCAGCGCCTGGCGGCAGCCGTTGAGGTCAAAGGCGATCTCGATGTCGGCGCTCACGCCGCACTCCTCCGCAAGGCGTCGAGCACCCATTCTGGATCGACCGGGATGCGCTCGGGCCAATCCCCTATGGCGTCCGCAATCGCGTTGACGATGGCTGGGGTCACGGCGCCAATGCCAAGCTCACCGGCTCCGCGCGGGCCGAACGGGTCGTCCTCGTCCAAATCCTCCAATGCGAAGGTCGCGAGGCTTTCCGGCGTATCGGCAATGCCTGGCAGCATGTAGAAGTCGAGGTTGCCGGCAAGATACCGGCCATCCCGCATCGCCGCGTCCTCGGTGAGGGTGAAGCCCAGCCCCTGGACGCCGCCGCCTTCGATCTGGCCGAGATAGGCGGCGGGATCGAGCATCGGTCCGGCCGCGGTGTGCTGATGGAGGTCGAGCACACGTACCTGTCCGGTGATGCGGCTGACGGCAACGCGCGCCAGTGTCGCGCCGAAAGCGAAGATCAGGCGTGCATTGCCTTTCAGGTAGTCCGATTTCGGAAACTCGAAGCTGACGGCAGCAGCTGGCAGCCCGTCCGGAGGCAACGCCTTGGCAAGCTCGGTGAAACTCATGAGCAGTGAGCCGCTGTTGGAATGTCGCTCGACGATGCCGCCGGGCCCCAGCGCCAGCGTCCCGGCTTCACGGCAAAGCAGTTGGCCCGCTGCGGCCAGCAGGTCGCGCGCAAAATGTGGTGCGGCGACTGCCGCGACCCGCCAGACCACGTGAGTGCCGCGCGAGGCGGTAGAGGAACCGGATTCGGGCGTCGCCGCCGTATCGCCGGTGACCGGCCGGACATCGTCGCGACCGCAGCCGAGCGCTCCGGCTACGGCGGCCTTGACCGAGGTGAGCAGGCCCTGTCCCATCTCGTCCAGGCCGTAGAGAGCTTCGATCATTCCATCCGCAGCCAAGCGCAACGCACCCCCGGCCGGGTCCGGCGGCAGCGTGCCTAGTCCGTTGCCTTGATAGTTCATCGCCATGCCGACGCCGATCGTCTCATAGCCGTCGAACGACGGACCACGCGGCTTGGCCCAGATCGGGTCAGCAGCGGCGGCTTGCAGCATCTCGGCCAAACGTTCGGACGGCGCGACCTGCTGGCCGAGGTGACCGCGCGCGCCAGGCTGACGCAGATTGCGGCGCCGTATCTCGAGAATGTCGATGCCGGCGGCTTCGGCCAGCCGGTCGAGCTGGCACTCTACCGCGAAGGCCATCTGGTTGGCACCGAAGCCGCGAAACGCGCCGCAGACGCCGTTATTGGTGTAGGCGAGCCTGCCCGAGCTGAGGACGTTGGGAACGACATATGGCCCGCAGGCATGTTCGAGCGCCGTCTCAAGCACGCCCGGACCGAGCGACGCGTAGGCGCCGGCATCCGCGATCACATCCACCTGCTGGGCGAGCAGACGACCCTCGGCGTCGCAGGCGGTGCGCATGTGGATGCGCATGGCATTGCGCTTGGTGCCCGCGATGACGGATTCCGCCCGGTCGAGATGCAGCCGCACGGCGCGTCCGGCCTTCAGCGCCAGCAGGGCCAGGGCCGGCTGCACGGTCAGCTCGTCCTTGCCGCCGAATGCGCCGCCAGTCGGGCTGGTGACCACCCGTATCCGCTCTTGCGGCATACCGAGGATGCGCGAGAGCTGCATGCGGTCGCGGCGGCCATGCTGCCCACCGGCAAAGACGTTCAGGGTACCATCCGTACCGACGAAAGCGTAGCCGCCCTCGGTCTCCATAAAGCCGTGCATCTGGCGTGGCGTTTCGTAGACAGCCTCGACGATATGAGCTGCCTTGGCAAAAGTCGCGGCGGCATCGCCACGCGTGAACTCGAAGCTGCACTGCAGATTGCCTGAGGCGTGGACCGGCTCGGCTCCAGCGGCGAGTGCCTGTTGGGGATCGCTCACAATTGGCAGCGGCTCGTATTCGACGCTGACGAGAGCAAGCGCGCGTTCGGCCGTCTTCGTGTCAACAGCGGCAACGGCAGCAACAGCGTCGCCGAAATAGCGGACCTTGTCGAAGCACAGTGCAGGCTGATCCTGCACAACGATGCCGAAGGCATTGCTGCCGGCGATGTCGCGGTGCGTGACAACCGCTGCGACTCCTGGCAGCGCCTCGGCCGCGCTCGTATCGATGGAAACGATCCTTGCATGGGGAATGCCGGCACGCCGAATGCGCCCGACCAGCATGGCGGGCTCGCGATGGTCGGTCAGGTATTCGAGCCTGCCGGCGATTTTCGGCGCAACGTCCGGCCGCTGGTGCCAGCGTGCGCCGGTTTGCGACCGGGACACAAGAACCTCGGCAGGCGGCTTTCCGGACGGCACGGTCCGCCGGCGCGGCGAATGTGCTCCTTGGGACAACTTGCCGCCGAGCCCGAAGACCAGCGCATTCGCCGCGACACTGCGCCGATAGCGGCCGGACCGCCACAGATCGTCGATCGCCGGCGCCTCTTCGAGAATTGCAGCGTGCAGCTCGGCCCAATCGATCTCCTGGAGGCGGCGGCCGATAAGCAGCGCTTCAGCGTGGCCAAGGCGGGCCGCTTGCCCGCCGCCGCTGGCCGCGAGCCGCGCGATCGTAACACGATCGTCCGCCGTTTCGATCACCCCGGCGACACCGGCCATGCTTGGGGTGAAGGCGGCGCGCAGGCCGACTTTGCGATGGGTCCAGCGAGCGGCGGTTGGCTGCGGTGGAACGATGACCGTCTCAATGAGGCCCGCTGACGGTGCGTCGGCCAGCCATTGCGCGAGCGGCACGACGGCGTGTCCGGCCGGTGAGGCGATCTCCAGCTTCGCGTCGATCGCGAGCAGCGCCGGCAGAAGGCAACCCGTGCGCCCGGCGACGTTGCCGCCCAGTGTCGCGAGATTGCGGACGGCCGGTCCCGCCGTGGCGCAGACGGCGGCTGCGAGCAGAGGCAAAGTCTCGCCTATCGCCCGGTCGCGCTCCAAGGCACCCAGGGACGTCAGTGCGCCGATGCGCAAGCCGTCGCCGGCCGGTTGGATGCCCTTCAGGCCAGCGATACGGCTGATGCTGATAAGGCGCCGCGGCTTTGGCAGGCCCGTCGCCCAGCCGAGCTGCAGCGCCGTGCCCCCGGCGACCAGTTGCGACGCGCCCTCGCCTGCCCATGACAGCGCCTCGGCAACCGAGGTCGGGCGAAGCACCTGGAGACCCAGCTCGGTCATGTGGCTCCGGCGGCCGTGCCGAAACGGATGCCCCTTTCCTTCAGCCAGCGGCGGTAGGCGATGGAGGAACTGTCGGCGCGGGTCGGGATTTCCATCCGTGGCTCGAGTGGAAGGCGCAGCGGTCGCTGGTTCTCCACGATGATCCGGTCCTGCAGAAAGATGACCTGTTCGAAGTTGAGCAACGCCGTCTGCGTCGAAGCGGAATCGACCAGATACATGACCGGCTGGGCGCGGCAGAGGTCTTCCTCGATGGGCTGAATGAACAGCGCGATCGCGTCGAGCCGGTCCGGCGCCACGGGGCACACGCGATAGAGCATCACCACGAATGGGCTCGGCACGCGATAGGTCAGATGCACAAACGCGCCGGAGCTTTCCGTGGCGGCGATGCGTGGCTGGAAGAACGTGCAATTGGTCGCCCAGACCTCGTCCACTTCGCGACGTATCTCGCTCAGATAGGCCGGCACCTCCGTGTGCGGCTCCGAGCCGAGAATGTCGGTATGCACGAAGGGGAAGTGCGCCATGTCGAGGAAGTTCTCCACGACACGCAAACCCGAAGCCCGCATCGTCACCCAGCCGCAGGGCACGTAGCGCCGGTCGGCTTCCAGCGCCTCGGCGATCTCGAAGATCTCCTTCCCGGGCTCGCCCAGCGTCGTCCAGACGCAGCCATAGCGCTGCCGGACGGGCAGCGCGGGACCGCGGCCGCCGTCGTCCAGGACCTCCCGGACGGTGATTGCGCCCGCGGCGTCACGGACCAGTTCGATGTCCTGTCCAAGCAGCCGCGTGCGGCTTGGCGCGCCGCCTAGATCGGCCGCCGTCTCCACCGCGTACCAGTCGTCCAGTGCCGCCTTGTCCGTCGTCTTCATGACCGGGGCTCGCCTTATTGGGTCCACTGCAGGCTGCCGCCGGAATTCGCGGCGAGGAAGGCGGCGCGCCGGGCGAACAGGCCAGGTGCGACGCGATGGATTTCGGCAATGATCTCGCGCAGGTCGCCGGTGCGCAGCACGCCGTGCTCGACGAGGATCTCGCCATCGACCATCGTCAGGGACACGTCGCTGCCGCGCACGGCGTGGACGAGATTGTGGTGGAGATTGAAATAGGGTCCGTCGCGGAAGACCGGCGTCATGCGCGGCGTATCGGTGCGGACCGCGATGATGTCGGCACGCTTGCCGACCTCGATCGAGCCGATCTCATGATCGAGGCCGATCGCCTTTGCACCAAGGATCGTGGCCATGCGCAGCACCTGCCAGCTATCCATTGCGGCGGCGTCGAGGTCCTTCAGCTTGCCTAGCAACGAAGCCACCTTCATCTCTTCGAACATGTCGAAATTGTTGTTCTCCTTCTCGCCGTCCGTGCCGATGCCAACCGACACGCCGGCCTTCAGCATCTCGGCCACCAGCGCGATGCCGCTCGCCAGCTTCATGTTGGAAACGGGGTTGTGGGCGACCGAGACGCGGCGCTTCGAAATAAGCTCGATCTCGTCCCGGTCGAGCCAGACGGCGTGGGCGATCATGGCGCGCGGGGTTTCGAAGAAGCCAAGGTCATCCAGCGCGAACATCGGGCGTTTGCCGTAACGCCGCTCAAATTCCGCGATCTCGATCTCAGCCTCGCTGCAATGGGTGTGGAAGCCGGTCTCGTATTTCCTTGCGAGGTCGATCGCCCGGCGCTGGCCGGCCTCGTCCGCATAGAACAGATGCTCCAGCCCGACCCACACATTGATGCGCCCGCCCGCCTTGCGGTGCCAGCCTTCGATCATCGCCTCGTTCATGTCGAGCGTGTCAAAGTAGTCGTAGTCCGGATGCTCGCCGACATAAGGCACGGCGATGAGGCGGTTGCCGATCGCCTCGGCCGCCCTGGCGCTGCCCTCCATGAAACGCCACATGTCGACGACGGTCGTCGTGCCCCCGAGCACGGATTCCGCATAGCAGAGCCGTGACGCCGCCTCGGCCTCGTGCGGCTGCAGCACGCGATGCATCGGATTGATGTGGAGCGTCAGCCAGTCCCACACCGGCAGATGCTCCGCCGTGCCGCGCAGGAAACCGGAATGTGCATGCGCATTGACCAGCCCGGGCATGAGCACGGCATCGTCGAGCTTCTTCACGGCCACGGCCGGATGCGCCGCACGCAGTGCAGCGAGCGCACTGACCGCGGCGATACGGCCATCCTCGACCAGCACGGCGCCGTCAGGCAACACATGGTTATTTTCATCCATAGTGAGCAGCGTGTCGGCCGCAAGGATGAGGCTTCGTGTCATCGCCAGTGCTCCGTGTGCGTTCTGTCGTTCATGACATCCTCAAGCTGCCGCGAGCAGGAAATCGGCGGCGCGCTCGCCGATCATAGTGGCGGGCGCGTGGGTGTTGCAGGTCGGGATCGTCGGGATCACCGAGGCGTCGGCGATATGCAGCCCATCCAGCCCGTGCACGGCGAGGCGGCTGTCGACGACAGCCATCGCGTCGTCGCCCATCTTGGCGGTTCCGCAGACGTGGAAGAAGGTCGAGCACGCGTCGCGGATAAAGGCAATGGTCTCGGTGCGGGTCAGTCGGCGGTCGGGTGCGGCAAAGTTGCGGAAGACACCGGCGTTCGCCTTTGCAGCCGCCATCTCCATCACCATCTCGACCGCCGTGACCATGGCGTCGAGGTCTTCCGGTTCCGCCAGAAAGTTCGGTTGGATTTCGAGCGGCCCGCCGGGCTTGCCGTCGAGCAACTTCAAGTGCCCGACGCTCTTCGAGCGCATGAGACCCGTACCGAAGGAAAAGACATCGCCGGATAGATCGTAGCGCGCGCGGATCGCCGGTTCGGCGCTGTTGCCCTGGACCGGAAAGGCGTGCAGGTCGGGCTGCGGCAGGTCCGGCCGCGACTTCCAGTTCACCATCGAGCCGCCGCCATTGCCCATTATTGGGCCGATCGGGCGCTTCGCGCGGAAAACGCAGGCCTGCGCCAGCGGATGATCCTGAAGATTCCGGCCGACGCCCGGCAGGGCGCAAACGAGCGCAATGCCAAGGCGCTTCAGTTCGAGCGGATCGCCGATGCCTGACAACATCAGCATGCGCGGCGTGTCGATGGCACCGGCCGCGAGCACGATGCTCTCGCGCGCGCGTGTTTCGCGGATTTCGCCACCGACTAGGTGCTGGACCGCGACGCATCGGCTGCCTTCGACCGTCAGGCCGATGGCCGCGGAACCGGTCAGCACCGTCAGCATCGGATGATCGAGTATAGGCACGAGATAGCCCGTCGCCGAACTCCAGCGCTTGCCGTCGCAGATGTTGAAATTCGCGGCGGTCGCCCCCTCGTTGCTGGGGCCGTTGGGATCGTCGATTACGGGGATGCCGATCTCGGCCGCGCCATCGATCAGCGCCTGCGCGACCGGGTGCAGTGCCGCCGGCCGCTCGACACGGAGCGGACCACCCGCACCCCGAAACTCGCTTGCACCATCGCGCCAGTCCTCGCAGCGCCGGAAATAGGGCAGCACGTCGGCGAAGCTCCAGCCCTTGGCGCCGCCAGCCTCCCAGGCATCGTAATCATGTGGGTGGCCGCGATACCACATCATCGCGTTGATGGCGCTTGAGCCGCCCAGCAGGCGGCCACGCGGGATGCCGATGGTACGGCCGTTCACGCGCGGTGTCGGAGCATAGTCATAGCCCCAGTCATAGGTGCCGCGGCCAAGCGGCACCCATTGGCCGGGGTCGTCGGCCTCCACGATCCCAAGACTCGTCGGGCCGGCCTCGATCAGGAGGACGTCGGCACCGGCATCGACCAGCCGCCGCGTCACCGCACAGCCACCGGAACCCGAGCCGACCACGACGTAGTCGTAGCTGGGTTTCAGCGCGCGTCGGGGGACGACAGGTCCGAGGGTGCCCATGATCTCGTCAGTTGTGCTCGCTCGGGCCCATGATGACGATGCCTTCGCTCGCCTCGACGTGGCGGACGAAGATATACTTGTCCTCGCGGCCGTCGCTGTGTTTGCGCTTGATGTCCGGCTGAACCGTTCCCGAGACCTTGGCGACCACCACATAGGGAGCGTCCAAGGCGAGCCCCCTCGCGCAATGCGCGTCGAACTCCTCCACGGTGCGCGCCGTATGGGCGTTCTCGACGCCGGCGCCGCGCGCGATCGCGGCAAGGTCGACGCGGCCCAGCGCCGTATGCGTCGGCGGGCCGCCGATCGACTGGTAGCACTCATTGTCCCAGACCACGATGAAGAGGTTCTTCGGTTGTTCGTTGCCGAGCGTGGCCAGGATGCCCAGATTGAAGAGCAGGCCGCCATCCGTATCGAGCGAAACGACGCGGCGGTGCGGCAGGCCGGCGGCGAGCCCGAAGGCCTGCGGCGTGACGCAGCCGAGTTGCTGCTGGAACAGGCTCGCTTCGCGCATATGCGGCGCGGCGTTGTACCACTCGTCGACGCTGCCGCCGAGCGAAAGGATCACCAACTCATCCTTCAACCGCGCGGCAAGCGCCTTCATGCAGTCGAAGCGTTTCATCGCACCACCTCGCCGCCAAGCGCCACGGCCGAATGGTAGTAGGACGCATAGGACCAGGAATAGGCGTCAAGGATGGCGCGCTCGATCTTCGCCTCCTCTGTGACGATTCGGTACGGCACGCGCAGCGCGTTCAGCACCGGCTCCATGGTGATGCCGTGCGGGATTGCCCACCAATTGTTCTCGCCGAGCTCGCCGCGGTAGCTCATCAGCATCACGACCGGGATGCCTGCCCCGAGGCCCATTCGGGCCAGCGGCTCGACCGAAGCGCGCAAGCCGGAGTTTTCCATGACCAGCGCCGCGCGCTTGCCCGACAGGAAGACCCCGCCGCAGATCGCCGCGCCCTCACCCTCGTTGGTGACGCGGATCGTGCGGATATCCGGATCGGTATCAAGGGCCGGGTAGAGCTCCTTGAACAGCGAATCGGGCAGGTAGCAGACGATGCTCACTCCCGCCCGCTTGAGCCCCCGAATGACCGCGTCGACCGCACTCTGCTTCATGACATCCCCTTAGGTCGGGAAGTCTCGCAAAGCACAGTTGTTCGAGATAGAGACAAATTTCTCGCTTTATCGATGCGCAAAGTGCAACAACTAATCATGCAGTGCCTCGACCATGTGGGCCAGTAGCGCCGCGAATGCGGAGGCCGCATCCGACATTTCGCGTTCAAGTCGGGCGAGCAGCATCAGTCGGTGCGGGTTCATGCGCGAATCGCGCAACGGCACGAAAACGAGCGATCCGTCAGCCACTTCCGGTTCGATGCCGAGCTTGGTGCAAAGCACCACGCCGAGGTTGAGGCGCACCATCTCGGTCATCAGTCCGATCGAGTTGGTCCGCGACCGTCGCGTGATGTCGATCATGGAGCGCCCGATCGCATCGTCGATCGAAATGCCCAAAGCAAGGCTGTTGTCCGAGACGATGACCTGTTCGCCGGCAAGATCGAACAGCTTCACTTCCTTGCGGCCGGCAAGGCGGCTGTCCGGATGAGCGACGACGCCCAGCGGCAGAGGCGTGCTCGCGATCTTGCGCACGTTGCGCGGCACGCGCACGTCGAAAGCAAGCGCCAGATCGCATTCGCCGTCGGCAACCGCATCGCAGGCCCGCTGCGACCCGGCGACATGCACATCGACCGATATCCGCGGATGGCGCTTCCAGAATTCCTTCAGCGCGTTCGGCACCAGCCCGCGCGCCGCGCTCTCCACGATTGCCACGGACAACGAGCCGCGGTTGAGGCCACTGAGATCGTTGATCTCGGACGAGGCGCGGGCCAACTCGGTGATGCTCTGACGCGCGTGGTAGAGCAGAAGCTCGCCTGCGCTGGTCAGTTTCAGTCGCTGGCGCACGCGTTCGAAGAGCGGCGTGCCCAGTTCGTCCTCCAGGCTCTTGATGACGCGGCTGATAGAGGATGGCGCCACGTTGAGCGCCTGCGCGGTCTGGCGCACCGAGCCCAGCCGCGCGACCATTTGGAAATAATGGATGCGCGGTGAGACCAGGCCAAGCCGGAAGGGATCCACTCAGGCGGCCTCGAAGGCGGGGACGATCTCCATTTCCGGCACCAGCACGAGACCTTTGTCGGTGATACGGATTTCGGGGATGACCGAGAGCGGGATGAGGTTGAAGCCCATATAGGGGATGCAACAGCCGGCCGCCTCCCATTCCCGCTTGAGGATCTTCACCTCCTCCGCGACCTCGGTGACGCGCTTGTCGGACAAAAGGCCGGCGATCGGCAGTTCAACCATGGCGGTCACTTTGCCGTCGACGACGACACAGACGCCGCCTTGCGTTTCCTCGATCGCCCGCAGCGCCACCTGCATGTCGGCCTCGTTGAGGCCGGCGATGATGATGTTGTGGCTGTCGTGGCCGACAGACGATGCGACGGCGCCGCGTCGCAGCGTGAAATTGCTGAGCAGCCCGTAAGCGACGTTGCCGTCCGACTTGCCATGGCGCTCGACCACAGTGACGAAGCACAGGCCGTGGCGGTCGAAATGGTTCTGCCAGTCGTTGGCCGGATCGAGCGTGATCTTCTGGTGGCCGAGCGTGATCCCCGGCAGTTCGGTGCGGATGGTATGCGCCACCACCTTGCCGGTTGGCAGGTCCGGCGTCAGCTTGATCTGCTTCGGCAGCTTCACTGTGTGGTAGGCCGTGTCCGGATAGCGGTAGCGGGTCGAGAGGGCCTGGTCGAGCAGCGGCGTGATCTTGCCGTCATCGACGACGAGTTCGCCGCCATACCACGTGCTGACGGGATCGAAGCCGTCGTCGAGCAGCACCAGGTCGGCACGGCGCCCACCACCGAGGCCTCCGATTTCGCCTTCCATGCCGAAGCGCGTCGCGCCATGCAGCGAGCCCATCGACCAGGCCTGCTCCGGCGTCATGCCGGCCTTCATCGCCTCGCGCGTCACCCAGTCCAAGCCGAAGAGCATCAGGTCGTCGGCATCGCGGTCGTCGGTGCAGACCGCGATGCGCTTGTGCGAGGCTCCGAGCTCCGTGATCGTCTTGATCGCTTGCGGCAGGCTGTGCCACGGTGTCGTTGGCGGGCCGCCGCGCAGGAACAGCCAGATGCCGGCCTCGAGCATGTCGTCGGCGATCTCGCGGTCGATCGCCTCATGCGTGTCGGTGACGCCGGACGCGGCATAGGCTGATACAAATTCGCGTCCATAGACGTGGCCCGACACCGGGCGGCCGCGTTTCAGCGCCGCAGCAAGAATGGCATGGCTGCGTTCGTCGCCCATGGTCACTGGCACGAAGTCCATCTTCTCCCCGAGCGCCACTGCTTCCGGCCATTTGTCAAACAATGCGCCGATCTTCTCGGCCGTCAGGTCGCCACCGGCCGTTTCCAGCAACGGCGATGTCGCCGGGACGGTGCTCGGCACGGTCAGGAAAATGGACAATGGCGCCAGGCGCGCGTCCTCCAGCATCGCCTCGACGCCTGCAACGTCCATGACGTTGCCGATCTCATGGCTGTCGCAGAAGATGGTCGTGGTGCCGTTGAGCAGCGCCGCTTCGGCATAGGCGCAGGCCGTCACCATCGAGGATTCGATGTGGATATGCGGATCGACCAGGCCTGGCGCGACGATGCCGCCCCTGACGTCGTATATCCGGGCGCTGCCGCCCGTATACGTGCCGGCCGGCTTCACAGCGGCGATCCGCCCTCCCGACAGCCAAATCTCGCGACCTGGAAGAATGCGCTCCGAATAGGTCGACAACACGCGCGCGCCGGCAATGACAAGATCGGGATCGGTCCGCCCGGAAGCGACATCGGCCAGTCGTCGGGTCATGGACGAGAGCGGCTGGACGGAAAAGCGCGTGAGAGAGGTCATTCTGTTCCTAGCCTCGTCCTCGTTGAATGTTGGACGTCAATGATAGTCGGGAATGCCCGGCATCGTCATGAAGCCGGGCAGCGCGCGGAAGCGACGCGTCCAGCGCCGCAGGGCGGGGTATTCGTCGTGGTCGACGCCAAAATCGCGGCTCAGCGCAAAGGCGGGAAAAAGCGCGATGTCGGCGATCGTCGGCCCGTCGGCAGCGAACCACTCCTTTTTCTCGAAGCCGCGCGCGGTCATGTGGTCGTCCATGGCGCGGAGCGCGTGCATGGCGCCGGCACGCAGAGCCGCCTCATCGCCGCCGGCGCCGAACATGGCGCCGCGGCGCGCGGCGCTGGCGACGCTCAGGTCGCCTGCCGCGAAGAAGAGCCACTGCATCACCCTGGCGAAGTTCGCACCATCCGCCGGCAGCCACGCCGCCGTGGCGTCGTGGCCGCGCGCCAGATGGACGATGATCGACTCGGCGCCGAACATCGTCATCTCGCCATCGCGCAGTATAGGCAGGCTGCCCGCGGGGCTCATGGCCAGGAACGGCGGGGTTTTGTGCTCCGCCCCCGGAAATGCATCGACGGCGACGGTCTCCCATTCCAGGCCAAGCATGGAAAGTGCCAGCCGCACCTTGTAGCAGCTTTCGTCCAGCTCGTAGTTGTAGAGCGTGATCCCGGCCATCATGCGGCCTGCGTCATTGAGGTCGCGCCGGCGGCACGTTCGAGCTCGAAATGGTAACGCAGTTCGGCCGTCCAGGCGAGGAAGTGCGCCTGCCCCCTGCCCGCATATCTGGCTGCCGGCCCGTCGATCACCACATGCAAGGCAGACCGTCCGCCGGACAGGTCCTGCAGGCCGAGAAGCAGCGTGTCCTCGCCGACCGTCAGGCTGAATAGTGTTTCGCCCAACGCCGCCAGATTGGCGACAACGGGACCTCCGGAGAAAGGCGTGGGCGGCATGGTCTTCACCACCTCCATCACCGCTCCCGCCGAACTGTCGAGATACAGGCTGCGGACCGGCACCTCCTCTTGCGGCAAGGCAGGTAGTTCGGGCAAGGCGGCCGACTGGTCCAGCGCCGTCCAGATCATGCCGGCTGCCTCGACCGTGCTGTAGACAGACGCGGTGATGGACTGCGGCACCCTGAGATCCGGGTGTGCCGGAATGTAGCGGCATTGGCCGGCGGTATCGTACTGCCAGCCATGATAGAGGCACGCAATGTGGTCGCCGCGCACGAAACCGAAGCTCAGCTTCATGCCGCGATGCGGGCAGCGGTCCTCCCACACATGCGCCGCGCCATTATTGTCCCGCCACACCACCAGTTCGTTTCCGGCAAGGCGGGTTCCTGCTGAAGTTCCCGGCTCGACCGATACTGAAAGCGCCACTGGGTGCCATCCGGCCTGCATCGTCATCCTGCGTCTTTCCCTCTGGAGTATCCTGATATTTCGGCTCGTTCGCAGTCCGTCACCAGACAGTCGATCGGGCCGAGACTGCACGCCATCTCGAAGGCATCGATGAGATCGGGCTGACCCGAAACATGGACGACAAAACGATCGTCCGCGGCCTCCTGCACCAGCAGCTCGAGGCTGAGCCGCGCGGCGCGCCTGTCAGCGAACTCGCCAAAGCTCGACGACACGAGTTGCCCAACGAAGCACAAGCGTGTGGTTTGCGTCGGAGGTGCCGGGCGTTGCGCTTCCCATAGCCCCTCCATGCCTACAATTCTCCCGATATGCACAATAAATGGGCAGTTTTAGAATGTGTCTAGTTAGGCATCATTTTGGGGCTTGTGCAAGTCCCGCTTCCCTGACATCTGTTGCATATATGGCGATGGGACGGTCGCAAAAAGCCGCGATTATCGAACAACTCAGCGGATAGCCCCGTCGCTTATGAAAACAGGTCGCGGCACAAGATCGCCGTGTCCGGCGGGTGAGCGTCGATGTCGTTGTCAAGTTTCATTCAGTCCATGCCGAAGGCCGAGCTGCACCTGCATCTCGAAGGCGCGGTGTCCGCCGCGACATTTGCCGAACTGGCTGCGCTGCACTCCGTGCCGCTGCCGGACGGCAAGCCGACGTCGGAACTCTACAGCTACGGCAACCTGCTGGACTTCCTCAAGGTCTACGATCTCGTCTGCGCCTCGATCAAAACCGTGGACGATTTCTCGCGTGTCACTTTCGAGGCGCTGGAGCGCTGCGCCAAGGCGGGCGCGCGTTATGTCGAGCTGTTCTTCAGCCCGCATGCGCATCTTGCCCATGGCGTGGCCTATTCGACCATGCTCGAAGGCATACTCGACGGCTTTCGCCGTGCGAAGGAGCGCTACGGCCTCGTTGCGAAACTGATACCGGCCCATGCGAAGCCGCTCGGCGCGGAAGGTGGCGAGCGCTTCCTGGACATGGTTCTGGCAGAGCGCCCGGCAGAGGTGATCGGCATCGGCTTCGATTACGACGAACGCCCGAACCCGCCGCCCATGTTCGCGGGCATCGTCGAGCGGGCGCGAGCGGCGGGGCTCAATGTCACCAACCACGCGGGCGAGGACGGCCCGGCGGAATATGTCCGCGACACCATCGACATTCTCGGCTTGAGGCGGGTCGACCACGGTTACCACGTCGTCGACGACCCGGCTCTGATGGAGCGGTGCAGGGAGATGGGCATCGTCTTCACCTGCTGCCCCAGCACCACGCTGACGACCACGGTATGGCGCGATCTCGCGGCACCCGACCATGCCATCCGCCGCATGATGGAGGCGGGGCTGAACGTCACCATCCACACCGACGACCCGCCAATGTTCGGCACGACGCTCGACCGCGAATACGCGCTGATCGCCGAGCATTTCAATCTGTCGCCAGCCAAGCTGAAGCAGATCGCGCTGGCGGGGCTGTCCGCCGCGTGGCTCGATGACAGCGTCAAGCAGGCGTGGCTGGCCGATTGGTCGACCGAAATCGACCGCCTCATCGAGACAGAATTGCCTCTTCCAAGCTGAACAACACGGAACAAAGGACCGAAGCATGATCGATCTGCACAATCTCTCCCGCCGAGGCTTCCTTAACATGAGTGCCGCAGCAGGCGCCTCGCTGCTTCTGCCGAAATCCGGCCTGATCACGCCCGCGCGGGCGCAAACGCCGCTTGCGGCCGTCGCCGAGGAAAACGCCGTCATCGCCTTCGGCCACACCGGTCCGGTGACCGACGAAGGCTGGACCTGGAGCCACGACCAGGGCATGAAGGCCGTGCAGGAAGCGTTCCCGAAGCTGAAGACGCTGTTCGTCGAAAGCATCCCCTATTCGGCCGACGCGACCCGCACCTTCCGCCAGTTCGTGTCGGAAGGCGCCAACATGGTGTTCGCCACCTCCAACTATGGCGACTTCCTCTACGACGTCGCCAAGCGCGCGCCGGACGTCGCCTTCTATGAATGCGACGGCCGCAACCCGCTCGAAAACCTCTCGACCTATTACCTCGCCCACTGGTATCCGACGTATGTCACTGGTGTCGCCGCAGGCCTGATGAGCAAAAGCGGCAAGCTCGGCTACGTCGCCTCCTTCCCGGTTCCATCGGTCTTTTCCGGCACGAACGCCTTCCTGATGGGCGCCCGTTCGGTCAACCCGAACGCCACGATGCAGACGATCGTCATCAACTCCTGGTTCGACCCGCAGGCGGCCACCCAGGCCGGCACCGCGCTCCTCGACAATGGCGCCGACCTTTTGTTCGGCATCATGGACGAAGCCGGCTATCTGCAGGTGGCCGAGCAGCGCGGCGCAAAGGCCGTCATGTGGAATACCGACATTCGCCGCTACGGGCCGAAAGCTTATGTCTCCTCGATCGTCATCGACTTCAAGAAATACTATGTCGACCAGGTGCGCCTGCGCCTCGAAGGCAAGTGGACACCCTCGGAGACCATCCTGCCGATGGGCGGCGGCATCGACCGCGATCCCTGGGGCGATACGGTGCCCCCCGAGGTCACAAAGCAGGCCGATGCCGTGCGCGACAAGATTCTCGGAGGCTGGAGCCCGTTCGAGGGAGAGATCAAGGACACCAAGGGAAACGTCAAGGTGGCCGCCGGCCATCGCATGACCGAAGCGGAGCTCTACAACTGGGATTGGTCGATCGAAGGCGTCAGCGGCCTCCAGGCGTGATCCCGAAAGTTGCAGACATTTCGGATAGGATCATGCGAAGACTAAGAGCTGGAGCATGATGAATGACTTTGTTCCAATTCATCGTGCTCCAAGCGAGCACCGTTACCGCGACATGAACGTGATGTCCTCCCCCTCAGCGCGCTACGAGCCGGAACCCGGCGCGCCGCCGATCGTGCTCCTGAAGGGCATCAGCAAATATTTCCCCGGCGTCGTCGCCAACCAGGATGTCGACCTGGACGTTATGCCGGGGGAGATCCACGCCTTGCTCGGCGAGAATGGCGCCGGCAAGTCGACCCTGATGAACATCCTCACCGGCATCTATCAGCCGGATGCCGGTGAGATTGTTATCGACGGCTATGTCAAACGTTTCGCTTCTCCGATCGATGCGATCTCGGCCGGTATTGGCATGGTCCACCAGCATTTCAAGCTGGTGACGGCATTCACGGTCGCCGAGAACATTCATCTCGGCTGGTCCCAAACGCCCAAACGCATCCGTTCGTCCGTGCTCGAGGCGCGGACTGCCGCGCTGGCCGAGAACCTGAACCTTGCGGTGCGGCCGTCCGCGCGCGTCGCCGATCTTTCGACTGGCGAGCAGCAGCGCGTGGAAATCCTGCGCGTGCTCGCGCGCAACGCGCGTGTCCTGATCCTTGACGAGCCGACTGCGGTCCTGACGCCGGCCGAAGCGCGCGAACTCTTCAAGGCACTCAAGCAGTTCGTGTCCCGGGGCAATGCGGTGATCTTCATCAGCCACAAGCTCGACGAGGTCCTGGAGATATCCGACCGCATCACCGTGCTGCGCGGCGGCCGCAAGGTGGCCACCGAAAAGACCTCGGACTGCAGCGAGAAGACGCTCGCGCGACTGATGGTTGGCCGCGAGATCGTGCTCAGCAACCTGCGCGCCCGGCAGCCGGGTGCGGCCGGCATCTCCTCCGAACCGGTGCTCAGCCTCAAATCCGTCGCCGCGCGCGACGATTTGGGCGGCTCCCTCCTCGACGATTTGTCGCTCGACATCCATGCCGGCGAGATCCTCGGCATCGCCGGTGTAGCCGGCAATGGGCAGAAGGAGCTGACGCAGGTCGTCACCGGCATCCGGCCGATCCACTCGGGCCAGATATTTCTCGGCGGCAAGGACGTCACGACAGCGGGCGCGGTCGATTTCGCAAGGTTCGGCGTCGGCCATATTCCCGAGGACCGGCTGCATAGCGGCCTGGCGCCGGCGCTTTCCGTTACCGACAACGCCGTGATCCGCGAGTATGCATCCGCGCCCGTTTCGAAAGGATTGGTGTTCCGCCCGCGGCAAGCGACCGCTCTCGCGCGCACCATCGCCGAAGCGGCGTCCGTTGCGGTGCCCGATTTCGGCATGCCTGTGCGCAACCTTTCCGGCGGCAACCAGCAACGCCTCGTCGCACGGCGCGAGATGCGCATCGCAAGCAAGGTTCTGATCGCCGCCTATCCGAGCCGCGGCCTCGATGTCGGCGCGATCAACACCATGATGCGCTACCTTGTCGAGCTGCGCGATGCCGGCGTCGGCGTGCTGTTCATCTCCGAGGAACTCGAAGAGCTGTTCAACCTGTCGGATCGCATCGCTGTGATGTTCCACGGCAGGATCATGGGTGTAGTGGAGACTGCCTCCACGGACATCGAGGAAATCGGCTTGATGATGGGCGGGCAGGTGCGGTCGAACGCCGCCGCCCAGGCCCCCGCCGGAATGCGCTGACCTTGGCGATCAAGCTCCAGCGCGTGCCCTCCGCGCGGCCCTCTGTAGCGCTTGCGGCGCGGGTCCTGGCGATCGTATCGGCGCTGGTCGTCGCCGGACTGGTGCTCGCCGCCCGCGGCGCCGATCCGATCGAGCTCGCCTCGCAGGTCCTCGACTCCACCTTCGGCTCCAGCTTCGGGCTGGAAGACGTGGGCCTCTTGGTGACTCCACTGATCCTGACCGGCCTGTCGGTCTGGGTGGCGCTCAGGATCGGCGCCTGGAACATCGGCGCCGAGGGCCAGTTCTACGCCGGGGCGTTCGGCGCCACGGCCGTCGCCCTGTTCATTCCCGGCCCGACCTGGCTGATCCTGCCCTTGATGTTCGTGGCCGGCGCGCTCGGCGGCCTCATCTGGATCCTGGTGCCGACGCTGGCGCGCGCCTACGCCGATGTCAGCGAGCTCATCACCACATTGCTTCTGAATTTCGTCGCGACGTTGATGGTCTACTACGTCGCCACCGGTCCATGGCTCGACCCTAGCGGCCATGCGCTGGCGACCACTGCGCGCCTGCCGCACGATGTCCCCGAATTCTGGGGTATCGTGCACTACGGTTTCCCGCTGGCGATCCTGCTCACCTTCATCATCGCCGGCCTGCTCAACTATACGCGCTGGGGCTATGAGGTCCGCATCGCGGGGTCGAATCCGAGCGCGGCGCGCTATGCTGGGATGCCGTTTCGACGCCGTTTGATCGTCGTCCTGTTGATATCCGGAGCAATCGCCGGCATCGCCGGCATGCTGGAAGTGGCCGGCACGGTGCATCGCCTGCAGGGCGGCATCTCCAACAATTTCGGCTATCTCGGCATCATGGTCGCGGTGCTGGCGCGCGGTTCCTCACTTGGCGTGCTCGCAGGCGCGGCTTTGATGGGCGTCATCCTGAATTCGGGCATCATCCTGCAGACGCAAGGCATCACCGTCTCGGCCGTGCTCGCCATCACCGGACTGATCCTGTTCTTCACGGCGATCGGCAACGAACTCGCTCACTACCGCATCACGCGGACCGAACCGGCCGCGAGCTGAGGAAACACCCATGGACATGATCGCCGGACTGATCCAGACCTCCATTCTCGCCGGCGGCGTGCTGGCGCTGGCGGCGCTGGGCGAGACGCTCTCCGAGCGCGCCGGCGTCGTCAATCTCGGCGTCGAAGGGCTTATGGCGCTCGGTGCAATCACTGGCATCGCGGTCGTCGTCGCCACGCCGCACCCTATGCTCGGCTTCGTCCTTGCGCTTGCCGTCGGTTTCCTCGTTGGCTGCGTCTTCGCTCTTGGCACCGTCGTCGTCAAAGCGAACCAGGTGTTGTGCGGCCTGGCGCTGACGCTGATGGGCACCGGCATGGCCGCAACGATCGGTCGTGCCTATTCCGGCATGCCGGCGCCGGCGACCTTCGCGCCGATCGCTATTCCCTATCTTAGCGACATCCCGCTGCTCGGTCGCGCGATCTTCACGCAGAACATCCTTGTCTACCTGATCTACATCGTTCTGCCGGTTGTGCTGCACTACATCATGTTCCGCACGCGCCACGGGCTGAACATGCGCGCGGTGGGCGAAAACCCCGCGGCAGCCGACGCCGCCGGCATTTCGGTGCAAAGCATCCGCTTCTGGTATGTCGCCGCGGGCTCGGCGCTGGCGGCCGGCGCCGGCGCTTACCTCACGCTTGCCTTCGTTCCCTCCTGGTCGGAAGGCGTCGTGGCCGGCCGCGGCTGGATTGCCGTCTCTCTCGTCATCTTCGCAGGCTACCGGCCCCTCAACGCCGTGCTGGCCGCTCTGCTGTTCGGTCTCATCACCTCTCTCGGCTTCGTCGGCCAAGCACGCAACTGGCCGATCGCGGCGCCGATCCTGTCGATGCTGCCCTATCTCGGCACCATCGCCCTGATCATCGTGCCGGTGCTTGCCTGGCAGCGCATGCGCCGGGCAATGGCCGCGCCGGCTGCTCTCGGCGAACCCTATTTCCGCGACATGCGTTGAGACCATCATGCCCCGCCTGCTTGTCAAGAACATCGATCTGCTCGCCACCTTCGATGGTACGCGCCGCGAGATTTCTGACGGCGCCTTGTTGATCGACGACAACGTCATCGAAGCGGTCGGTACCACCGCGGAACTCAGTGCCTCCAGTGCCGACGAGGTGCTCGACCTATCGGGCCATGTCGTCATGCCGGGCATGGTCAACACGCATCATCATATGTACCAGAACCTCACCCGTGTGATGGCTCAGGACGACGAGCTGCTTGTCTGGCTGAAAACGCTCTATCCGATCTGGGCCGAGCTCGACGACGATGCGATAGGCGTCTCGGCGCGCGTAGCGATGGCCGAGCTCATCCATTCGGGCTGCACGACCAGCTCCGATCACCTCTACATCTTGCCCAACAATTGCACGCTCGACGCGACGATCGGTGCGGCCCGCGATATCGGTCTGCGTTTCCACGCTGCGCGTGGAGCCATGTCGCGCGGCGAAAGCCAGGGCGGCTTGCCGCCGGATCGCTGCGTCGAAAAGGAAGAGGATATCCTGAAGGATGCCGAACGGCTGATCGGCAGCTATCACGACGCGTCGCGACATTCGATGAGCCGAATCATCCTGGCTCCTTGCTCGCCGTTCTCGGTGACTCCGGAGTTGATGCGCGATGCGGCATCGCTGGCGCGCAGCCACAAGGGCGTGAACCTGCATTCGCACCTTGCCGAAGAGCTTTTCGAGGAGAAGTACTGCCTCGAAATCTATGGCAAGCGGCCGGTCGAGTTCGCCGAATCCGTCGGCTGGCTCGGTGACGACGTCTGGTTCGCCCACTCGATTTTCATGACCAGCGACGAGATCGACCGCTTCGCCGAAACCGGCACCGGGGTCGCCCATTGCCCGTCGGCTAACATGCGCTGCGGCCAGGGCATCGCGAAGATCCGCGAGATGCTCAACAAGGGCGTGAAGGTCGGCCTTGGCGTCGACGGCTCGGCCTCGAACGACACGTCGAACCTGTTCATGGAAGCGCGGCTGGCGCTGATGCTTCAGCGTGTCGCGCCGCACCACTACCTCTCCGAAAAGCCCGGCGGCCGCGGCGGTTTCGGCGGCACGCCGACGGCGCTGTCCGCGCGCGAGGCCCTCGAAATGGCGACGCGCGGCGGCGCTGCCCTGCTCGGTCGCAATGACATCGGCCATCTCGCGCCCGGCATGTGCGCCGACTTCATCGCGGTCAAACGCAGCCAACTCGGCCTTTCCGGCACCGAGCGCGACCCGCTCGCCGCGCTGGTGCTTTGCGGACCCTTCAAGGTCGACTATTCCTACATCAACGGCCGGCAGATTATCGCGAGAGGCGACTTCGCCTCTTTCGATGTCGAGGCGGCGATGGCCGACCACCGGGCTGTGATGGACCGCATCTATCGGCAGTGAGATAGCACAGGAAGGACGCAACAATGACCATTAAGCGAGCTGCGGAGCAGGCGGCCCTCGATCAATGGTATTGCATTGACGCGCTGAACGAGATTCCGGTCGGCACGATGGCGAACCGGCTTCTGGGCATCGATCTGTTGGTAGCCCGCGATACGGCAGGCGCGGTCAATGTGTCGCGTGCCGGCGACGGCAGCCAAGTCCCGGCCAGGAAACGCTACGGCTATCTATGGATCACGCTCGGCATGCCGGCCGGCGATGTGCTGTCGATCCCGGAGGCCTATGAGGACGACCGCCGGCCTGTCGTTTGCGGAGCGATCGCGGTAAAGGCGTCCGGCCTGCGCATCGTCGAGAATTTCCTCGACATGGCGCATTTCCCCTTCGTCCATACCGACATATTGGGCGCCGAGCCGCACACGGAAGTGCGGCATTACACAACCGAAATCCGCCGCGACGTGGATGAGGTGTGGGCGACCAACTGCGAATTCTTCCAGCCGCAGGCAGCACTCTCGGCGACCGGCGGCATCATGACCCAATACATGTACCGGGTCGCCAATCCTTTCGCGGTGATGCTCTACAAGACCTGCCCCAACTCGGCTACCCGGTGGGACGTGATCTGTCTGTTCGTGCAGCCCCTCGATCCGGACCGCTGCCGCGCGCACCCCGTCATGTTCCTGATCGACGACGTATCGACCACGACCGAACTTGTGCAGTTCCAGCAGCTCATCTTCCTGCAGGACCGCATCATCCTGGAGAACCAACGGCCACTTCTTTTGCCGCTCGAGCCGCGCGCGGAAATCCCGACGCGGGCCGACGGCTCGTCGATCGCCTATCGCCGCTGGCTGAAGGAGAAGGGCATCACCTATGGCACGACGGCGCAAGCCGCATGAGCGGCAGCCCTTCCGATATTGTCATCGGCATCGACGGACGGGCAATCGCGCTCTAGCGCTTCGCGACGGCAGTGCGTAGCTGTTCTTCAGCGGAGGACAGGTGAGCGACCTGAGCGGCAAGACGCTTCTGGCCAGCGGCTTTCACGCGCCGGAGCGCGGGCTCGTGGAAGAGTTGCGCCAAGCCCTGATCGCAATCGATCAATCAGGCATCATCGCCTCGGTGCTGCATCCGCATGATGCCGGCTATGACGAGGCGCTGGAGGCCGCGCGCCGGACCGGTTCGCTGGCGACCTTGCCGGCACAGAGTTATCTGCTGCCCGGCTTCGTCGATCTTCACGTGCACGCGCCACAATATCCGCAGCTCGGCCGGGCGCTGGACGTGCCGCTCGAGGCCTGGCTCCACAAACACACGTTTCCCCTGGAGGCGCGCTACGCCGATCTCGCCTTCGCGCGGCGCAGCTACGGCTTGCTGGTCGACGACCTGATCGCTAACGGCACGACCACAGCGCTCTACTTCGCAACCATCCACCAGGACGCGACAAAGCTGCTCGTCGACATTTGCCTCGAACGCGGGCAACGTGCGCTGGTCGGCAAAGTGGCGATGGACAATGCCGACGAGTGCCCGGCCTATTATCGCGATACCTCGGCGGACGCGGCCATCGATGGCACGCGCGCTCTGATCGACTACGTGCATGGGCATCCGGACAATGCCACGGGACGGGTAAAGCCGGTCATTACGCCGCGCTTCATCCCCTCCTGTACCGACGCCGCCCTCGAAGGGCTCGGCACGCTTGCGCAGGAATGCGGCTGCCATGTGCAGACGCATTGCTCGGAGAGCGACTGGGCGCATGGCTACGTGCTGCAGCGCCACGGGATCAGCGACACGTCGAGCCTTGATCGCTTTGGCCTGCTGCGCGCCGGCAGCGTGCTCGCGCACGCCAATTTCATTACGCTTGCCGACATGGAGACGATCCGCGTGCGCAAGGCGGCCGTGGCGCACTGCGCCGTCTCCAACGCCTACTTCGCAGGCGCCGTGTTCCCGTTGAGGGCGGCCCTCGAGAAGGGTGTCAAGGTCGGGCTCGGCACCGACATTTCCGGGGGACCGAGCGCCTCGATGTTCGATGCGATGCGCGCGACGGTCATGTCGTCGCGCATGCTGGAAACCGGCACCGACCCGGCGCTAGCGGCCGAGACGCGCGGCACGGCCGGAACAGCACGCGTCGACTTTCGCGAGTCCTTCCACCTGGCGACGGCAGGCGGTGGCGCGGCACTCGGCTTGCCTGTGGGGCGATTCTCGCCTGGCTACCATTTCGATGCGATCCTGGTCGACACCGCCGCGCCCAGAGGCACAATTCACCTGTGGGACGAACTCGACGACGGCGACGGCATCCTTCAGAAGATCGTCTACTCCGCTTCCAGGGCCAACATCGCGTCGGTCTGGGTCGGCGGGAGAGCTGTTCTCGCCTAAGCGGACGGGAGGCTGTGCCGAGAACCAGGAATCTTCCCGTGTTATTCCTTACGATCGGGGCACGTCATGGATTTTAATCAGTATTCGCCGACGTCGATGACAGCCTGGGCAAAGGCTTGCGGGGCTTCTTGAGGCAAGTTGTGGCCGATACCGCCGGTGATGATCCGGTGCGTGTATCTGCCCGAGAATTTCTTGGCGTAGGAACTGCTGTCGGGATGGGGTGCGCCATTGGCATCACCCTCAAGGGTAATGGTCGGCACTGTGATCACGGGAGCTTCGGCCAGCCGGTTTTCCAGACCGTCATATTCCGGCTCGCCCTGTGCCAGGCCGAGCCTCCAGCGGTAATTGTGAATGACGATGCTGACGTGATCCGGGTTGTCCAAGGCTGCGGCGCTGCGCTGGAAGATTTCATCGTCGAAATTCCACTGCGGCGAAGCGAGTTGCCAGATGAGTTTGGCGAAATCGCGCGTGTATTTCTCGTAGCCGGCGCGGCCGCGATCCGTGGCGAAGTAATACTGATACCACCATTGAAGCTCCGCCTCCGGTGCCAGCGGCACCATGCCGACCTGCTGATTTCCGATGAGATAGCCGCTCACCGAGACGATCGCCTTAAAACGCTCAGGCCAGAGCGCGGCAACGACATTGGCCGTTCGGGCGCCCCAGTCGCAGCCGGCGATCGTGGCCTTTTCGATCCCCAGCGCATCCATCAGGGCGATCGTATCCGCGGCGAGCGCCGACTGCTGGCCATTGCGCATCGTCTCGTCCGACAGGAATCGCGTAGTGCCGTAGCCGCGCAGGTAGGGCACAATCACGCGGTACCCCTTTGCGGCAAGCAGAGGAGCGACGTCGGTGTAGGTGTGAATGTCATAGGGCCAGCCATGAAGCAGGATCACTGGAGCACCTTCGGCAGGCCCCAGCTCCGCATATCCGACGCTCAGTTTTTCGGCATTGACCTGTCTGAGCGAGCCGAATGATTCCGGCCTGGCTTGCGTCGCGGATGCCCTCGCCTCGACCATCCAAGTGGCTGCCGGCGCGCTCAAGCCGAGTTCGGTGGCGGCGAACGTCATTGCTGTCGCACCGACAATGCGCCGGCGGCGATGATCGACCGTGTCGGGAGCCTTACTCGCATTCATGATGAAGCCTCTATGATGACCAACAAGCGGGAACAACTAGACCGGCCGCTGCATCGGCCGACAGGAAATATTGCGCTTATTTCGACGGTGACTGCGGCGAATCCAGTATTGCAACCACTCGGCCAGGGGGCAGTGCGGCGAGCTCTGACTGAACGTCGGTAAGGTCCAGCGTTTCCTCGATTTCCCTCCGGAGAAATTCGAGACGTAGGCCATCCCCGCGCTTGGAAGCGGCTGGATGTAGCATCCGCAGGAACGGCAGCATGAGAATGACTCCTGATCTTCTGTTTGGGCGAGAGGATATGTTGCATCTGATCTTATGCTCGAAGTCGCCCTCGGCTTCAGACGAGGCCCTCACGATCCATTGCGATGCGCACGGCCGGTCGGGCAGCCATTCGGACGCGAAGGGCTTGCAAAGGCGCGGGAACAGGGACGTGGAAGCGGGCCGCCCAAAGCAGCATCACGAAAAGATAAAAATCCGCGACGCTGGGTTTGTCGCCGAACAGATAGTCGGTCTCGAGCCCGTCAGCGAAGAACTCGAGTTGGCTCGTAATCGTCGCGCTCGCCCTGGCCTTTTCGGCATCGCTGCTTTGGTGCCACATCGGCTTGAAGCTTCGGTGTATTTCAGTTGAGACGTAGGTCAGCGCTTCGAGAAGGCGGGTACGGCCCAACGGCCCCGCCACTCCTAGTGGCGGGTATTGCGACGCAATCCAGTCGAGGACGGCGATATTTTCCGTCAGCGTTTCGCCGCTATCCAGCACGAGGGCTGGAACGTAGCCCTTGCGCGTGACGGTAGTGAAATCATCCCCGGAGCCTGTCCGTTTGGTCTTGAGGTTCACACTTTCGCGCTCGAAGGAAACACCGGCCTCTTCCAGAGCGATGTGGTCCGCCAGGCTGCAGGCGAGAGGGCTGTAGTAGAGTTTCACCGCTTTCTCTTTTCTAAACCCGATTGAATCCCGCAATTGGTCGTCGCCGAGCGGAAAACCTGCCCCGCGCCACGCGAGACAACCGCTCCAGAAACTCGCACTTCGCGGAGACGACGATTACGACACCGACAGCCAGGCGTGCCTATGCCGAGGTATGGTCGGGCTGAAGTTCGGGATCGCCGTGCGCAATGCCGGGGCGTATGCCAGCTCAGTGGCCAACGTTTATCTGGAGGAATCCAGAACCTTCCATGATGGCATCATCGCCAGCCCTGCCAGTCCTTCGCTCAGGAAATCCTAAACGAAAGTATTGGACGCACGTGCCGTTGGCACGATGGCTCACACCCGGCCACGGCCGGCATATTTCACGCGACGTGAGCAGACTGGAAAGGCGAAAGCCGTGGCCTGCTTTTGCTCGATTGCCACCAACGCGATGACGCAGCTTCCAACAATAGGAGTCGCCATCATGGCCGACCTTTCCGAAACCCCCACAGCCGAGCACACATTGCGCGTCGAAGCGCCCGCCGCGATCGAGGTCGACGTCTCCTCGCTGACGCCGGGAACGTCGCTGATCGTCGACTGGCACGGCAAGCCGGTGGTCGTGCGCAACCGCACCGAAAAAGAGAGGAAGGACGGCCAGGCAGTCAGTCTCGCCGAGCTCAAGGATCCAATTGCCCGCAACGCCAACCTGCCGGCCGATGCGCCGGCAACCGACGCCAATCGAACTATGCCGGGCAAGGAAGCCTGGGTGGTGATGATCCAGGTCTGCACCCATCTCGGCTGCATCCCGCATGGTCAGGAAGGCGATTTCGACGGCTGGTTCTGCCCCTGCCATGGTTCGCAATACGACACCGCCGGCCGCGTCCGGAAGGGGCCGGCGCCGGAGAACATGGCGGTGCCGGTGTTCCAGTTCATTTCCGACACCAAGATCCGTATCGGCTGAGGCAGGGGGCATTTCGATGAGCGGCGACAAACACTCGACCTATACGCCCAAAACCAGAATCGAACGTTGGTTCGATGCCCGCCTGCCGCTGCCGCGGCTGGTCTATGACAGCTTCATCGTCTATCCGGTGCCGCGCAACCTGAACTACGCCTATACGTTCGGCGGTATTCTCACGATCATGCTGGTTTCACAGATCCTGACCGGCATCGTGCTGGCGATGCATTACGCCCCTGATACGGGGCTGGCCTTCAACTCGGTCGAGCAGATCATGCGCGACGTGAATTCGGGCTGGCTGCTGCGCTACCTCCATTCCAACGGCGCGTCGTTCTTCTTCATTGCCGTCTACCTCCACATCTGCCGCGGGCTCTACTATGGTTCGTACAAGGCGCCGCGTGAGCTGCTGTGGGTGCTCGGTTGCACCAACCTCCTGCTGATGATGGCGACGGCCTTCATGGGCTACGTGCTGCCTTGGGGACAGATGTCGTTCTGGGGCGCTACTGTCATCACCAACTTCTTCACCGCCGTCCCACTGATCGGCGACTGGCTCCAGCAGCTTTTGCTCGGCGGGTTCGCGGTCGACAATCCGACGCTGAACCGCTTCTTTGCGCTGCATTACCTGCTGCCATTTGTGCTTGCGGGCGTGGTGACCTTGCATATCTGGGCGCTTCACGTCGTCGGCCAGAACAATCCGACCGGCATCGAGGTCAAATCGAAAACTGATGTCGTGGACTTCACGCCCTATGCCACCGTCAAAGATGCCTTCGGCATCCTCGTGTTCCTGTTCTTCTTCGCCTATTTCGTTTTCTACCTGCCGAACTACCTCGGCCATCCCGACAATAGCAGCATCGCCAATCCGCTGAAGACGCCGGCCCACATCGTCCCGGAATGGTACTTCCTGCCGTTTTACGCGATCCTGCGGGCCATCACCTTCAATATCGGGCCCATCGATTCCAAGCTCGGCGGCGTGCTCGCGATGTTCGGCTCGATCGCGGTGCTGTTCCTGGTGCCGTGGCTCGACACCTCGAAGGTGCGCTCGGCGGTCTATCGGCCCTGGTACAGGGTGCTCTTCTGGCTGTTCGTTGCCAATGCCCTCTTTCTCGGCTGGCTCGGCTCCCGGCCGGCGGAAGGCGCATACGTCGTCATGTCCCAACTGGCGACGCTTTACTATTTTGCGTTCTTCATTATCGCCATGCCGGTGCTCGGGCTGATCGAAAAGCCGCGACGGCTGCCGAATTCGATCACCGAAGCAGTTCTCGAAAAAGACAAGGCCAGCGGCAGAGGCCCGATCGCCGGGCCGGAGACCAAACATTGAACTTGGCATCGCGGGGATCGTTCATGAGCTGGTGGAACTCTCCTCTGGTCTACATCGTGTTGCTCGGCCTCGCCGGGATCGTCGTTTGGTCCCTCATCCCCAGACGCTTCGCCAATGCGAAGCTGGTCGTCCAACTCGGCTTTTTCCTCGCCATGTCGGCCATGGTTCTCGACCTGCGCGTCGTGCCATACGAGACCGCAGGGGACAACGAGACAACCGGAGGAGCGATCCTCATCGGCTCGGTCAAGCTGCTCTGGTGGGTTCACCTTGCCTGGGCGCTAATCGGATTTGTCCGTATCTATCTCGTCTTCGAGCGAAAGCCGCGCGAGGCACGTCTCCTGCAGGACGTCGTGGTCGGTGTCGTCTACGCTGGAATGTTCCTGTCGATCCTGGCGTTTGTCTTTGCAGTGCCGGTCGGAACGCTCATTGCCACGTCGGGCGTGTTTGCCGTCATCCTGGGACTGGCGCTCCAGAATACGCTTGGTGACGTATTTTCGGCGATCGCGCTTAACCTCGGCCGCCCTTACGTGCTTGGAAACTGGATCATTCTAGGCGACGGAACCGAAGGCCGCGTTGTCGAGACCAATTGGCGGTCGACCCAACTTCTGACCCCGACACACAATGTCGTGGCGCTGCCAAACAGCCTTCTCGCCAAGATCGGGGTAACAAATCTAAGCGGTCCGGACGAGAGCCATGGACTTGCCGTAACCGTCAAGGTGGCGCCAACGAAGACGCCGGCGATCATCGTAGAGCTCATGCGCACTGTCTTGCTGAGCTGCAATTCAATCCTCCAGGAGCCTTCGCCTTCGGTCACCATCAGAAGCCTGGATGCCGCAGCTATCGAGATCGAGTTGTTTTTTCGCGTCGCAAGTATCGACCAGCGAAGTGCCGCTCGGAACGAAATCTTCGATCTCATTTATCGCCATTCAAAGTCGACCGGCATGCTGCTGGCGGAGCCATTTTCGGGCTCGATTGCCATGACCAACCGGCCGGGCCACGAGATGGCGGCCTCCCAAGGCTTCACCCCGATCGACCTCATCAATTCCATACCGGTATTCTCGGCGCTAACGGATACCGAGCAGGAGTCGCTCGCCAAAGCGGCCTCGGTTCGTACCTATCATAAGGGCGAAATCATCGCACGACAGGGAGAGATGCTGCCGTCGCTCATGATCGTACGGACGGGAGTCATCGTCCGGCAAATTGGCGAGGGCGATGATCAACTGCAGGAGATCGGCCGGCTTGCACCTGGCGATTTCTTCGGCGAGACCGGCTTGCTCGCCGGCATTGGCGAGATGTCAAGTTTGCGGGCAATGACCCCCATCACGGTTTACGAGATAGACCAGGAAAACTTTGCGCCGCTGCTGCACGACAGGCCCGAAATGGCCGAAGATCTTGCCGCGATCCTGTCGATGAGGGTGTCGGCTCTTAATGAAAGCGGCATCGCCGGACAGGACCACGCGGGCTCCAAATTCGCGCTCCTCAAAGCCATTCAGACAGTCTTTCGCGCCGCTCCGTTCAAGCGCGTTCGGGCACCTGGCTGATAAGGCATGCAGAAGGACAGAGATCCATGACCATCCGCCAAAGCGATATCACAGGCATCGATACACTCATCCAGCCGGCTATCCGTGATTTTGCGGACGGACTGAAGATAAGGCGCGTATTGCCGTCCTCGAATCGCCTGATGATCCGGCCCTTCATCCTGTTCGACCATTTCGGCCCCACTATGTTCGACGCAGGTCACGGTTTCGATATGGGACCACATCCGCATATCGGCATTGCGGCCGTGACCCACCTGATCGATGGCGAGATCGTCCATCGCGACAATTTGGGTAAAGTGCAGACCATCCGTCCTGGCGAGGCCAACTGGATGACGGCCGGGTCGGGCATCGTCCATTCCGAGCGCACGCCACCGGACGTTCTCCGACATGGTCTATGCCGAAATTGTGCTCACGAGCGGTGCGCGCTACCAGGTGAAACCCGAACACCGTGAGCGTGCGATCTACATCGTCGCCGGTGAGGTTGGAATTGTCGGCCAGCTCGGTACGTTTCATGAGCCGAATTAGTAGCTCTGGCGCGCGGCGTTGAGATTGTGCTCCAGGCGCCTGCCTTCCATGCGGCGAGACTGATGCTGATAGGAGGTGAGCCCCTGGCCGAGCCACGTCATATCTATTGTAACTTCGTCTCCTCTTCAGCCGAACGGATCGAGCAGGCAAAGGCGGATTGGCGCGAACGCCGCTTCCCCGGCGTGCCGGGAGAGCACGAGCTCATGCCTCTGCCGGATGGCAGCATGTGAGGGATAAGGCAGCGGATGGTGACCTCAGCGCCGCGACAGCTTGACGCCGGGTGGCGCAGGCAGACCACTACGACATCAAGTAGAGATCGTTCATCGTTTCCTCATCGAGCAAACCGTCGAACCAGACGTCGAAGATTGTCTCGAGCAGGAACTCGTCGTTGCTTGCTTCGGAAAACAGCGTCAGGGACGCGTGCAACTTCTTCGCATCAACGTCACCGAAGACAGCGCGAGCGCTTAGGCCGGAGAGCCGCTGCAGGGTGCCAACGCATTCCCGATAACGGCCTCCAAGGATCGGAAATGACAGATAGGCGCTGGCTTCGTCGAGCGATGTGATTGCATATGGCTCAGGCGCAGTACCGCTTCGCCTGGTGGCCAACCTTGGGAAGATGAACTCCATATAGGGAGTGCACATCATCCCTCGACGTAGAATGGCCAGCGCGTCGTCGTAGACCGGATCCTGTGCGCTGACGAACCTCTGCAAATCATACTCGTCAGGCATTTGGATAGATCCTTGGGAAACCCTCAACATTGGTGCCCTGACTAGCCGTCGACGACATCTGCATAGTCCGGGTGCTTGGCGAAAAAGCGGCTCATGAAGGGACATTTCAAGATCGCTTTACGGCCGGTTTTGCGGAGCAGTTCGAAGGTCCCTTGGGCCAATCGCGACGCGATCCCTTGTCCGGAAAATTCCGACGGGACTTCGGTGTGTATCAGCGCGACCTGCCCGCCCTCGAGCCGATAGTAGGCCGCCGCAAACATATCGCCGGCGATCGGCAACTCGAAACGGTGCTGTTGGACGTTTTCAACGACTTGTGCATCCATCTCTATCTCTCGATTGTATGTCACGTCTGTCACCGGGGGGAGATTGGCCGGCCGCTATCGCACCGCAGGCAACCGCAGAGTGACGGTCGTGCCTGCCCCGAGCGTGCTCTGAAGGTCGATGCTTCCGCCTGACTGCTCGACAAAGCGCTTCACCATCGGCAAACCGACGCCGCCGAGGCCTTCGCTTTTGGTGGTGAAGAACGGATCGAAGGCGCAGACCATTGTCTCGCTGGTCATCCCGATACCGTTATCCGCGACACGGATATCTACCTGACCGGCGGTAGAGCTTTCAGAGGCCAAGCCGGCATCGATCGAGATGAAACCGCCGTCAGGCATTGCATCGCGCGCGTTGAACAGAAGGTTCAGAACCGCATTTTGCAACCCAAAGCGATCGCATCTCACCAAAGGCAGGTCGGACCCAACCCGAAGCTCAAGACCGAAATTGGCATCCAAGGCGCTCCGCACGAGGGTTTCGATCTCAGCCAGGCAAGCATCTACGTTTGTGTATTCGATTTCCGCGTGGCTCTCTCGAGCCAGGCTGATGGTTTGCCGGACAAGGTCCCCAGCCCGTTCCAAAGCCGTTTTGGCGCCGGCAATTACAGGCCCAAGCGCCGGAGTCGCTTGGATGCTCGGATCGCGGGCCAGGTGGTTCAACGCCGACGAGGCGACCTGAATGAGATTGCCGAGGTCATGGACGATGCCGGCCGTCGACATTTGCACGGACATACCACTTCCAAGACCATCGGGCGGGCCGTCGAAGACATCTTCTTTTATGTCCGGACGAAACATTTCATAACCCCGTTGGCTCAGTCGACACCCATTTGCTTCAATACGCTATAATTTACGGCATTTATTGTCAATTATATCTAAGACGCCTCCGATACATACTTCTGTATATCCAAACGATAGACCAAGCTCTATTGATAGCCGATCCCGCTGATGTAGTTGGCAAGCAGCCGTTCCTGCAGTTCCTCTTGTTTGAAAAGCGCCTTCATCGCATCACGGATATCGAGGACGCCTAGCGGTTTCGAGTCAGCCCCTAGCACCGGCACATTCTGAAGGCCTTGCGCGGCCATGGTCTGCCAGACTGAATGAAGGTCGTCATCGGGACCACAGGACACGATGGACGTGCTCATCAATGCCGCAATCGGCGCTTCTGTTGGCCCTGAATTCGCCAGATGGCGGACAAGGTCGGACTTGCTCAGCACGCCTGCCGCCTCCCCACTGCCGTGGCACACCACGACCAGGCCTATTGCGGGCCCGGAAAGTGAGAGTGCTGCACTGCGGAGTGGAGCGTCGACATCAATCACCATGAGACGGGCCGATATTACTGGATGCAGACTGTCAATGCGCATGACGCCCTCCTGAGAGCGCCTCGCGGCCGCGGCCGGGAGGCTGAGATCGGTTCCAGTGTTGGTCGCCGAGCTCGGCGCCTTCGCCTGGCCGGTCAGAATGGCGCGCAAACAAGCGCCATTCTGACCCGTTCCAAAGATTAGCTCAGTGCTGCTTTGCTCAGGCCAAACTTCGCATCCCCCGAGCCCGGGACGGGTTTGAAGCCGATGTTCAGACGGTTCCAAGAATTGACCGCCATGACAACGAAGGTCAGATCGGAAATTTCCTTCTCGGAAAGCTGTGACCTGACCCGATCGTAGATCTCGTCGGGGACACCCTGCTCGGGCAGCTTGGTCAAGACTTCCGTCCATGCCAGGGCTGCACGCTCGCGAGGAACGAACAAGGTCGAATCCCGCCAGGCTGCCAGGTGGTAAAGGCGCAGTTCGCGCTCGCCATGAATCTTCGCCTGTTTGACGTGCATATCAAGGCAGAAGGTGCACCCGTTCACCTGCGCGGCTCGGACTGCAACAAGGTCGCGGATCGGTTCTTCGATCGACCCCTCTCGCGTCGCACCAAGAAATTCAATAAATTTCTTCAGAAGTTCCGGCGACTGCTCGGCATAACTCGCGCGTTGGGCGACGGCTTTTCCTTTCGGAGCGACCGGTGACGCTGCAATATTCATTACTTATCTCCTTGAGGTGTTTGCAATCCATTGCAGCGTAAGGATGACCGGTGAGACGAACTGTTGCTATCGTGCCGATGATATGTATTGCCACTCGATTGGGTTGGGGCGCCTAAACCGAAGTATAGGAGGTGGAAATTGGCACCTGACCGCTGCCCTCGGCAATTCGCTTTGGCGCAGGCATGCGACGGGCGCACGGCGTTTGGGTCACTTGAAGGGCGAGGCTGAACCGACCGGTGTCGATAGAACCTGGATCGAAACTGCGTTCACTCTTCGAAGGGAGCGTTCATCACAAGATCAACTGCCGAAGTCGCCTTGTAGCCTGAAACAAAGCGCTCGCCGAAGTCCCGGGCAAAGTTGTCGTAGGTGGTTTCGGGCCTGATCTCGGCGATATGGCAAAAGCATCGCGTCATCCGCCGCTTCATCCCGAGGCGCGGAAATTCGCCAACGATCTTTGCAATCTCGGCTGACGAAACGAGGCTGTATTGCAAGCCGACGACATCGAGGCAGATGCCGGCTGTGCAAAGCGCCACCTCAGCCTCCTTGTAGAGGCCGATTGACGGCGTCGAGTTGAGGGCGACGCTGTCCCAGATCAATTGGGCGCGCCGCTCGTCGAAGCCGCCCTCCCGAACGAAGGTGCGGGCAAGATCGGCGCCTTCCACTTCGAAACGGCGCGGCCCGGCGAAGTCCTCATTGAGCGTGACGTCATGCAACAGGGTTGCAACGGCAACAACCTCCGCGTCGTGCTGGATATTCTGAATCTGTCCGATCCGGGCCGCGAAAAGCCAGGATCGGACCACGTGGTTGAACAGGTAGGGTTCACATCGCTGGCGGGCATGTTCGATCGCTCGGCCAACAAGCGGAGTATCGGGGACCAAAATCCCCGCAAGTGTGCGGATGGCGATCAAATTCATGTCACTGACCGTCCCTTCGCGTACGCCCCGATGGTCCCGGGGGCTACGATTTCATTTCGCGTTCGTCGTAAGTTCCGTCTCGCTGGTGTCGACGACGAAAATAGCAAGCAGACGAGCGCCTTCCGTCTTGCTGGCGTTTTCGCTGACGGCATGACGGTCGCCAGGGAATTCCGAGAAACTCTCGCCGGCGCGATAAGTCTTCACCGGCCCGTCGTTGACCTGGCTTCGGATCGCCCCCTCCAGGACCGTGGCATAGATGAACGCGGATTTGGGATGGGTATGAGCCGGCGACGTACCCCCAGGCGCGTACTCGACGAGCACGGCTTTCATGCTCTTGCCGGGCACGTTTGGAAGAGCCTGGTCGTAGACAAGCTTTACGTTGGCGGCGTCATTGGCCATTGCTGCGGTGACGGAAGCGGAGGTGAGCGCGGCGCAGAGAAGTGTTTTGATCATGTCTGGTCTCCTTGTTGTGCGAATGGCGGGCCTATCCGATGATTACTTACTTCGGTGGTGTGTATCGGCTGAGCCAATCATCGAAACGCACGGCGCCGATGCGCGCGTTCTCGCCGGGCACCAGCGTTCGATCGTCGATTGCCACTTGGCCGTAGTAGAGCGCGCCGGGATCCGGGACGACTTTGCGCGGGTCGTTGGTGGCCTTCAGGAAGCGCTCGACAAGTTCGCTCATGCGAACACGCTCCGGGCCGGCAATTTCGATCATGCCGTTCAACGGCGCGGCAAGCGCGACGTCCGCCATCGCATCGGCAACATTATCAGCCGCCATGGGTTGGAAGTAGGCCGGCGACATATGAATGGTATCCCCGACGGCGCCCGTGTTTGCGATGGCGGCGGTGAATTCGAAGAATTGAGTGGCGTGAACGATGGTGTAGGGAATTCCGGACTCCCTGATCAGCTTTTCCTGAAGCAACTTGCCGCGGAAATAGCCCATGCCCTGCAGCCGGTCGGTACCGACGACCGACAGCGCCACGTGATGACGGACGCCGGCGGCCGTTTCGGCGGCAAAAAGATTACGCCCGGATGCCTCGAAGAACTCCAGGGCAGCCTTTTCCTCGAACGACGGCGAGTTCGCGAGGTCGACGACGACCTGCGCACCGGCAAGCGCGGCCGCCAGACCCTCTCCCGTAACGGTGTTGACGCCCGAATTCGGCGACGCCGCAAGCACGTCGTGTCCTTTGTTTCGCAGTCTCTCCACGGTCTTTGAACCGATCAGCCCGGTTCCGCCGATGACGACGATCTTCATGTCTGGTCTCCTGGTGTTGCGTGTCTATTTTTCGTTGCTCGATCGGATGCTGGGCGTTTCCGGCCTGCTACTGACTGACCGATGCAGCAGCATCCTCGATGAGTGACGTGACCTCGTCGGGATGCGAAACCATGAGCGCATGGGACGCACCCTCGATGACGACGGTCTTTACCGCATGCGCACGCTTGGCCATGAAGCTCATGACGGCTGCCGGGATGTTCCGGTCATCCGAGCCGTAGATCATGTAGGACGGCAGCGTCTTCCATGAGGCGACGCCCGAGGCTTCAGCCAGAGCCGCCTGCGCAACAGGGCGTTGAGTGGCAGCCATCAGCAAAGTCTGCTCTTGCGGAACGTCGGCGGCGAACTGGGCGCGGAACTTGGCCGGCTCGATGAAGAGGTCTTGTCCGCCGTCCGGCAACGCGACTGGAGCAAGCGCGCTCCCCAAGGTGCTGCCGGGAAACATGCTGGACAACGTAAGGCTCGATTCGCCGGTATCCGGCGCGAAACCCGCCACGTAGACCAATGCCTTCACATTGGGATTGCCATTGGCGGCCTCGGTGATGACAGGCCCGCCGTAGGAATGCCCCACCAGCACGACCGGCCCGGAAACCGACCGGACGATGGCTGAGACTGCTTTCGCATCGCTGGCAACGCCGCGGAGCGGATTAGCTGCGGCTATCGCTACATAACCGTCTTTGCTGAGCTTGGTGATGACTGCATCCCAGCTCGACGATTCCGCGAAGGCGCCGTGCACCAGTACGATCGTCGGCTTGGGCTGAGAATTCGCGGCCTGCGCCATCCCGCCGCCCGACGCGGCAAGCGCTGCGGTGAGGGCCAGGACTCGAGTTATGTTTCGCATTTGCTTTCTCCCGTGTGGCCTGTGGTGACCAATGCTCAGGAGAATGCGCCGACGCGGCCCGCCAACCTATTGTGCGGAAGGGTCTGTCATACAATGCCAAGGTGCAGGGTAGGTCACCAGGGAGATCAGGTGCCCTGCAGCATGATTGAGGTATCTATGCGGGGTGTGCATTGGCGGCGGTCGCCGGAACAGACACTGAGGGCGCGCGGCCAGAGAGTTGTGTTTGCAAGACGCCGCTGCCGCCGTGGCGAGAGCCTGGCGCGGTCGATCCGTTGAGCGCTGGTGAGCCGGCCGGATCGAACACGGCGGCAAAGCCTCCTCTCGTCAACGACATAGTTCCTGGCCTTCGGCCCGCATCGCCCAATGCCTTGGTATGGGTCAAACAGCCGGACCGGCGTTATTCGCCAGTCTATTGGCGCGACATCGCAGTCGTGGCTCAGAGCACTGCCATCCCGCCGTCGACCCGCAGATTGATGCCCGTGACGAAACTGCTCGCGTCCGAGGCAAGGAACAGGGCGGCTTTTGCCAGCTCTTCCGGCTGCCCCATCCGGCCCAGGGGTATTGCCTCCGCCATCGCCTTTTCAAACAGCCCGCGCTGCTCAAACGGTACGCCTAGCTTATCGAGAATAGCCGTATCCACCGGACCTGGGCTGAGCACGTTGACCCGGATGCCGCGAGACTTCAGTTCGATCGCCCAACCGCGCGCAAAGGCATTTATGGCCGCCTTCGAGCCCGCGTAAACAGCATGACCGTCCAGAACCTTCTCGCTGGCCAGCGAGCCTGTGAGGATGATTGCGCCGCCATTCCGCATGACCGGAATCAGCTTCTGGACGCCGAAGAAGACGCCTCGCGTATTGACGGCAAATTGCGCATCATATTCTGCCTCGGAGACGTCGGCCGAGTGCGTGATGGTGTTTATGCCGGCGTTCGCCATATAGATGTCGAGCGCCCCGAACCTCTGGCGGATCTGTTGCGCTACCTCGTCATGGTGCGACACGTCGGCCACATTTCCCTGAATGCCCAGCGCGCCTGCCCCGATCTGTGCGACCGCTTCCTCGACCGCCTGCCGCCGGCGGCCGGTAATGACGACTTGCGCGCCCTCGGCCGCAAAGATTTTTGCAGCCGATAGTCCGATCCCGCTGTTTCCGCCGGTGACCACCGCGATCTTGCCCGAGAGTGCGCCCATTTCGTTCCTGCCTTCGAAAAATAGTGCCGGTGCTGCTGCGATAGTCGCAACTGCTGGCCAAGAAAATTTCACGCCGAATTGAGACCGCCAAAATGAGCGGCAATCGCAAACGGCTACCGATTGATAAACTCCCGGCGCTTAGCCAGTTTGACGTCTTGGAGAGCGCTTTGGCCTTCAAGGCAGAACAAGCGCGCGGCGGCGACCCCCGACAGCGCGACGTAGTGTCGAACGCCGGCGATCGCCTCCGCGCTGCACAGGCGCAGTTGCCCGAGCGGCAGCCGTGGCGCAGCATATGTTTCGCGCCTCTGCCAGCGCTCCAGCTCGATGGCGCAGTGGTTCGGTTCCACAATCCGGGACATGAGCCGACAGAACCAGCATTCAGGCCACCGCTCGGCTATGCGAGCGCACAAGGTTTGACCTGGCGCGCCACCCGAAATGCGGTTCAGGGCGCGCGAAATATTGCCAAAGGTGGTCATCGGCGGCTCCAAGGAATTGCGGACAACATGCGGTCGTGACTGAGGGCGTGCTATCCTTTGATGAAGGCGAGCAGATCAGCATTGACCTGATCTTGGTGCGTGGCCGTGATCCCGTGGGGCGCGCCGGGGTAATAGATATCCTTTGCGCCTTTGATCAATCGGGCCGACTTGACTGCCGAGTCCTTGACAGGGACGATCTGATCGTCCTCGCCATGCAGGACGAGGGTTGGTACGTCGAACTTCTTGAGGTCCTCGGTAAAATCGGTCTCGGAGAACGCCTTGACGCTTTCGTACGCGTTCACGAGACCCGCCTGCATGCTCCAGAGCCAGAACTGATCCAGAGTCCCCTGGGAAACCTTGGCGCCCGGCCTGTTCGCGCCATAAAACAACGGTGCGAGGTCCCGGTAGTACTGCGAACGATCCTTGACGAGGCCAGCCCTTATGCCGTCGAATACCTCGATCGGCAGGCCTTCCGGATTGGCCGGCGTTTTCACCATGATCGGCGGAACAGCGGCGATAAGAACAGCCTTGGCCACCCGCTTCGTGCCGTGCCGTCCGATATAGCGAGCAACCTCGCCTCCTCCGGTGGAATGGCCGACCAGCGTGGCGTCCCGGAGATCCAGCGCCTCGATCACGGCTGCAAGATCGTCCGCATAGCCGTTCATGTCGTTGCCGGACGTGGCCTGGCTCGATCGGCCATGGCCGCGCCGGTCATGCGCAACGACGCGAAAGCCGTTATGGGCAAGAAAGAGCATCTGGCCGTCCCAGGCGTCGGAATTCAGCGGCCAGCCGTGCGAGAACGTGACGACAGGACCCTTGCCCCAATCCTTGTAGTAGATTTCGGTGCCATCCTTGGTCGTGATGGTGCTCATCGTCTTGGTTCCTTTGATTGAGGGGGAAGAGGGAAGGTTTTGTTTTCGGCTCGTTGCCGAAGCAGCGCGGGGCAGTCCGGCGGCAACCGTAGAGATCAGGCCTGCCAACAAGACATCGCGGCGAGATCCGCCGACGGAGAAAAGTCCGTCTTTGTTCATCATGTCCATCCATGTGCTTTGAACATCCTGCTCACCATCACGACCGTCGAGTCGGCCTGTGCGGTCGCGTTCGGGGAGGAGCGAGCGAGGAGCGGTAGAAACGCGACGGTCGTGATGGCTTGCGAGGAACAGGATGCATCGATCCGGGCCGCGAACCTATTCTACGGAAGCATCTGTCATACGATGCCAAGGTGCAGGGCAGGCACGCCGAAGATAGGGCCGGGCTAAGGCAAGCTCTTATAGACACACGTCAATTTAGGCTTGGGTAGCGGCGCGGGGACCGACGCGGCATCGCCGGCGTCAGTTGCTGATGCATGAAATGTTGCGAGTTTGTCGGTCAGACTGGCGCCGCCAAAGAGCGCCGCTCAGTGGTAACCGATGTTTGGCGCGGGCCTTGCCGCGAAACACCAACAGGACCACCGATGTACATCAGGATCACCCGCAGCAGCACGAGCGTACCAACAGGCAGGAAGGCCTGGGCGCGCTGAGAAAGCACCTGAAATGGCCGGGCGCGCCGGGCGATCCTATTGGATGGGGCATGGATCGGCTTGTGCCAAATTCTAGACTTCGCGCATCGGCGCGGGCAGCGTTTCCCACGCCCGGATCAGCTCACCGATGGAAGCGGCTTCCATCTTGCGCATGACATTGCCGCGGTGAAGCTTGACCGTCACTTCACTGATGCCGAGGTCGAAGGCGATCTGCTTGTTGAGGCGTCCGCGCGCCACTTCACGCAGGACCTCGCGCTCGCGCGGCGTCAGCGTCCCGACGCGCTCGATATTGCGCTTGACGATCACGGCATCCACCCGCCGCTTGGCATCCACCGCAATGCCGGCGATCACAGCGTCAAGCAGCGTCTGATCCCGCACCGGTTTGGTGAGAAAGTCCACGGCGCCGGCCTTCATCGCCTGGACAGTCATCGGGATGTCGCCATGCCCGGTCAGGAAGATGATGGGTTTGGGGTTGCCGTTTTTCGCAAGATGGTGCTGCAGATCGAGACCGCTCGTCCCCGGCATGCGCACGTCGAGGATCAAGCAGCCGGGGCTCTCCAACACGTCGGCGTCAAGCAATTCACGGGTTGAGGTAAAGCACACCGGCAGGAAACCCGCCGACAGGATCAATTCAGACAGCGCCTCCCGAACAGAGGCATCATCATCGACAATAATGACCAGCGGCTGCTCGGCTTCAGCCCTTCGCTGCTGTGATGACGGCGTCGATCTCGGTAAGGGCAATTGGTCAACTCTCATGTTTAGCCTCCGTTTCTGGGTTGCGTAAAGCGTCGCCGATCGCCGCAAGCAGTGCCTGGCCATCGAACGGCTTGCGGAAAAGCCCGCCAATGCCCTTGGCGCGGTGCTGATCCACTATCTCGTGGCGGCCGGTGATCAGGAACACAGGCAGGTCCGGACGCGCCTTCTTGACCAAGTCACGAAGTTCAAAGCCGTCCATGCCGGGCATCCCGATGTCGGTGATAAGCATGTCCAATCCAGACAGGCCGCTGACCAGCAACGCCCCCGCCGACGAGAAGCTGCGGGCCACATAGCCGGCGGACTCCAGAAGGTCCTCCAGCGACTCGAGCAGTCTTGGGTCATCGTCGACAATCGCCACGACAGGCCTCCGCTTGCTCACGCTCAGCTCCCCCCTGCCCTGCGCGAGTGCGTGATCGGTATTCCCAATCGCTCGGCGATGCGCACTAGGTCGGCGAGCGACGCCGCGACCATCTTCTGCATGACGTTCCTTCTATGAATTTCCAGCGTAACTTCGCTGATCCCCAGTTCAGCGGCGGCCTGCTTGTTGAGCAAGCCGCTGACCACCAGCGGCAGCACCTCACGTTCGCGCGGCGTCAGCTCGAGATAACGTTGCTTCAACACGCCCAGCTCGGCGCGCTCCGATCGCTGTACCCGATCCTGGGCAATCGCCGCATGGATTGCGGCCATGAGGTCTGCATCGCTGAAGGGCTTAGTCAGGAAATCCACCGCGCCGTGCTTGATCGCACGCACCGAGGACGGGATATCGCCATGTCCCGTCAGGAAAACGATCGGCGGATGATCGCCCTCGGCAATCTGCCGCTGCAGATCGAGGCCGTTAATATCCGGCAACTCGATATCGAGGATGAGGCAGGCAGGGACGTCCGGCTTGTCAGCGCGGATATAATCGCCCGCCGATCCGAACTCTACGGCACGCATGCCATGTGCGGCCAGCAGCTCACTGAGCGCCTCCCGGACGCGTTCATCGTCATCTACGATGAAGACAATTTGGCCGTCCGTCGTCATGACGCCGCTTTCGCTTCAATCGGCAACGTGAAGATAAACGTCGCTCCACGTGGTTCGTTCTTCTCGACCCATAAACGCCCGCTGTGCGACTCGATGATCGAACGGCAGATCGCCAGTCCCATGCCCATCCCTTGCTCTTTCGTGGTAAAGAACGGTTCGAATATCCGGTCGGGAAACTCGACGCCCCGGCCGCGATCTCTGACTTCGGTCTGGACAACATCCCCGATATGGCGCACGCGGATGCTGATAACTCCGTCATCCGCACAAGAGTCCATCGCCTCCATGCCGTTGCGGATGAGATTGACCAGAACCTGCTGGATTTGGACGCGATCGAACGCGACTAGCGGAATGTCGCTTCCGACATCAACGCTGATGCGAACGCCCCGCCGCATCGCTTCCTCGGTCACGAGGTCGCGTGCCTCTGCGATGACACTGCTGAGCGTCGCATTGGTCCTCGTCTCGGTGGATTGCTTGAACAGCGCGCGAATGCGGCCGACGACGTCCGCCGCCGAATTGGCGTCCCGTATAATGCGCTCGGCCGTAATCTTCGCGCGTTCGACGTTCGGCGGGACGGCGCCCAGCCAACGGTGGCATGCATGGGAATTGGCGACGATCGCGGCCAGCGGCTGATTCACCTCGTGCGCGATCGAAGCGGAAAGCTCGGCGAGACTTGCAGCCTGAGTGGCTTGCGCGAGTTTGTCGGAGGCTTGTCGCAGCGCTTCCTGGGCGCGCACCTCTTCGTCGATGTCGAGGGAAACCCCGTACCATTGCACAACCGCCCCGTCTTCATCACGCCGCGGCTCCACCCTGCACTCCGCCCAGCGATAGCCATCTGTTTCGCGCCAGCGAAACCGCATCGCGGAACCGCCGCCTGTTTCGAAACAGCTCAGCAACGTGCGCAGCACCTCGGGAGCATCTTCAGGATGAACCAGTTCTTGCAGCAATTCCTCGATGCGCGGCTCTCCGAGTGTTTCGAAATTGGCGATGACGGCGCGGAAATGGTCCTGGTATCGCTTGTTGAAGTAGACCGGCCCGCCGGTCGGCACCGCGCTCCAAATGCGGACCGGCACAGCGTCGATCATCTGCTGAAGCTGCAATTCGCTCCGCCGCAGCGCCTCTTCGGCTTGCATCTGATCGTCTATATCGTGACAGAGGCCGTACCACTGCACGATCAGGCCAGCGTGATCGCGCATCGGCTCTGCCCGGCTCGACATCCAGTGATAGACGCCATCGGCGCGGCGCAGGCGATACCTCATGGAGAAGCGCTCGCCGGTAGCAAGGCAGTGACTGAGCGTATCGCCGAATGCTGCGTCGTCGTCCGGATGGACGGTGGCCGCTATCATCGCCGCCAGCCGGCCGATGCCCTGTTTGTCCAAATCCGTTACGTCAAGGCCGAGAAAATCGACCATTCGCTTGTTGAAAAAGGTCGGCTCGCCGTCCGGCGTCAGGCGCCAAACGTGGCTCGGAACCATGTCGACAAGCTGCGAGAGCTCCCGCTCCCGGTCGCGCAATGCCTCCTGCGCGCGCACCTCATCGTCGATGTCGATGCTGGCCGTGTACCATTGCACGATCGCCCCACTCTGGTTCCGCAGCGGCTCGGCGCGGCCCTCCCTCCAGCGGTAGACACCGTCAGCGCGACGCAGGCGATACCGTATGGGATAGGGTTCGCCGGTGGCGAGGGAGCGGCTGAGCCATTCTCTCATCCTGGGTCCATCGTCGGGATGGACGGCTGCCGCGACTACGGTCGCCAGGCGGCTCGTGCCCGGCTTGTCCCAGCCCGCGATGTCGTTGAGGCCGATATAGTCTGTCGTGCGCTTGCTGAAGAAGGTTGGTTCGCCGTTGGGCGCCATACGGGCGATGTGAGCGGGGATCATTTCGACCAGCAACGAGAGTTCTCGCTCCCGCTCCCGCAAGGTCTCCACACTTTGGCGCAAAGTGAGCACCGCCGCCTGATGCTGCCTGGAAATGGCGGCCATGACGAGCGCCGAAAATGCAGAGATGGCCAGAAAAAGCTGCAGCATGATCTGGTTGTGCTTCTGGGACTCGGGATCGCCGGCAAATTGGCTGGCGCCGGATATCGTGAATACCGCCGTGATCAGAGCGAGAACGGTCAATGCTACGGCGGCGCCTCGGAACTCAAAGCGCACCGCGGCCCAAAGAAGAGGCGGCATGATGATGTAGGCGAAGGGCAGATAGCCGCTCAAGGAAAGGGCGGCGATACCAAGAAAGGTCAGCCCCAGGACGCAAGCTTCCATCCACCGCGCCGCCGAGAGCTGCGCCTTGCCGCGCCAGTTCTGGAACACGACCAGCGCCAGTGGCGCTACGATCAGGACTCCCGTCGCGTCTCCGATCCACCACAGCGGCCAAGCCGTCGCAAAGGTTTGCGATTGTATGCCAAACCACGCAAGCGCCGCACTTCCCACCGTCGCGCTTGCAACTGGCGCAACTCCAGCGGCCAGTGCGACGAATGCGAGAACGTCCCGCAACGTTTCCAGCCGAACTGGGCGCTTGCAGGTCTGGTTCACAAGCCATGCGCCGGCCACCGCTTCAAGAGCGTTGCCGGCAAAGATCAGGAAGGCCGCGGGCAGCGGAGTGTGGAACCACAAGAAGTTGCTGAACAGTTCTGCCACACAGGCCCCCAGCACCCACCACGGCCAGCTATACCTGGAGGCGAAGACAAGCGTAGCGATGAAAAGCCCGCTCGGAGGCCAAATGGAAATCCCTGTTCCAGGTATGATTGCGAGCGACTGGGCGAAGCCGCAGCCCAGGACATAGGCCGTAATAAAAAGCCCCAGATGCAAGAATTGGGGACGGTGCGACCAGGCGCGCGACAACCTGCCTCTTTCAAGATCGCTGATCATGTTGCCGCGAATCAGGCCCGGTTCATTCGTCGCGAAAGATCGGCCACTTCCCGATCCGGATCGGTCCAAGTCATGCGTTAACGCGCGCGTTGCGTTGGAATCGGTCTCGCCAAGTGAGTTGGGCGCTATCGTCATCGGGTGCCCCTGACGGACAAACAAACTCTGGAGATTGTCGGCGCTTCGTGTAGCACTTGCTCTTGATAGCTGGACTGGGCTGACGGACTCACGTAGCCACCCTAATCCCGCCACGCCCCAACCGCACCTCATGGAAATCCATGCATTGCACGGGGCGGCGGCGCCCCTTCACCGAGAGCCGAAAAAACCAAGCGCTTACTGAGCGCCGCCAGTTATTGCGCAGCTTTCGCTTCAACCGGGAGGGTGAAGATGAATGTCGCCCCACGCGGCATGCTATTCACCGCCCAAAGGCGTCCGCCGTGAGACTCGATGATCGAACGCGAGATCGCGAGCCCCATGCCCATTCCGTTCCCTTTCGTTGTAAAGAACGGCTCGAATATCTTGTTAGGAAGTTCGATACCCGGGCCTCGGTCGCGGACCTCGGTCTGGATCGTGTCCTCTATCCGGCGCACGCGCATTCCGAGAACCTTGTCGCCCGCCGTGGTGTCCATCGCCTCCATGCCGTTGCGAATGAGGTTGACCAGGACCTGCTGAATCTGGACGCGATCGAACGCAACCAGCGGAAGGTTGCTTTCGACGTCGATGTCCATGCGAACGCGACGCCGCATGGCTTCCTCGGCCATAAGGTCACGTGCTTCGGCAACGACGCTGGGGATCGGTGTGCTGGTTCTCATTTCAAGCGAAGGTCTGAACAAGGCACGGATGCGGCTGACGACATCCGCCGCCGAGTTGGCATCGCGGATGATACGCTCGGCCGTGATCTTCGCGCGCTCGACGTTCGGGGGCTCGGCGGACAGCCAACGGTGGCATGCGTTGGAGTTGGCGACGATGGCGGCCAGCGGCTGGTTCACCTCATGAGCGATGGATGCGGAGAGTTCGGCAAGGCTCGCCGCCTGGCTCGCACGCGCAAGTCTCTCTTGTGCCAGCCGAAGCTCCTCTTGTGTCCGCATCTCATTTTCGATGTCGAGGCAGATAACGTTCCACTGCACGATGGCGCCTTCAGCGTTGCGCATCGGCGCGGCGCGCGTCTCGACCCAGCGATATTCACCATCGAAGCGCCGCAGACGGTGCCGTCGCGCATACGGCTCGCCTGTGGACAGACAATCGGCATATCTCTCTTTGACACCTGTCAGGTCGTCGGGATGAACACCGGCGTCGAGTGTGCCAGCCAGCCGGGACTTTCCCGCTTCGTCCAATTCCTCAAGATTGTATCCGAGGAATTCGCGGAGCTGCTGGCTGCGATATATCGGTTCGCCATCCGGCGCGGCGCAATCGATCATTGCCGGCAGTGTTTCAACGAGCTGCCAGAGAGCCCGTTCTCTCTCGCGCAGCGCCTCTTCGACGCGCAGCTGATCGTCGATGTCGTGCGTAAGGCCGTACCATTGGACGATGCGTCCACCCTGGTCCCGCAGCGGCTCCGCGCGGCCCTCCATCCAACGATAAACGCCATCGGCACGGCGCAGGCGATACTTCATGAAGAATCGCTCGCCGGTGGCAAAGCAGCCGTCGAGTGCTTCCCTCAGGCTGGCTGCATCGTCGGGATGGACGACGGTGGCAATGAAGGCCGCCAGCCGGCTCGTGTCCGGCTTTTCCGCGTCCGCTATGTCCAGGCCGAGAAAATCTATCAGGCGCTTGTTGAAGAAGGTCGGCTCACCGTTGGGAGACAGCCGCCAGAGGTAGCTCGGAACCATGTTGACGAGTTGCGAGAGCTCTCGTTCCCGGTCGTGCAACGCGGCTTGCGTGGTCACCAGGTCATGGATGTCGACGCTCACGCCGTACCATTGGAGAATGCTGCCATCTTCGTCGCGCAGCGGCTCGGCGCGAGTCTCGGTCCAGCGATAGCCGCCGTCAGCCCGCCTCTGGCGATATCTCTGAACGTAAGGCACGCCCGTTGCGAATGAATGGCGGATCGCCTGCCGTGCGGCGTCGATATCGTCTGGATGGATCACGCTCAGCGACGGCGAGCCGTCCGGGGCGGTGATGTCGTGGAGCGTGGCCCCGGTTACATCGGTGAACCGTTTGTTGACGTAGGAAGGCGTCCCTTCCCGTGTCGTACTCCAGATCAAAGCGGGCACGGTGTCGATCAGCTGCTGGAGGCGCCGCTCACTTTTGCGCAACGCCGCCTGCGCGCGCACCTCATCGTCGATGTCGAGAGAAACCCCGTACCACTGCACGACCGTTCCGTCGTCATCGCGCCGCGGCTCGACCCTGCACTCAGCCCAGCGATAGGTGCCGTCCTTTTCGCGCCAGCGAAACCGCATCGCGGAGCCGCCGCCAGTTTCGAAACACCTCAGCAACGTGCGCTGCACCTCGGGCGCATCTTCGGGATGAATCACCTCGTGCAGCAACGTTTCGATGCCCGGCTCGCCGAGCACATCAAAGTTCGCGATAACGGAGCGGAAATGGTCCTGGTATCGCTTATTGAAGTAGACCGGCCCGCCGGTCGGCATCACACTCCAGATGCGGACCGGCACCGCGTCGATCATGTGCTGAAGTTGCTGCTCGCTCTGCCGCAACGCCGCTTCGGCGTGCATCTGATCGTCTATGTCGTGACAGAGGCCGTACCACTGGACGATGCGGCCAGCGTCATCGCGCATCGGCTCCGCCCGGCTCGACATCCAGCGATAGACGCCATCGGCACGGCGCAGGCGATAGCGCTTCGCGAAGCTCGCACCGGTAGCGAAGCAACCACGGAGTGCATCGCCGAATGCTGCCGCGTCGTCCGGATGAACGGCGGCCTGTATCATCACCGCCAGCCGGCTCATGCCCGGTCGGTCCAGATCCGCTACATCGAGGCCGAGAAAGTCGACCATGCGCCCATTGAAGAAGATCGGCTCGCCGTCGGGATCGAGCCGCCAGATGTGACTCGGGACCATGTCCACGAGCTGCGAGAGTTCCCGCTCCCGGTCACGCAATGCTGACTCGGCCCGCTTCTGGTCCTCAATGTCTATTGTCGTGCCGTACCATTGAACGATGCGCCCCTGGCTATCGCGAAATGGTCGTCCTGAGCTTCGAAACCAGCGATAGACGCCATCGGCGCGCCGCAGGCGATGCTCGGTATCATAGGGATCGCCGGTTTCGAGGCAATGCCGCCATCTGGCGGCTACAGGATCATAATCGTCGGGATGGACGGCTCGACGCCAGCCGAACTCATCGTCGTCTTCGGAAGTGTTGAGACCCTCATGCGTGTTGCCGAGGAACGCCAGGGTGTTTGGGCTGAGATAGGTGAATCTTCCGGCGGCATCGGCTGCCCACGCGTGGCCGGGCATGCTCTCGATGATTTGCAGCGCAAGCGTTGCTTCGGGGTCGATTTCGCCAAGTGAGTTGGACGCTGATGTCATTGGCTTCTCCTGTCGGACAAAAAAGCCTGGGGACGGTCAGCGCTTGATATAGCACTTGTTTTCAATATCTGGACAGGCGAACTCACCGCCTAAATCTAGTTCCGCCATGCCTCGGCTGCATCTCATGGAAATCCATGCATTGCGCGGAGATATCGCCGCTACGGGGACCCTAACGATGGCCTCGCGCGAGGAGCGACGCGGATCGATGCATCAACACCTACCACTGGGAATACGAGCCGGACAGGTAAGACGCTCGGCTGCCTCTTCGTCGGCTGCAGAGTGAAACCGGAAAAACCTCTGCATTCGTCATCCCTGTCTCGTCCGGTTAAGACGGCTCATGAGATAATCTGGAAGCCTCTCCCGACCAATAGATCTGTTCCAAAGTATAGGGCGTGGACGCGGTTTTAGTTCTGCGGAGCGGCTTGGCGGCCGAGCAATTGTTTGGCGACAATGAGACAGGGCGCAGCGACCGCGAACAGCAGGACGAGCGCGAAGAAAGCTTCGTCGAACGAGATCGTGGCGACCTGCTTCTCAAGCGCGCGCTGCAGCAGCGGCAGGGCGGCCTTTGTCGCCGCAGTGCTGTCGACACTGTTCGCCAGAGCATTCGCAGTTGCTCTCAAGCGCTGGTCTACGGCTGGATCGCCATTGACGAGGTGGGACGCCAGTATCGTCCGGTTGTGGACATTCTGGTGATCAATATACGTTTGCAAGAGGGCTGTGCCGGTCAGACCGCCCACCTGCTTGCCGAAGTTGAATAGCCCGATGCCAAACGGCAGCGCATTGGCGGCAAGGCCCTGCAGCGTAACCAGCGCCAGTGCCACGAACAGAAGGCCGAGGCCGAATCCTCGCAGCAGCAAGGGTCAGGTCCGGTGATCCGCTACCGCTCGTCGAAGCGGACAGCAGCCACATGGCGCCTGCGAAGAGCAGAATGCCAAATGGCGCAAGCGTGATCGGGCGCATCCCGGTCCTTTGGATGACGAAGCCGGACAACAGAACCTGATCGGTAGTTCGTACTGAACCTCAGCACAGGTCGTATTATCAGTCAGCCGGATTCCTCAGGCGCGCGAACGTGCCGGCGCGGACCTCCGTATTGCCGAAGACCGCCTACGAGAAATCCACTTTGAAGTAATTCCGGATCATCCCGTGGCAGCAATGATCGCAGAGAGCGCCCTCTTGAAGAGTTCGGTTGTCTTAACGTTCACCTATTTTGACAAGCGCAACACGCATTCGCTGTGCGCAGTTGCGACGGTTCATGAAAACAACCCGCTATCTTGCCGCCGGCTAACGCGGTGCGACACGCAGCCCGGCGGCATCGAAGAGATGCATGCGCTCCGGCGGCAGAGCGAGGTTGATCGGCGGCCCTTGCGTTTCAACGCCCTGCTGCTTGAGAACGGCGATAAGTTTGCTGTCGCCGGCAATGGTGGCGTGGACAACTGTTTCCGGTCCCAACGCCTCGGCCAGCGTTACCCGCGCTTCCACCGATCCCTTGCCGCCATTCGAAAGTTGGATGTCGTGTGGCCGGATGCCAAGCGTCGCGTCGTCTCCCGGTTTCAGCGCGACCCCGTCGACGGCGATCGAGGCCGACAGCCCGCCTGGACCTTCGACACGCACCTCGGCGCCGCTTGCCGAACGCACCTTCACCGGCAGCAGGTTCATCCGCGGCGCGCCGATGAAGCCGGCGACGAACAGGTTGGCCGGCGCGTTGTAGAGATCGAGCGGCCGGCCGACCTGTTCGATCCGCCCCGAGCGCATGACCACGATGCGGTCCGCCAGCGTCATCGCCTCGATCTGGTCATGGGTGACGTAGACCATCGTGGTTGCCAGCCGCCGGTGCAGGCCCGCCAGTTCAGCGCGCATGGTGATGCGCAGTTCGGCATCGAGGTTGGACAGCGGTTCATCGAGCAGAAAGGCGGTCGGATTGCGCACCACCGCACGGCCGATCGCCACGCGCTGCTTCTGGCCGCCCGACAATTGACCGGGCCGGCGGTCTAGATAGGGAGCAATTTCCAGCATGCGCGTCGCTTCCGTGATCCGCGCGTCGATCTCGGCCTTCGGCATACGAATGTTTTCAAGCCCGAAGGCGAGGTTCTGGCGCACGCTCATGTGCGGGTAGAGCGCGTAAGACTGGAACACCATCGCCAGACCGCGTTGCGCGGCCGAAACGTTAGTGACGTCGACCCCGTCGATCTCGACCTTGCCGTCGGTCGGCCGATCGAGCCCGGCAATCAACCGCAGCAGCGTGGACTTGCCGCAACCCGACGGGCCGACGAGGACCAGCATCTCGCCGTCACCGACGTCGAGGTTGATGCCGTGCAAGATCTTCATCTTGCCGTAAGCGCGATCGATGTTGGTCAGCGTTATCCGTCCCATGACATCCTCACTTCAGCCCGGTGCCGGCAATGCCGGAAGTGATGTAACGCTGCAGGAAGACGAAGACGAGGACGACGGGGATCATCGTCACCACGGTCATCGCCAGGATGTAGTGCCACTGCACGTTTAGCTGGCCGGCATAGGTGTTGAGGCCGACCTGGAGTGTGTAGAGTTCCTTGCGCGACAGCACCACCAGCGGCCACAGAAAGTCGTTCCAGCGCCAGACGACCGAGAAGATCGCCAGCACGGCGAGCGCCGGTGCTGCAAGCGGCAATACGATGCGCCAGTAGATCTGCCATTCGGAAGCGTTGTCCATGCGCGCCGCATCGAGCAGCTCGTCGGGGATGGTCAGCATATATTGGCGCAGCAGGAAGACGCCGGTTGGCGTCGCCACGGTCGGCAAAATCACGCCCCACAGCGAATCGAGCAGTCCGACGGCGCCCACCACCGAATAGAGCGGCACCAGGATGACCGACAGCGGCACCATCAGCGTACCGACGATCACAAGCATCGTCAGATCGCGACCGCGGAACTTGTATTTCGACAAGGCGAAGGCGGCCATCGAATTGGTGAGCAGCGTGATCAGCGTTGCCATTGCCGTCACAAAAACCGAATTGCGCAGATAGCGCAGGAAGTCGAAATGGACGAAGGGCTCGGTGTAATTCTCCGTCGCGAAGCCGATTTCGCGCACCGGCTGCCGGTCGGCGATGTTGACCTTCACGATATCGTTCGGCGCCTGCGGATCCACCATTTGCGCCACGATGCCGATGCGCCGCACCTCGGCCAGCACCTTGGTCGAACCATCCGGCAACTTCACCCTGTAGAGGGTCAGCGGCTTGTCGTAGCCTTCGACCCTCGCGTGTTGGCTGACATAAGGCATTATGGTCGGCGGGAACTCGGCGAGCTGTGCCGGCGTCTTGAATGACGAACCCACCAGCCAGACGGCCGGGCCGAACATGATGACAACGCCGCCGAGCAGCCACAGCCAGCTCACGATATCCGTCCAGTGCCAGCCGCGACCGCCGCGCCGGCGGGTCAGGAATGTCATCACGCCGCTCATTCGCGGGCTCCTTTCCGCTCACCCCGGCGTCCGACCTGCAGCTGAACCAAGGTGAGCACGACCAGCACCAACCCCATCAGGATCGAAGCCGCCGAAGCCAGCCCCGGGTTGCGCAGCAGGGAGGCGAAGCCGATCTCATAGATGTACTGCGTGATATAGAGGGTCGAGGTTCCCGGCCCTCCACCCGTCAGCACATAGACTTCGTCGAAGATCTGCACAGCGCGGATCAGCGCCAGTACGATAACGACAAGCAGATTCGGCATCAGCAGCGGCAGCGTGATGCGCCAGAACACCCGCGCCGGCTTCGTGCCGTCCATCTCGGCCGCTTCGTAAAGGTCGCGCGGGATCGCCTGCAATCCGGCAAGCAAGATCAGCGTATAGAAGCCCATATGTGCCCAAACCGAAACGCTGACCGCGGCGGTGAAAGCCCAGAAACGGTCTGTCAGCCAGTTGTGCGGCTCGCCGCCCAGATCATGGACGATCAGGTTGAGCAGGCCCTGGCGCTGCAGGATCCAACGCCAGATCAGGCCGGTGACGACGGGCGACAACAGCACCGGAAAGAAGAACACCGCGCGCCAGAAGCTGCGCCCGACGATCTCGCGGTTGAGGATCAACGCTGTCGCCATCGACACGACCGTCATCAGCGCCACCTGCACGACGACGAACAGGCCGGTATTGTGCACGGCCTTCCAGAAGAGATCCTCGTGGCAAGTGGCAGTGTCCAGGTAGTTGCCGCAATCGAGCAGGCGCTGATATTGCTCGAGCCCCACATAGGTTCGGTCCTGCAGGAAGTAGGCCGTTCCCGACGTGGCCGAATAGAAAAAGTTGATGATCATCGGCACCAGGACGAAAATGCCGAAGATCGCCATGTTTGGGGCGAGGAAGAACGCGGCCATGCCGCCGGTGCCCGTCGCTCGCTGCCAGAACTTCAGCGGCACGTTGACGATCGACGCCAGCCACACGACCGGCGCCGCGAGGGCGGCGCCAATCCCTGCCTTCAGTGTCGCGGCGGCGGTCACTTCGCCTCGGCAACCTTGTCGGCGATATCCTGGTCGATCCTGCCCCAGGCATCGTCGAGGCTGAGCTCGCCGGCCATCACCTGGCTGACGCGCGTCACCAGCGCGGCGAAGTAAGCGTTGGCCCACTTCCACGGCGGCAGCGCATCGGCCGCCGGCAGGGTTTCACCCGCCGCCTTGACGAACTTGTCGAGCGCCGGACCGACGTTCTTGTCGGCCGAGACCCATTTCAGCCCGCCCTTGTCTACGACGCCCTTGTGCGCGGGCAGAAACAGCGTGCGCTCGCTGAACTCTTTTACCACGTCTTCACGGGCCAGATAATCCATGACCTTGGCGACGTCCTTGGGATTCTTCGTGTATTTGATGGCGACCAGCGCCGCGCCGCCCTTCACGCCCGAACAGCCTGCGGTAGCGCAAGGCGAGCCGGTCGCCACCCAGTCGAAACTATCGCCGATCTTGGTCGATAGATTGGCGACCTGCCAGCTACCCGAATAATAAAACGGGATCTGGGCGTTGATGAAGTCGTCGGCGGCCGCGCGATAGGTCGAGCCTGCCGCCGAAACCCAGGTATCCTTCAGCATCAGGCCCTTGGCGGTCCAGTCGACGAGCTTGCCGACGAAAGCCTTGGTGCCGTCGTCCACTTTCGCCGGCATGCCATCGGGGCCGATATAGTTCGCTCCGAAGGAGACATTCGGACCCGAAATGCGGTGACCGGAACGGTCGATGGCGAAGGCAGCCGGAAGCTGCTGGCTCTTCGCCACCTCGGCGGCGGCTTTGACCCAGTCGTCCCAGGTCGCCTTGTCACCGGGCAGCGGCACGCCGGCCTGTTCGAACAGCGTCTTGTTGGCGAAGCCGCCGGTGAGCGTGAGCTGGGTCATGAAACCCGGGATGGCGTTGGAGCCGTCGGGGCGCATCCAGTCCAGCGTGTCAGCGAAATTGTCCTCCCAATATTTCGGATCGGCCACCAGTGGCCTGAGATCGAGCCAGTGCTGGGCAAGCTCCTTGATGTTTGTGACGCGGGCGATGTCCGGACCCTGGCCGGCTTCGAGCTGGATGGGCAACTGCTCCTGGATCACCTTGTAGGCGACGTTGTCGAGCGTGACGTGGATGTCGGGATTGTCCTTCATGAAGCGGTTCAGAATGTCCTGGATGACATCGCCCTCGACACCGTCCGAATACCACATGATGCGCACGTCGCCGGCAAACGCGCTGGTCGATGCGAGCAGGCTGACCGATAGCGCGGCCAGCAAAGTGCGGGTCTTATTCATGCTTCGTCTCCTCCTTTAGCGGGGCGGCGCCCCGATGGTTCAAGCCTGCTACGCCCTCCTCCTCTTGAGCGTCGCAGCCGATCTCCTCCCTACTCTCTGTGCTTCATGCGCATCGCCTCACCGCGCACGGTCCAGTTGGCCGGATCGAGTGTACGTCCCTCAGCCACGATCCTTGCGTCGGCGAGGAAATGCACCGTGCCGTATTCCGGATCCTCGACGATCAACTCGCCGCCGGGACCCGACCGCACCGACAGGTCCCCAAAAACGGCAGTCCAGGCGTCGAGGGCCGGCCGATTGGCATTCTGGTCACCGAGGCGAATGATCCATGTCGTCCTGCGTCCCGCCGCCCGCAACTCGTTGCCGGCCGTCGGGCCGGCCACTACCTGCGTGAGCGGAACATCCGTCTTCAGCATGACGAAGGCGTCGCCCGATTGCGCGAACGCCCGATCGCCACCCACTTGCACGGCATCGAAGGCACGTGCGGGAAACCAGGCGTGCGTGAAGTCGGGTTGTTCATCCGAGCAGAAGAAGCTGACGACGGCGAGGTCGCGGTATTGGTGAAGCCGGGGCAAAGTGCCTGAGCCACCCCAATATGATGGTCTGCCATATCCCGACTGCAGCACTTCGCCGGGGTGGTTGATCCAGATCTGCGCATCCGGATTCTTGCCCAGCCGGGCGTGAATGACGGTCTCCTGATAACCCCATTGGTTCCAGCGGTAGCCAGCGGCGCTGCCCATCGCATGGTCGCGCGTCTTGTAGTGGTAGAGCCGCGCGAAGCGGTCTTGTCCCTGCGCAAAAGTCCATTCCCACGCCGTATCGTCGGTGAGGGAAGCAATTGCTGCCAACCCGTCCGGAACGCTCAAATCGTGATCCCGCAGGCACAATGCCAGCTGCGGCAGCGCGTGAAAGCGCATGCCGTAGTTGCCCTTGCCCCAAAGCATGCGGCAGATGCCGGATAATTCCAGGGAACGCGCGGCGCGCAGCGTGTGCTCATAGGAGCGGCCCTGCGCCCCGGTGAGGATGCCGCGATGCGCCGAGCGGGCGACGATTTCAAGCAGGCGTATGATTGCCTTGCCGGCACGTTCGGCGATGTCCTTGTCCGGGGCCAGCGCGTAAAGCGCGCACAGGCCCTTGAGGTCGATCGGGAAATAAGGCGCCGAGTTGAACTCGGCCATCTCCCATGCCTCGAAATGGTCGAGCCAGGCGCGTACACGCGCGGCTCCAACCGCGGACTGTTCGCGGCCAAGGCGGCCCGACCGCACGAACCGCACATCAGGCAACAGGCCCCCGGCAATATAGGCGGCGGTGTGGAAGAGCAGCGCGTGGTTCTCGGAGAAGTACCACTGCACATCATTGCCGGGCTCGTCCATCCAGTAGCGATAGCCGAGGATGGCGTTGTCGACGCGCGCGCGCAGGCTCGCTTCCAGCCGATCGCCATAGGCCTTGCGGCACCACAGCAGCGGCACCAGGATGAAGTCGGCGCAATCGTGACAATCCTCGATCGCCGGCAGCGTGCCAGAGATCATGGCGTCGGTCTCGGCGCCCTGCCGCCCGATCGCCAGGCGCGCCAGCGCGCGCACGGTGTCGGCCTCGGCGTGACCGGCGACCTCGCGCAGGGCTTCATCTATACGCGCGGTAAGCGTTTCCGGCGCATCGCCCTGACGGCGCGCGTGGCATATCTCGACGCCGAAGACACGCGATACGGAATGGTCTGCGACCGTCAGCGCCACCTTGAAATGGCGAAAGTCGGCCGGCAGCTGCTCGGTATCGGCGATCGGCAGCCGCGTCTGGCCCGCCGGCAGATCGAAGGCGAAGCGCACCGGCGTCTCGATCGACATGAAATCGCCTTCGATCTCGATCTCGACTTGCGCGTCGCGCGGCAGGGCCACGCCGGTGACGAGCGCCACCTCGCCGCCGTCATAGGCGGGACGGTCGAAATGCATGTCGTCAAGGGCTGCTTCCATCGCATCGGCAACGCCGCTCTCGACTTCGATCGGCAGTGCCACCGAAGCAGCCGGACCGGATAGATAATCGAGCTGGAAATAGTAGCGGGCGTCGCGCTCTGCGAGATCGTCGAACCATATCCGGACGTCGTTGCGGCCAGCCTTCAGCGCGATCTTGAAATGCTCTGCACTTTCCAGGTTGCGGCCGTAGGGCGCCATCCAGCCGGCTTCCTCGCCATTGGCAAAGAGTGTGGCGCCGCCGCATGTGCGCAGCCGCACCAGCGCCTCGCCAGTCGAGGCCGCCTCGATGGTGGTCTCGGCCCAGGTTCCAAGCACCGTCGGCCGGAACCAGAAGCCCGATAGGTCGATGCGCGGCGAGGCGAAGGGCAGCCAGATGCGCTCGGCGCCGAATTCGGCGCTGACCTGTGGTCGCTTGCCGCGTCGTTCCGCTGCGAACTGCGTGCGGCACGGATATTCATGGGGAATGAAATTCTTGTGCTTGGTCAGGAAGAAGAAGGGATCCATCTCGCCTTGCATGGGCTGGTCGGCCACGTCGTAGCGTTGCTCGGCGATAGACCCGAGCCGCCAATAGACGATTGGCTGCCCCGCCATGAGCGGCCGGCGCAGCGTAAAGTCCGTCCGAACGCTTTGCGCGGCCTCGCTCATCGCAAATCCTTCACGGCAACTGGATCGACATCGGTGTAGGCCTGGTTCTCGCCGGTCATGCCCCAGACGAAGGCATAGGGGCCGGTGCCGGCACCCATATGGATAGACCAGGCAGGCGACAGGACGACGTCGCCGTCAGCGACCATCAGGTGGCGCGTCTTGTCTGGCCGGCCCATCAGATGGATTACACGGTCGGCCTCGGCGAGGTCGAAATAGCAATAAGCTTCCATGCGCCGCTCATGCAGATGCGGCGGCATGGTGTTCCACACACTGCCCGGCGCGAGGTCGGTGATCCCCATCAGCAAGAGGCAGGACGGGGCCACTTCGGGATGGATGTACATGCGCAGCGTGCGCCTGTTCGCGCGGGCCTCCTCGCCGAGCACAAGCGGCTTGGCTTCGCTGCTGACGATGAGACGGTGCGCAACATTGGCGCCGGCCGGCACCGAGTTCATGTAGAAGCGTGCCGGCCTCTCCGGATCGTCGCTCTCCAGCGTCACCTCACGCGCTCCGCGTCCGACATAGACGATGTCGCGGTTAGCCACGTGAAAGCGCCGGCCGTCCACCGCGACCGCGCCATTGCCGCCGAGATTGGCGATGCCCATCTCGCGCGCGTCAAAGAAGAGCGGGGTGCCGACTTCGGCCCCGTTGCCGAATGCCAGCGGGTTGGCCAGCGGCACCGCGCCACCGACGATCATGCGGTCGACATGGGTGTAGACGAATTCGATCGCGCCAGGCCGGAACAAGCCGTCGACGAGGAACTCGGCCCTCAGCCGGTCCGTGTCCATGCCGGCAATATCGCCCGGCGACGCGCCATAGAGCGCCCGCATCATGCCGCCTCCACCTTCGACTGCAGATGCCGCGCCCCTTCGGTCAGGCACAGAATGGCCAGCGCCTGCCCGTAGCCCGTCGGATGGATGGGTATATCGCGATAGAACTGCAGGTCGGCGCCCATGCGTGTGCCATAGGACACGTTCGCCACCACACCTTTGTCATCGATGTTGGCCACCACGGCTTCCAAGGCGCGGAGGCCGGCGGCACGGCACTCTGTCGAGCCGATTCCGAGCCGCGCGGCCTTCATCAACCCGTAGCCGAAGCCGGCCGTGGCGGAAATCTCCTCGTAAGATGTCGGGTCGTCGAGCAGAGTGTGCCATGCGCCCGAACCTGCCTGCACCTCGAGCAGGGCGTTGATCTGCGTGTCCAGCACGCCGAGCAGATAGGCCCGGACCGAAGGTGCAATTTCGGCGAACTCCACCAGTTCCAGGATGCCGACGGTAATCCAGGCATTGCCTCTCGCCCAACGCGCGCGGGCGAAATTGTGCCGTCCCGCGAACGTCCAGCCGTGAAACCACAGCCCTGATGCCGGGTCAGCGAGATAACGGGCGTGGACCAGGAATTGCCTTTCTGCTTCCTCGACGAAGCGACGCTGGCCGGCAGCCTGGCCGTAGGATGCGAGGAACAGCGCCACCATGAACAGCGTGTCGTCCCACAATTCGTCGTCATTGACCCGGTCCGAAACATCATGCTGGAAACCGCCTTCGGGCGTCCGCGGCAAGGCGGTGGCCACGCGCTCGGCCCATTCGCGCAGCACCGGCTCGAAGCGCGGCTGGCGCCGGCGCCGCCACAATTCGCTTAGCGCCAAAAGGGGCGCGGTGGTGTTGACGTTCATCGCAGGGAGACCGGCAGCGATGCGTCGGTCGTACCAGGCCTCGATCGTCTGCAGCAGCCGATCGTCGCCGGTCTGCGCCCACAGCCGAACCAGCCCGTAGAGCCCGACGCCTTGCGGCCATTCCCAGCTGTCGAAGCTGACATAATCGCCCGGCGTGCCGTCGAGATTCGGCTCATGGAACCGCCCGTCATGACGCAAGCCGGTCATGCCCGCCACGAGGCTGGCAAGCGCGGAATTCAGGCGTTCGGCCGATAGCGGCATCACTCCTCCCGTTTCTCCCGCTTCATCAGAACTGTTTCACAGCCATTTTTCTTGCGCAATCTGAAAATTTTTTGCATTAATCGGATGACTTTGCCGGAGACGACGGAGCGGATGAATATCCAGGGCAAGCGCGGCCGCCCCAGCCGCCGCATTCGACTTGAGGAGATCGCGGCGCGTTGCGGCGTGTCGGTCAGCACCGCCTCCCGTGCGCTGAGCGGTGTCGGCGGCGTGAGGGACGAGCTTCGCACCAGGATCATCGAAACGGCGAAGTCGATGAACTATGCCATTCCCGCCTCGGTTGCCGGCCGCAAGGTCATCCTGGCCGCAAGCAGCGTGGCAATGGTGGACAGTGCCCGCAATCAGTTCACCTACCATGTCCTTGATGGACTCAACGAGCGCGCCCGGTTGCTGGGCGTCGAACTCGTGACCCGGCCGGTTTCGGCGCCCGAGGACGAAATCGCGCTGCTGCGTGAATCCGAGCGCGACGACAGCGTCGCCGGCTGCCTGTTTCTGACGCTGGACGATGACGATGTGCTGACGCTGACAGCCGGATTCGCCAAGCCGATCGTGCTCGTCAACGGCGACGATCCCTCGATGCGCCATTCGAGCGTGACGCCCTGCAATCGCTCTGCCGCCATGCTTGCGGCGCAGCATCTGATCGGCCTCGGCCACCGCCGGATCCTGTTCCTGATGCGGCGTGGCCGGCGCACGATCGAGCGGCGCTATGAAGGTTGGCGCGACGCGCTGATCACGGCCGGCATTGCCGGCTTCGACGACTTCGTGGTCGAGGTGCAGGACTGGCTGCCGGAACTTGCGAGCAGGGCCGTGACCGAGCGCATCGCGGCCCGCGGCCTCGATTTCACTGCCGTGCTGACGGCCGGCGACAGCCTGGCGTTTGGTGCCATCGCCGGCGTCCAGGAGGCCGGATATTCGGTGCCTGGCGATGTGTCCGTGGTCGGTATGGACGACTTGCCGCTCGCTGCCTTCTGCAACCCGCCGCTGACGGCGATGCACATTCCCATGCGCGAGATCGGATCGGCGGCGCTTAGCCTGCTGCTCGACGATATGGCCCATTCGGGGTCGCCGCCGCGTCGCGTCGAACTTGCCTGCAATCTCGTGGTGCGCCAGTCGACGGCACCAGCCCGAAGCGGCGCCGGCGGTCATCAACTGGCCTCTTGAGCGCGCGACTTGCCGCCAGCAAAGAGCAGCGGCAAACCCTCTTGCGTCTGCAGTTCAAGGACACGTCCAAGCAGGATCATATGGTCGCCAGCCGGGAAGCGGTCGGCGACGCTGCATTCGAACCGCGCCAGTGCGCGCGGCAGCAATGGCACGCCGTGCTCGCTCCACGACAGGTCAAGATCCGCAAAGTCCGTCCCCGACTTCGAAAAACGCCAGCACAGATCGATTTGATCTTCCGCCAGCACGTGAATGGCGTAGTGCGCGGAATTGGCGAAGGCTTCGAACCGGCGCGAGTGGCGGCCGATAGACCAGAGCACCAGCGGCGGATCGAGCGACACGGATGAGAAGCTGTTGGCAGTGATTGCGACCGGGCCGTCGGCCGTGCCGGTGGTGACGACCGTGACGCCGGTGGCGAAGCGCCCGAAGGCATTGCGCAAAAGGCGTGGATCGCACACGACATGCTCCATCAGCGGCGCTCCCCCGTTCCCAATGGTGTCGCCGGGGTCCGTTCCGGCACACGGCCATAGGCGTGCGGGAGCGAGCATGTCTTGAGCTGGGGCAACACCTTGGTGCCGAAATGACGCGCCTCGTCGAGATGCGGGTAGCCGGAAAAGATGAAGGCGCGGATCCCCATCTTCATATACGTCTCGATTTCCGACAGAACCTGATCGGCCGAGCCCACCAGCGCCGCGCCGCAGCCAGAGCGCGCTCGCCCGACGCCCGTCCACAGATGCGGCTCGACATAGCCTTCGGCATCGGCGATCTGGCGGTTCCTGGCTTGGTGCGATACGCCGAGCGATCGGGCGTCGAGCGCGCGCTCGCGGATCGCCCTGCCCTGCTCGTCGTCCAGCTTCGAAACCAGCTCCCGGGCATATTCCTTTGCCTCGGCCTCGGTGTCGCGCACGATCATGTGGACGCGCAGGCCGTAGTCGAGCGTCCGCCCATGGCGCTCGGCGCGTTCGTGGACGGCCTTCATGCGGCCGGCAAGTTCCTCCCTGGTTTCCGGCCACATCAGGTAGACATCGCACTGTTCGGCGCAAAGCTCGAGCGCGTCGGGCGAATAACCGCCGAAATAGAGCAGCGGGCCGCCATTTTGCTGATAGGGCTTCGCTGGCGCCGTCGAGAGTCCTTTATAGCGATAGACCTCACCCTCGAAATCGATGCTGTCCCTGGTCCACGCCTGGCGCAGGATCTGCACAGCCTCGCGCGAACGCTGATAACGGTAGGCGCTGTCGGCTGTCTCGCCCGGAAAGTCCGACGAAATGATGTTCACCGTCAGCCGGCCTTCCAGCATGTGATCCAGCGTCGCAATCGTGCGCGCCAGCATGATCGGCTGCATCTCGCCGCAGCGCACAGCGGCGAGCAGATTGATCTTCGAGGTGATCGGCGCGCAGCCGGCTACGAAGCTCAGCGTGTCCTGGCCGACCTGATAGGACGACGGACACAGGATGTTGCGGAAACCTAGTTCCTCGGACGTCTTCACGATCTCGGAGCAATGCGCCCAGCTCGAGCGCAACGCGCCGTCCGGCACACCGAGATAGCGATAGTCGTCCGAGCAGAGTGCGGCGAACCACGAGACTTCGGCTGCATCGAGATCCGGCGAAGTGATTGGGACGATGCTCATTGCCACTCTTCAAAAAAGAAGCCCGGGCCATTCTTCAAAGAGGTCCGGAGCTGCGAATAGGGCTTGCGTAGCATTCGTTTTGGTGTAGATCAATACTGTATCAATTTGAGCCAAACCCGAAACCGGGATGCGATTGGAACGCGGGATGCATTTGACAAGGGCTGACCCCGGCCACCGATCCAGCCAGATGCGCGGGCCCTTGCCTGTGCACTTGCAGACCAGCGAAATGCTGATCCGCGAAATCGCGGCCGGACGGCTGGCCGACGGGGCGCGGCTGCCGCCCGAGCGCGAGATGGCCGCGAGCCTTGGGATTGCCGTCGGGACGCTCAGGAGGGCGCTGGCAGATTTGACCGAAAAGGGCCTTCTCGACCGCATCCAGGGCTCGGGTAACTATGTGCGGGCGCGCGGCGACTTGCTCGGGGTCTATGCCTTTTTTCGCCTGGAGCGCATCGGCGGCGGCGGCCTGCCGAGCGCCGACGTGCTGTCCGTCGAGCGACTGCCCAAGCCCGCCGACCTGCCGCAATTCGGCAGCGCCGGCGAAGCCCACCGTATACGCCGGCTGCGGCGGCTCGACGGCGAGCCGGCCGCGGTCGAGGAGATCTGGCTGGACGTCAGCCGCGCCGAGCGGCTCAAGCGCCAGGATTTGTCGGAATCCCTCTATCTCCACTACCGGCTCGCGCTCGGCTTTTCGATCGTTCGCGCCGAAGACCATGTTGCCGTCGCACCCGCGCCGGACTGGGCCCCGCTCGAATTCAGGCCAACGCCGGGGACGGTCGTGGGGTTCATAGAACGTATCGCCTGGGCTGGCGACGGCGCCAGGGCGGAATATTCCCGCAGTTGGTTCGATCCGGGCGCGGCGCGGTACGTCACGCGTTTCAGATAGGCCGGAGGAAGACGCAGCGTGACCAGATCATCGATCGGCTACGGCATCATCGGCTGCGGCATGATGGGCCGCGAGCATATCCGCAATGTCGCTCTGTTGCCCGACGCGCATGTGGCCGCGATCGTCGAGCCGGACCCCGGCATGTTGGCGGCGTCGCTGGCGACGGCGTCGGGCGCGCGATCGGCGGCATCGATCGCCGAACTGCTGGCCATGGATGAGGTGGACTGCGTCTTGATTGCCAGCCCCAACCACCAGCACCTCGGTCAGATGGAGCAGATCGCCGCACTTCGACCACTGCCGGTACTGGTGGAAAAGCCGCTCTTCACCGAGGGCGCCGACGAGGGGCGGATCGCGGCGTTGAAAGCTCGGCTTCCGCTCGTCTGGGTGGCCATGGAATATCGCTATATGCCCCCCGTCGCCGTATTCGTCGAGCAGGCGCGCCACGCCACCGGCGGCATCCGCATGCTGACGATCCGCGAGCACCGCTTCCCGTTTCTGGCCAAGGTCGGCGACTGGAACCGCTTCAACCGCAACACCGGCGGCACGTTCGTCGAGAAGTGCTGCCACTTCTTCGACCTGATGCGGCTGATCCTCGGATCGGACCCCGTCCGCGTGATGGCGAGCGCTGGACAGGCCGTAAACCATCTCGACAAACGCTATGGCGGTGAGAGGCCGGATATCCTTGACCATGGCTATGTGCTGGTTGACTTCGCGAGCGGCGCGCGCGCCATGCTGGAACTCTGCATGTTTGCCGAGGGCAGCCGCTACCAGGAGGAACTCTGCGCTGTCGGCGGCGACGGAAAGATCGAGTGTCTGGTGCCCGGACCAGGCCGTTTCTGGTCGACCCACCTTGGCCCTGCGCCAGTGCCCCAGTTGATCGTTAGTCCGCGCAATCCGCCTGGACCACGACTGCTGGAGATTCCCGTCGACCCCCGGCTGCTCGAGGCAGGCGATCATAACGGTTCGACCTATTTCGAGCACGCCCGCTTCACCGCTGCGGTGCGCGGACAAGGCAAGGTGGAAGTGACCTTGCAAGACGGCTGGTGGGCCGTCGTCATGGGTCTTGCCGCCCAGAGATCGGCCCGCGAAGGCCGCGCCATCGAACTCGCCGGTGAATTCGCGTTGCCGACCTAGGCCGACGACGCATTACCGGACCACCGAGTCAGATGCGCCGACCGGTTGCTGCGTCGAACAGATGCGCACATGCGCGGTCGATCTCGATCCGCACCCCTTCGCCTTGCTTGAGCGCAAGCCTTTCTCGGAAAAGGCAGGAAATTTCTTCACCGGAGCAGTCGACCCTGGCGAAGATTTCCGAGCCTGTCGCCTCGAGAAGCGTGATCGTGCCCGGCACGCCTTGCCCCGTCGCCCGGATATGTTCCGGGCGAATGCCGTAGACGAGTTCGCGTCCTGCGGCATCCGCCGGCTGGGCGCCTTCCGGCAACGGCAGGATCAACCCGCCGGCGCTGCGGAACACGCCCTCCTCGATGCGGCCGGCAATGAAGTTCATGGCGGGCGAGCCGATGAAACCGGCAACGAAGAGGTTGGCCGGATGGTCGTAGAGGTCCAGCGGCGCGCCGATCTGCTCGACCAGGCCGTCATGCAGCACGACGATCTTGTCGGCCATCGTCATGGCCTCGATCTGGTCGTGCGTGACATAGATCGTCGTGGTACCCAGCCGCTGGTGCAGGGCCTTGATCTCGCCGCGCATCTGGACGCGCAATTTGGCATCGAGGTTGGAGAGCGGCTCGTCGAACAGGAAGACCTCTGGGTCGCGTACGATCGCGCGGCCCATGGCGACGCGCTGGCGCTGGCCGCCCGAAAGCTGGCGCGGATAGCGGTCAAGCAGCTTTTCCAGGCCGAGGATGCCGGCTGCCTTCCGGACCCGGCCAGCGGTGTCGGCCGGATCGGCTCTCTTGATCTTGAGGGCAAAGCCCATATTGTCGGCCACAGTCATATGCGGATAGAGCGCATAATTCTGGAACACCATGGCGATGTTCCTGTCCCGTGCCCGCAGATTGTTGACCATACGCTCGCCGATGGCGATCTTCCCGCCGGAGATCGTCTCAAGGCCTGCGATCATGCGCAGCAGCGTCGATTTTCCGCATCCCGACGGGCCGACCAGGATGACGAACTCGCCGTCGGCGATATCGACGCTGACGTCGTGAATGATCTTGGTGGCCCCGAAGGCCTTCTGCACGTTGTTGATCGTTACCGATGCCATTGGATCTTTCCTGGAAAAGAGTGATGTCAGGGCGCCCCTCAGCCGCCCTTGACGGCGCCGGCGGTCAGCCCCGCGACGATCTGCCTTTGCGCGAACATGGTCAGGATCAGCACCGGCAACGTCACCACCAGCGCCGCCGCGGCGAGCGGCCCCCAGCTCACCTGCTCGTAGGACAGCATGTTGTAGACGGCGACCGGCAGTGTGCGCGTCTCACGGCTGGCGAGCACCACGCCGAAGACGAAATTGTTCCACGAGAAGATCACGGACAGGATGAACGCGACGACGATGCCCGGCTTGGCGATGGGCAGGGCAACCAGCCGGAAAACCTGCCAGGAGCTGGCGCCGTCGATGTTGGCCGCCTCTTCCAGTTCCATCGGCGTGGTCTCGAAATAGCCGATCATCACCCACACCACGATCGGCACCGTCACCACCAGATGGATGATGATCTGCGGCCACAGCGTGCCGAGTATCCCGATCCATTGGAACAGCAGAAACAGCGGGATGAGATAGGATAGCCCAGGCGTCATGCGGGCGATCATGATGACGACCGCCGATCGTTCAGCCTTGAGCCGTGCGATGCCATAGCCGGCCGGCACGCCGATCAGCAGCGCCAGCAAGGTCGCCGTGCCGGTCACCAGAACCGAATTCCAGAGATAGAGCAGGAAATTGTTCTCCTCGAACACCTTTACATAGTTCGACCAGGCGAAGCGTTCGGGGATCAGGATCGGCGGATAGGCACCGTTGTCGATCTCGAATTTCAGCGACAGCGAGATCATCCAGAGGAAGAACAGGATCGCCGGCGAGACGAAAACCAGGGCAGCGAAGAACAGACCGATCTGGTTGAGCAGCCGTGAACTCATCTATTTGCCCTCCGTATCGATCCACTGCGAGCGTTGGCGCAGCATCAGCAGGACAAACGACAGGGCCACGATGACAATGAAGAACACCACGGCCATGGCCGAGCCGTAGCCGATATCGTAGTAGGAGAAGGCGGTGTTGTAGAGATAGATGTTGATGGTCTCCGACGCCGTTCCCGGCCCGCCCTGGGTCATCGCGTAGATGATGTCGAAGCTCTTCAGCGCATCGATGGTGCGGATGATGACCGCGATCATCAGGAACGGCGCGATCATCGGCAGAGTGAGATAGCGGAATTGCTGCCAGGCATTGGCGCCGTCGATCTCGGCGCTTTCGAAGGGCTCGCGCGGCACCGAGGCCAGCCCGCCAAGCGCGATCAGCATGACCAGCGGCGTCCACTGCCAGGTCTCGACCGCAACCAGCGACGGGATGACCGTGTTGGCGTTGAATATCCATTCCTGAGCCGGGATGCCGACCAGCGACAGCAGGTAGTTGAGCACGCCAAGCTGAGGATGGAACATCATTGTCCAAACCAGTGCGACGGCAACGGGTGTCGCCATCATCGGCATGACGAAGACGCCGCGCAGCAAGCCGCGCAGCGGAAACCTGGCATCGAAGATCAGGGCGGCCAGAGTGCCCAGCAGCATCGGCGCTGCAACCGAGAGGAAGGTGTAGGTCAACGTATGAACAAGGGATTCCCAGAAACGTGGGTCGCTGGCCAGGCGGAGATAGTTTTCCATCCCGGCAAAGCTCCGCGACTGGCCGAGCGTCCAGCGATTGACGCTCATCCACAGGGTGAAAGCCCAGGGGAAAACGATGACGGCGCCGACGACGACGAGTGCGGGGACAACGAAAGGCCAGTAGTTGGGAGCCAGCCGGATCGTCTGGCTCCCGTCGATAACCGGCATCGTCACCCCGGTCTGTTCTGGGGTGGTGGCCGACATCAGCCCTGCTCACTCCTGTCGAGAACCGGCTGGAACTGTTCGGTGGCCTTCTTCAGCTCCGCGGCTGGATCGGCGCCGGCAATCATGTTGGTCAACGCCACGCCATAAATGTCGCGGAATTCCGTGACGGGGATGATGACCGGCAGTGCCAGCCGACTGATATTGCCCGAGCCGACCACGGCATCAAGCCAGCTTGCCGGCATGGTGACGCCTTCACGCACCTTGGGATCCTCCAGCACGGATTTGCGGAACGGAACGCCGGCCCCGGCCTGCAACAGCCGTGCACCCATGGTTGGCGATACCGCCCACTGGCAGAACAGATAGGCAGCCTCCTTCTTCTCGCTGGCGGCGGTAACGCCAATCCCGTCGCCGAAGGTGCCCGAGGCATGCGCCTTGGGACCCTTGGGCATCACGCCATAACCGACCTTGCCGACCACCCTCGATTTTTCCGGATTTTCCATCGGCGGGGCAAAACCCACGCCGTCGAGCCACATGCCGATCTTGCCCTGCAGGAAGGCCGACTGTGCTTCGGCCCAGTTGAACCCGGTAACGCCCGGAGGGGCGGACTTGGTCATCAATCTTTGATAGAGTGCGGCAGCCTCGATCGCCTCGGGAGCCTCGGTGCGCAGCTTGCCCTTGTCATCTAGCGGCGTCATGTCGTAGCCGAGCATCAGCGACGTCCACACCGGCGTGTTTGCGTTCTTGAGCCCGCGGGCGACGAAGCCGTATGTATTGGTCGAGGGGTCGGTCAGCGCTTCGGCGGCTGCCACCAGTTGTTCGAAGGTCTCTGGGTATTTGAGGCCCTTGGCCTCGAACAGCTCCTTGTTCCAATACAGGATCCAGTAGTCCACCGAGAACGGTAGCGAGCGCAGCACGCCCTGGCCGTCCTTGGCAAACAGCATGCCGGCTTCGGCGAAGTCGCTTTCGACCAGCGCCGGGTCGGTGAGCGACGGATCGGCGAGATAGCCGGCGATGTCGGCCAGCCAGCCACCCTTCTCGAACTGGCGCTTCTGCACGTGGTAGCTCAGATGCACGACGTCGAAGCTCGGCTTGCCCGAGCTCAACTCGATCACCGTCTTCTGGCGCTGCTGCTGCTCGGGCGTTGCCTCGGCATTGACCTTGATGCCGGTCAGTTCCTCGAACTCGGCGAGATATTTCAGGATGGTGTCGCTGCGCGGGCTTTTCACCAGATTGACGTCAAGCGTCGTCCCGGCAAAGCGTTTCCAGTCAACGCCTGCGGCAAAGCCGGGGCGAAGCCCCACAAGGCCGGCCGCGGTTAGCGCCGCGGTTCCGGCAAGGAGTTGCCTCCTGGTTGGGTTGAACAGATTGGACGACATTTCTTCCTCCCGGTTGCTGTCGTTGTGGATGCGCCGCGAACCGCGGCGCGGCTATATTTCCTCAGATCTGGAGCGCCAGCCGGCGCGCATTGTCGATATGCAGACTGATCGCTTCAACCGCTTTTTGCGGATTGCGGCTCTCCATGGCTTCGATGACTGCCAAATGTTCGCGCATCACCGGCACCACACGACCGTCGATGCGGAAACGCTCCTGGTGGATCAGCCGGATTTTCACCGAGTTGACCAGATAGGCCTTGGCGATAATCTCGTTGCCGAGCGCATTGATGAAGGTGTCGTGCATCGCCCAGTCGATGTTCTGAGCCTTGGCTTCCATTTCCGGCGTCGGCGCCTGCCCGAGAGCTTGAGCCAGCATCTCTTCATGTTCGCGCCGCATGCGGGCAAGTTCGGCATCAGAAGCGCTGGTCGTGAATAGCGCCACTGCCTCGCGTTCCATGAACAACCGAAACTGAAACGCCTCGCGGATCAGATTGATATCGATATGCGCGATCTGCATGCCGCGCTGCGGGATGGTGGTCAGCAGTCCCTCGGCCTCGAGACGCGGGACGATCTCGCGAATGGCACCCAGCGGCAGCCCGGTGAAAGCGACCAGTTCGCGCTGTGACACGAACTGCCCCGGCCGCAGATCGCGGGCCAGCAAATGCCGCGTGAAGCTGGCATAGGCCTTCTCCCGGAGAGTGATCGGTTCGCTGCCGTCTTCCACTTCAGCTCGCTTCCTTGTCGGTCGGCCCGGCCTTGTCGGTCAGGCCGCCTCTGTCGCAAACAGCCTGTCGTAGGCAGCGGCAAGCTGCCGCTGTCCCTGTGGATCGATCGCCTCTAGGGGCGGGCGGACCGCCAGCCAGCGCTCGTCGCCGGTCTTGCGCGCGACCATGACCTTCACCGCCGGCGTGACCGGGTATTTGAGCAATTCGAGCACGAAGTCTTCGACGCGTGGGTCGTCGCCCCCGTTTTCGACCATTGCCCGGATTTCGCCGGTAACAAAATTAGCCATGCCGGAAATCGCGCCCTGTCCGCCGCGGCGGACGCTTCTCGCCAGATGCCGTTCGTCGCCGATGAGGATCACCAGATCGCCGTGCGCCTCAAGCAGCGCCTCACTGTAGCTCCAGTCCCCGCCGGAATCCTTCACCCCGGCCACCACAGCGGGAAAAGCGGCGCGCAGCCGGCCGATCAGCCCAAGCGGGAGCGGCACCATGGTGACTGAGGGGATGTTATAGAGCAGCACGTCGCGCGCCAGCGGACCGAGTGCGGCGAAGACGGCGGAAAACCATCCGAACAGCCCGTCCTCGCCGACATTCTTGAAGTAGCTCGGCGGAGCGAGCAGAATGTTGCGAACGCCGCGCTGCAAAGCGTGCCGGGCCTGATCGGCGGCATCTTCGGCTGCATCGACCAGCACTCCGGCGACGAGCTGATGTGGCGGAATACCGGCCGCCAGCATGGCCTCGGTGACGATCCGTCGCTCGTCGGTGCCGACCGAGGCTCCTTCGCCGGTGGTGCCGAACAGCGTCGCGCTGCTGCAGCCGGCGCCAAGGCAGGCTCGGGCATGCGCGATCATCGGCGCGAGCGCTATCTGCCCCGACGGGTCGAAGGGTGTGGTCAGGGCAACCGAAAGACCAAAGCGGGAAGCCAATGCGATCTCCGTTGAAATCAATGTGGGCGTAGCGTTAACACGCTAACATGTCAGATGTAAACGGGTGATCTTGCCAACTCGGCATCGCCGAACGGCGCTGCCGCGGCAGCGCCATCGCCGATCATTTTCCGCCACTCGAACATCACATATGCAGCTGTCCCCGAGCCTCTGCGGGATTGGCTGGACGAGGCAGCCTAAGCTCGATCAAGTGGCGACGAGGTGGCCGTCGCCAACATCTTCGAGCTTGAGTTTCCGGGGCTCGTCACCGATGCGCCGCACAGCGCTTGGAATTTCGCTGTCCAAACGGGCGAACCTGGCGCGGCGCCGGCCTGGATCGGGAACCGGAACGGCTTCGATCAGCCGCTTTGTGTAAGGATGGCGCGGGTTGGAGAAGATCTGGTCGCGGGTGCCCATCTCGACGATCTGCCCCAGATACATTACCGCCACGCGATCGGAGATGTTCTCGATCACCGCCATGTCGTGCGAGATGAAGAGATATGCGACGCCGAATTCGCGCTGCAGCTCCTTCAGCAATCTTAACACGCGCGCCTGCACCGACACGTCGAGAGCAGAGACGCTCTCGTCGGCAATGATCAGCTTTGGTCGCAGCGCCAGCGCCCGTGCAATGCAGATTCGCTGGCGCTGCCCGCCGGAGAATTCGTGGGGATAGCGCTCCATCTGGTCAGCGGAGAGGCCGACGCGTTCGAACAGAGCGGCGATCTGTGCATGCCGTTGCTCTCTGTCGCCGAGGCCGTGGATCAGCAGAGGCTCGGCGACGAGATCGCCGACCCGCATGCGCGGGTCGAGGGACGCGAAGGGATCCTGAAAGATCATCTGCACATTGCGGCGGACAGCCTTGCGCTCCTTGCGGCTGAGCGCCGACAGGTCGTGGCCGCCGATTGAAATGCTGCCGGTGAAGGGCACCAGTCCGGCGATCGCCTTGGCCGTCGTCGACTTGCCGCAGCCCGATTCGCCGACCAGCGACAGGGTTTCGTGCGGCGCGATCGAGAAACTCACGCCTTCGATCGCGTGCACCCTGCGGTCAACGCGGCCGAAGAAGCCGCCGTGCAGGTCGAAGCGGACGTGAAGATCGCTGACAGATACAAGCTCGGCCGGCATGTTGGCGGCATCTTGTCGGTCTTCGGCCGTCCGTCCGCCGCCGATACGCGGCACGGCGGCCAGAAGCTCGCGTGTATAGTCGGCCTGCGGGCGATTGAAGATGTCAGCCGCCCTGCCCTGCTCGACCATCCGGCCGTCGCGCATGATGATGACGCGGTCCGCCATCTCGGCGACGACGCCCATGTCGTGCGTGATCAGGATAACACTGGTGCCGTGCTCGCGCTGCAGGTCGCGCAGCAGCTCCAGCACCTCGCCCTGAACCGTGACATCGAGGGCAGTCGTCGGCTCATCGGCGATCAGCACGTCCGGGTTCAGGGCCAGAGCCATGGCAATCATCACGCGCTGGCGCATGCCGCCTGAGAGTTCGTGCGGATAGTGCTCGAGCCGCCGTTCGGCATCCGGAATTCGGACTGCCTTCAGCGCCTCGAGCGCCCTCAGCCGCGAGTTGGAGCGCGACATCGAGGTGTGTGCCTCGATCGCCTCCGTGAGCTGACGGCCGACGGACAGAACCGGATTGAGCGATGTCATCGGTTCCTGAAAGATCATGGCAATACGGTCGCCGCGGATGCGGCGCATACCGCTCTCGCTGAGAGCCGCGAGATCCTGATTGCCGAGCCGGATGGAGCCTGATCCGATGCGTGCCGCCGGCTGCGGCAGCAAGCCCATGATGGCCAGCGCCGTCATCGACTTGCCGGAACCGGACTCGCCGGCGATGCAAAGCGTTTCGCCGCGCATCAGGCCGAATGTCAGGTCGGAAACGACGTCGCGCTCGCCCTCCTCGCCGCGCACGGCGACGCTCAGACCTGAGACGCTGAGTACCGGCCTGACAGAGCCACTCTCCGCGGCGGCCTGCCCGGATCGTTTGATGTCCTCCACCTTCATTCAAAGACGCAGCGGGGGAAGTAGAACGAAACCACCCAGTTGGGCATGTCGACGATCTCGCTGATGCGCAGGTCACCGCAAACCGAGACGAGCATATAGGCATCTACCGGATCCATGCCGTAGCGGCCGGAGAGCAGGTCGATCATCTGGGAAACGGCGCTCCTGGCGCCGTGCATCAGATCCGGCCCGATACCGGTTGTCACCTCATAGCCCTTGGCGTCGAGATGCCGCGACACCGGACCGGGCGTTGTGAAACGCGGCGTCCGCAGCCGGGCATCCTTGACCAGATCGAGCGTCAGCACGGCGTTCATGGGGCTCTCGATCGCCGTGCCGCAGACCTCGCCGTCACCCTGCGCGGCGTGCGTGTCGCCGACCGAGAACAACGCGCCCGCGACCTCCACGGGCAGGTAGAGAACCGTGCCGGCGGCGAGATCGCGGATGTCCAGATTGCCGCCCACGCGCCGCGGCGGGACCACCGAATGCAGACCCGGCTCAGCCGGGGCACTGCCGATGGTGCCGGCGAAGGGCTTGAGCGGCACCCGGCCGCTCTTGCCGAACAGCGCCGGTTCGAGCGAGGCGGCGTCGTACTTCCAGATATTCAGTGCCGGTTGAGTGAAGTCATCCGCCAGCAGACCGAATCCCGGGATATTCGCCGTCCAGCCGAAGCCGGACGGCTTGAACGCCTCGATGGTGATTTTCAGGGCATCGCCCGGCTCTGCCCCTTCGACATAGATTGGCCCAGTGACCGGGTTCACCTTGGCAAAGTCGAGCAAAGCAACGTCGTCGACGGTGCTCTCCATCGTCAGCTGCCCGCCGGACGAGTCCAGGCACTGGAACTCGATCGTCGACCCTGGCGCCACCCGTTCGGTCGGGACAAAGGAATTGTCCCAGCCGAAATGATGGTGGCGCCCGTGGATGGTGTAGTCGCAGTTATTGCACATCGGTCACATACACATTGTCGTAGTTGATCGGGATGTGGACCGGGTCGACGTAGAGGTTGTCGGCACCACCCATGCGGGTTGATTTCATGGTGAAACGCTGCTCGTTGAAGACCGGTGCCCAAGGCGCGTCTTCCATGATCTTGCCGTAGATCTCGCTCCACATCTTGGCGCGTTCGCCAGCCTTGGCCGGGTCGACGATTGAGTCGGCTTCGGCCGCCTTGGCGTCGAGCTCCTTGTTGCAATACCACGACCAGTTCCAGCCGCCCGGGACGGCACCAGCGCAGCCGAGGATCGGGCCGTAGAAGTTCGACGGATCGGGGAAGTCGGCGATCCAGGCCATGCCGCCGGACCAGATCATCGGCGCACCGGCCTTGTCGCCGCCGGCGGCGATGACGTTGGCCTGCGCGAGCGACTGGATGCTGGCCTTGATGCCGACCGCCGCCAGATCCTGCTGAATGGCCTGCGCGATGCGCGGGTTGGGATCGGTGTTCATGGCAAACAGCTGCGTGTCAAATCCGTCGGGATGCCCGGCCTCGGCAAGCAAGGCCTTGGCCTTGGCCAGGTCATAGGGATAGCCCTTGAATGCCTTGTCATAGCCGGGCATCGACGGCGGCAACGGCTGATTGGCCGGCACCGCACGGTTGTTGATCAGCTGGACGATGCGGTCCTTGTTGATCGCCATGTTGACCGCCTGCCGCACCTTCACGTTGTCGAAGGGCGCCATGGTGGTATTCATGGTGATATAGCCGGTGTGCAACTGGCCGCCCTCGACGACACGGGCCTTCTGCTCGGGATCGGCCATCACCTCCTGGAATTTCGCCGGCGGAATGCCGTCGCCGGGAACGTCGATCTCGCCTTTCTGGAGCCGCAGCAGCGCCACGATCGGCTCCTGGCCGATCTCAAAGGTGATCTTGTCGAGATGCGGCAGACCCTTGTGCCAGTAATCCGGGTTGCGCTCGAAGACCACGCGCTGGCCGAGCGTCCATTCGGCGAGCTTGAAGGCGCCGGTTCCGACCGGATGTTTGCCGAAGTCCGCGCCGTATTTTTCGACTTCTTCCTTCGGCACGACATGCGAGAAGTTGATCGCCATGACATGCAGGAAGGTGGCGTCGGGCCGGGTCAGCTCGAACTTGATCGTGTAGGGATCGACGACGGTTATGCCCGCCAGGCTTTCCGCCTTGCCGGCAGCGACGTTGTCATAGCCTTTGATCGAGCCGAAGAAGCCGGCACCCGGGCTCTGTGTCTTTGGATTGGTGACCCGGTCGAGCGAATATTTCACGTCGTCGGCGGTCATCTCGCGGCCATTGTGGAACTTCACGCCGTGGCGCAGCTTGAAGGTGAAGGTCTTGCCGTCGGGCGCAATCTCGTAGCTCTCGGCAAGGTCGGGCCGCAGGTTGGTGGTGCCCGGCTCGTAGTCCATCAGCCCGTCGAACAGGCTCTTGATCATCGACCAGTTCTGCCAGTCATAGCCGATGGCCGGATCGAGCGTGGCGACGTCGTCCTTGTAGGTGATGGTGATCGCGCCGCCCTGCTTGGCATTCGGATCGACGGCGTCTTCGGCACGTACGCTTGTCATGCCAAGCACCAGCGCAAGCGCCGATGCCGCCACGGTCGATATCAGATATTTTCTCATGTCATGTTCCCTTTCTCTGGTTTTCTTGGTTTTCATCTGAGCTTGATGCGTGGATCGATGAACGGTGCGACAGTGTCGGCCAGGAGATTGCCGAGCACGATGGCAAAGGCCGAAACCAGGGTGACCCCCATGATGATCGGAATATCGATGCGCTGAATGGCCTGCCAGGCTAGCTGGCCGATGCCTGGCCAGCCGAACACGCTTTCGACAACCACGATGCCGCCCATGAAGATGCCGATGTCGATGCCGATCATGGCGATGACCGGCAGGATGGCGTTGGGCAGCGCGTGCCGGAAGATAATGGCGCTGCGTGTAAGACCCTTGGCACGCGCGGTACGCACGTAATCCTGGCGCAGCACGTCGATCATCGACGAGCGCATCATGCGGGCGTACCAGCCGGCACCGAGAATTCCCATGGTCAGCGATGGCAGCACCAGATGACGCCAGGTGCCGTAACCGCCGATCGGGAACCAGCCGAGCCGCACCGCGAACACATAAAGCAGCAGCAGGCCGACGACGAATTGCGGCGCCGAGACGCCGACGAAGGAGGCGACCATCAGCGACTGGTCGGTGGCGGTGCCACGCTTGACGGCGGCGATGAGGCCCATCGTCAGCCCGATCACGACTTCGCAGGCAATTGCGCCGAGCATCAGCAGCAGGCTTGCCGGCAGCCGCGAGACGATAAGCTCCGTGACCTCCGAGCGCTGGATGTAGGAGCGCCCCAGATCGCCGCTGAGCAGACTGATCAGATAGTGCCAATACTGGACGACGAAGGGCTGATCGAGGCCGAGCTGCCGGCGGATGTTTTCGACCGTCTCGGGCGTGGCGCTGCGGCCGGCGATCTGGCGGACGGGATCGGCGGGCAGCAGATAGAGCAACGCAAAGGTGATCAGGGAGACGCCGAGCAAGATGAGCACGGACTGGACAACGCGGCGGCCGAGATAGGCGATCATGCCCGCCCCCTTTGCGTCGGATCGAGGATGTCGCGCAGCGCATCGCCGACCAGGTTAAAGGCTAGCGCCAGCGCCAGGATCGCCGCACCCGGAAAGAAAATCAGCCAGGGCGCTGCCTGAAAATAGGTTTGGTTTTCGAAGATGATGTTGCCCCAGGAAGCAGTCGGCGGTTGCACGCCGATGCCGAGATAGCTGAGCGTCGCTTCAAGAAGCACCGTCGTCGAGATGCCGAGCGTGCCCCAGACGATGATCGTCGGCAAAAGGTGCGGCAGGATATGACGAAACAGGATGCGCGGGGCGCTTGCGCCGATGGTGCGCTCGGCATCGATGAACTCGCGCTCGGAGAGCGAACTTGTCTCGGTGTAGATGACGCGGGCGGTCTGCACCCAGTTCACCAATGCGATCACCATGGCGACGATCCATAGGCTCGGCTGGAGCACCGCCGCCAGGCAGATGGCGAGCAGCAGCGCCGGGAAGGCCATCATCAAATCGGTGAAACGCATAAGCGCGCTGCCGATCCAGCCGCGGAAATAGCCGGCCGTGATGCCGACCAACGTGCCGATCAGAAGCGCCACGCCATTGGCGACGATGCCGATGATCAGCGACGTGCGCGCGCCGAAAAGGAGACGGGTCAGCAGGTCGCGGCCAAGCAGGTCGGTGCCCAGCCAGAATTGGGCCCCCGGCGGCAGTGGCGCGCCTTCAAGCGTGAGCCCGTCGAACATCTGCTCGTTTGGATCGTAGCCTGTCAGCCACGGTGCAAGAATGGCGCCGGCCAAGACAACGGCAATAATCCCGAGGCCGAGCAAAGCGAGAGGCCGTTTTAGCAGACGTCGCCAGACGCCGGCGCGAGGCTTGGCTGGCATACGCCCGGCGGCCGAAAGCTCAGGCGCGATCGGATTGGTCATCGTCGCCTTCTTCTTGTGTCATCGCCACGATCCTGCGCGCGGCTTCCTCGACACTGATTTGCCAGCTCATCGCCAGCGAGCGGAGCTGCGCATAGGCACGGCCGTCCTCGGCGCCCTTCGACAAGACCTCCACCGCGCGTACGATGGTCTGGCGCTCCGCGACCCGCTGACGAAGCGAGGCAATCTCGCTGGCCAGAAGCTTGCGCGCCTCGAAACTCTGCCTTGCGATCAAAAGCGCGCTATAGACGCCGGCATTGCCGACCGGTTTCAGCAACTGCGCATCGGCCTTGTGCGACAATGCCCATTCGACGCGCCCCGGCGCCTCGGAGCCGATCAGTGCTATCAGCGGCATCGGTGCCTCGCCCGGCTTCCACGGAAATTGCTCGTCAAAGCCGAGATCGACGTCGAAGAAGACGAAGTCCGCCGCCAAGGCTTCGGCCGGCAGTTCCGGCCAGAAGCCAATCGCCTCAAGGCCGATGGCCGACAATTGCCTTGTGATCGCCTGCACGGTCGGATGTGGACGATGCAGGACAAAAGCCCTGGCGCCTCCAAGGTTCGGGATACGCGCCATCTTGCTCACGACACCACCCGCAGGCGTGGCCGCCCGAACGTCTCCGTCCGGTCATAGCGGGAAAGGTAGGGATCGGGTGCCACGCCCTTCGTCAGCGTGACCGTTTTGAACGATGTTCCATCGATACGTCCGATTAGCACCGGCAAGGTAGCATGCTGGGTTTGCGGGTCGATGGCGATGTCGCCCAGTGGCGTTCGAAATGATGTTTCGGTAAAGAACTTGGGAAGGTCCGTCCATTGTGCACCGGGGTTGCGGGTGAGGATCTCGGCGAGCATGCGCACCGAGGCATAAGCCGCCGCCTCGAAGGATGAGGCCGGCATGACGGACGGCACTGGAGCCGCACCGCGATCCGCCCCCGAGATGTCGTGAAAATAGGGCCCAACGGAAAGGTGGCCATCGCCTGCCCCGTTGAGTGCCGGCAATTCGCATTCCGTGAGATTGCAGGACAGGATCGGGCAACGCTCCGGCCTGAAATGCGGGTCGCGCCGGCCAAGCTCCGCATAGGCAGCGATGAAGGCATAAGAAGAAGGGCCGATGAGATTGTTCAGAATGAAATCAGGTCTCGTCGCCTGTATCTCCGCGATCAGCCGCGCAACATCGACCTCGCCGAGCGGCAGATAACGTTCGCCCAGCACCTTGCCGCCAGCGTCCGCAATCAGGTCGCGCGCCACGCGGTTGGTCTCCCAACCCCAGATGTAGTTGGAACCGAGCAGGAAGCCGTCGGCGCCGAAACGAGGCACGACATAGGCAAGCAGCGGTACGAGATGCTGATTGGGGCAGGCGTGTGTGTAGACGACATGCTCGTTGGCTTCGAAGCCCTCGTACGGGCAGGCGTACCACAGCGTGCTGCCTGCCCTCTCCAGGATTGGAATGACCTCCTTGCGGCTCCACGAGGTGACGCAGCCAACGATGTGACGCGCGCCGCTGTTGGCGAGGATGTCCGCGCAGCCGCTTGCATAGCGATCGATGTTGCCCTGCGGGTCGCGCTCGATCGGGATGAATTCGAATGGGATAGCGGGATCGGCGTTGACGTCGGCGATGGCGTTCATCGCACCCGCACGGCAGGATTCGGACACCAGCCGGTAGTTGCCGGACCGCGAATAGAGAATGCCGATCTCGATATGCCGTTTCAAGCAATGCCTCAAAATGACAATGCCCCGCAGCCACCGCCGCCAGGCGAGAGCATACGAGGCATTCTTGCCGCCCGGCGGTCAGAGCCGGTATTTGTCCTCACCGTATTACGCCCGCGCTCCCAGTCAAGAGCCGCCACGCGAAACTTTGGCCAGCCGAAACGGTTCGGCGCGGAGCACGCAACTCATGCCGCTGGTCGTGTAGAGTCCGCCAGGAACCAAAATTGCTGATGTCCAGGTATGGGGCCGGACAAACCCGGTTCGCTACCATTCAAAGCAACGACTTTAATATCGGTTTACCTGAATCTGCTAGCAGCAATGACGCCGGTTTTTCGTCGGTCAAGCAAAGGGTTCCACCTTGCCGCAGCAATTCAGCACTCCGTTCGGTCACCGGGGCGATCGCAACTGGCCGAGGTTGCACGGCTTCATGGGCGTCGAGTTGGAACGCGCGCCCGATGTTCTCGTGCCTCGCGTCGCCTTGGCCCGGAAGCTCGGTGGATGGGACTTTGGTGGCGGGAGCCGGGCTTGAGCGTCATTCGCGCCTTGCAAGGCGCCGACCTCCCGGCAGTTGCGAACATGTTTCAGCGCGTGCTGTTGAAGGAGAGGACCGAAGCGCCGGCCTCTCTCGTGGAATACATGAAACGGTTTTATCTGGATGCGCCCGGTTGCGCAGACAACCTCCGGTCGCTTGTCCATGTCAACGACGCCGGTCGCGTCTCCGGATTTGTCGGCGTCCACGTCCTGCCGATGACGTTCAACGGCCGACAACTACGCGCGGCCATCTGTAGCTCGCTCATGGTCGAGGACCATGAGCACGACCCGCTGGCCGGCGCCCGCTTGCTGAAAGCTTACCTGGATGGTCCGCAGGACATCTCCTTCAGCGAGACGGCCAACGATATTTCCGTGAAATTGTGGACCCGGCTGCGCGGCGTGGTCCTGCCGCAATACAGCCTTGACTGGGTCCGCGTGATGCGCCCCGCGGCCTTCATGCTCAGCCTTTCCGCCAATCGCATGGCGCTTGCGCGAATGCTCAGTCCGCTGGCGCGTACAGTCGACCGATTTTACTGCAGAAGGATGACGTCCAGCGAACGACGTTGGTCGGGTGTGGCGGTGGACGGGGCAGGCCACGGAGCATTTCGTACATCCGAAATCGACAGCCACGCATTTGCCAAGCTCATCGAACCGTTTACCGCTCAATTCGGCCTGCGCCCGGAATGGACGGGAGACCAACTCGACCACATCCTGACCGATGCCGCACAAAAGCCGGATCTGGGCGAGCTTGTGTACGTTTGCGTGACATCGCCAGTCGGCACCAATGTCGGCGCTTTCGCCTATTACGCACGAAAGTATGAAATTGGTCGCGTGCTGCAGATCTTCGCCCTCCCCGGCCAGGCGGGCCCGGTGATTGACTGCCTGATCGATCACGCCGCCGCGCGCGGCGTCAGCGGCCTGCGCGGACGTATTCAACCTGCACTTCTGGAGGCGATGCTTGGACGACGCATTGCTTTCCTGACCGTTGCCTCAACGGTGGTACATTCACGTGATCCAGAGCTGTTGGGCGCCATGAAGAACTCGCAAGTCTTCCTGAATGGGCTTGCGGGCGAGCAGTGGAGCCGGCTGATCGGTAGCCGCTTCAGCTGAGGCGGGATGCTTTCAAGTTGAACCGAGCATCCCGCTCTATCTATTTATTTTAGGCGCGTTTCCACTTGGCTGCAAAATGCTTGGGTCAAAACCCAATCACTCTGAACGACCGAGTTCGACCCTTTGCCGTCATCCAGTTGGGAGCGTCGCATGACGCGATCTGACCCTTGTCCGACATTCGGGCTCTCATGCAGCAAGGTACACAGACCCGAAAAGCTGTCTTTCAGGGGCGGCGGCAATGGCATCAACCTGCGACCTGCTGTAAGCTTGGAAAGCGGGTAACAATCCGCGAAGGATTGGGGGATGGAACGTCATCTCGCAGCCGTCCTGATTGCCGATGTCGTCGGCTATGGCCGCTTGAGCCAGATCGACGACGAGGGTACGCGTGCGCTTTTCCGAACCGACCTGAACGAAGTATTCGAGCCAAGGATCGCTGCGCACCATGGTCGACTGGTGAAAACCATGGGAGATGGGATGCTGGTGGAGTTCCACAGTGTGGTCGACGCCCTACGCTGCGCCGTCGAAATCCAGCAACAGAAGGCGGAGGTGAACGTTCTCACGCAGCCAGAACGGCGGCTTGATTTCCGCATCGGCATCAATCTGGGCGATGTTATCGTTGAGGGTGACGACATCCACGGCGATGCGGTGAACATCGCCGATCGGCTGCAAGGGCTGGCGGAACCTGGAGGAATCGCGATTTCCGCCACCGCCTGCGACCATGTGAGGGGAAAGGTGCCGATCGGCTTTGCCTCACTCGGCGTGCAGAAAATGAAAAGTATCGCCGAACCGGTTCGCGTGTACCGTGTCTTGATCGACCCCGCTACTGCGGGCAAGATCGTCGGTGCCAAACCAGGCCTTTCTTCCGGCGACGACAGTAAGCCGCCGGTAATTGCGGTTTTGCCGTTCGAAAACCTGAGCGCCGACGACGGCTGGACGCGGCTGGCAGACGGCCTGTCGGCCGACATGATCGGCGACCTAGCGCGCTATCCCGACCTTGCGGTCATTTCGCGCCAGACCATGCAGTCCTATCGGGGACGGGCGAGCGACACACGCTCGGTTGGACGGGAACTGAACGCCGATTACCTGCTGGAAGGTACCCTCCAGGCGATCGGGCGGCGTGTCCGCGTCGCGGTGCAGCTGGTCGACACCCGGACCGGAGCCAACCTCTGGTCGGCGCGGTTCGACGAGTCGACCGATGATTTTTTTCTCATGCAGGACAGCATCACACAGAACGTCATCAATGCCCTGGCAGGCACTTTCGGCAAGCTCGCCAATCTCGGGCGCGAGGTGGCTCGGCGGAAGCCTCCCTCGAGCCTGGGTGCTTACGACTGCTATCTACTCGGGGTGGAACTGCACGACAGATTCACGACCGATGCGAGGGCAGAAGCCATGCGCATGCTGTCCCGCGCCGTGGAACTCGACCCCGGCTTCGCGCGGGCCTGGATGACGTTGGGATTGGCACATGCGGTCGATGCCTTCAATGCCTTCACGCCAGATTCAGCCGCTTCGGTCGAGCGCTGGCGAGAATGCGTGGAAAAGGCTCTGGCGCTCGACCCTGCCGATCCGATGACGCGCCTTTACATGGGCGCTCTCCGCGCCATTGACGGCGATATCAGCGGGGCCGCAGAGGAATACGACCGGGCGCTGGCCCTGGCACCCAATGACGCCGATGTGCTGTCGATGCTTGCCTCAAGCCGAGCTCTCGTGTGTGGAAATCCGGAAGAAGGCTGTGCTCTTGCCGAACGGGCGCTTCGCCTCAATCCGCAGGCTCCGAGTTGGTACTCCGCGCAGCTCGCCCGGGCGCGGTTCGTCGCCGGTCGCTATGCCGACAGTCTGTCGTCGCTGCGCCAAAGTCCGCCGGATATTCCCGTCACTCTGATGTTCCGTGCCCTGTGTCACGCGCTGCTCGAAGAGCCGGCGCAGGCGCAGTCGATCGCCAGGCGGATTGCCGTCGAGTTTCCAAGGTTCACCGTCGAGAACTTCATCCGAACCTATCCCGTCACCAATCCTCTGGCCCTCGCTGCGATTAAGGAAGGGGCTCGTCGCGCAGGTATAGCGTAGAGCCGAAAACGGTGCCTAGCTGAGGAGGGGGACCCGCTTCCTGGATATGCCACTTGGTAAGCCGGGCCCCGCTTCCGGCACAGGCTGAAGGTCTGCTTCGTAGCGCTAACTGGGCGCTGGCGTGACCCCTGCTAAGCTTCCGCTCCGGCGCAACGTGCTCGTCTGGCAGATGAGACGAACGGCAACTTCCCGCCCATCTCGGCCATTGGCGGCAGCCTGCTGATTGAGTTTTGACCCTAAGGCGCTTTTTGGGACGTGGCGGTCTCGAAGCAGGTCAGGTACCGAGTTCTTCGACTTCCTCGACGAGTTGCGGACGCATGTGCAGATAACGTGTCGCCTTGCGTTTGGCGATGACATCGGCCCAGACGCGTTCCACTTGTGTAGCGGCCAACCCCGCCGCCTGCCCCACCACTTCGGCCGCCATGCCGTTGTTGAGACCGTAAAGGCAAAGATCCATACGGTCATAGGGAAGCGAGAAGTAGAACTCCTCCTGGGTCTGCGCCAGCGAGTAGGTATCGGTGGTCGGCGGCCGGTTCCGGATTTCTTCCGGAACACCGAGATGAGCCGCCAGCGCATAGACCTGCGTTTTATAGAGGTGGGCAATCGGCTTGACGTCCGCGGCGCCGTCACCGTTCTTCACGAAGAAACCCTGATCGTATTCCAGCCGGTTCGGCGTTCCAAGGACGGCGAAGTTCAAGCGATCGGCATGATAGTATTCGATCTGCTTGCGGGTGCGCTGCTTCATATTGGTAGCGGCGACGACGCCGAGATAGACAGGCAGCGGCATTCTCAGTTTCGTCTGCTTGCCTTCGGGATCCTGCACCACCAGCGACGAGATATTATAGCCTTGGCCCTCGAGCGCGTTCGCGATCACGATCTTCGAGGCCCAGCCTTCGCCGTATCCCGGGACCAATTCGCGGATGAAGGCGTCGCGGCGCTGGTAGCAGCCCATCGCGCGCAAGGCCGGCCCGATATCCTCCGTCACAGCCTCGATACCAAAAGTTTCGGCGACGAGACGGCCGAGCCGCAGGCTTTCAGGATCGGAATCGCTTTCCGGCATGAACAGGCAAAGCACATTCTTGGGGCCGACGGCTCGTGCCGCCAACGCGACCGACACGCTCGAATCGATCCCACCCGAAAGACCGAGCACAAGGCCCCGCTTGCGAAGCCCGCGCAACTGCTGGCGCAAGGCCGTTACGATACGGTCCGTTTCGGTGATCAGGTCGATTGCCAGAGCCTGCGCCAGAAAGGTCCGCGCATCCTCGGTCGGGCGAACATTCATTGCGCGGCCTCCATGGTTTCTGCCGCAAGCCGACGGCTGACCTTGCCGGTATCGGTCTTCGGCAGCTCGCGGCGGAACTCGATGACCTTGGGGACCATGAAGTCCTCAAGGTGGCGTGCACAGTGGCGTATGATATCCTTTTCGCTAAGCGCTGGGTCGGACCGTACGATAACTGCGCCGATCGCATGCCCGAGCACGGGATCCGGCACACCGACAACCACCGCTTCCGCGATGCCCGGATGAGCATGAAGCACGGCTTCCACTTCCTTGGGCGCCACCTTCTCTCCCCGCGACTTTATGATGTCGTCCTTGCGGCCGACGAAATAAAGAAAGCCTTCCTCATCGGCCCTGAACAGATCGCCGGTGTAGAGAACCTTCTCCCAAGGGTTCGGACCCGGGCGCAAGGCTCGTGCCGTCGCAGCTTCGTTTCGCCAATAACCCTGCATGACGTGCGGCCCGCGAATGACCAGCTCACCTGCTACGCCCGGCGGCACCCGTTGCCCCTCGTCGTTGACGACAAAGGCTTCGGTGTTCGGAATGGCTATTCCGACCGAGCCCGGCCGGCGGTCGAGCTCCTCGGGCGGCAGATAGGTGCAGCGCTTGCATTCCGTCAGGCCATACATCGAATAGAGCCTGACACCGGGGAAAAGGAACCGAAGGCGTTCTATGTGAGGCGGCGGCAAGGCAGCCGCCGTGTTGGAAATATAGCGAAGGCTGGGCAGGAAGCCCGGCGCCAGGTCCCTCATCTGCAGGATCATCGCTGCCATCGTGGGCACGAGCGGAAGCCCGGTGACGCCTTCCTGGCGGATGCGTTCAAAGACCGCCTGGGGAAAAGCGAAGGACTTCTCGAGCACGAGCGTGGCGCCGAGCCTGACGGTCATCAGCAATTGATAGAGGCCGTAGTCGAAAGCGAGGGGCAGAACATTCAAGATGATGTCGTCTGGGGAGTTGCGCAGATAAGTGATGATGGAGCCCGCCGCCGCGTCGCAATTGCGGTGCGTCATCATCACGCCCTTGGGCCGGCCGGTCGAGCCCGAGGTGTAGATCAACATCGCAAGATCGACGTCAACGCCGCGGTGGTCAATCTCCCTGGCTTGGAGCGTCAAGCAATCCGCCAGGGATGTGGCCCCTGCCGGGCATTGGTTATCGGCACCAACGGTGGAGGCCACGAAGATGCCGGTCTTGCCGGACGATCCGCACGCATCGGCGACCACGGGCATCAGTTTTGCTTGCGTGAGGATCGCAGCTGCGTCGCAATCGGCGATGATGTAGGCCAGCTTTTCGGCCTTGGTGGATGCATTGATCGGACTGAAAGTCGCGCCTGCTTTAAGAACTGCGAAAATCGAAACCGCAGCCTCCCAGCAATTGTCCATGAAGATCAGGACCCGGTCGTCGCGACTGACGCCATTCATGAAAAGGGCGGCGGCCAGACGGCTCGAAAGATCGTCCAGCTCTTCATAGCACAGCCTTTTGTGCTCGGTGATCAATGCCGTTTTGGCTGGATGGGCAGCGGCCTTCGCCGTCAGAAAATGTTCGATCCGCACGGACGCTCCTCGCCGATGGCGCCTACGCTGCCAGCGCTTCTGCCTTTGCCTTGATGAAGGCTGAGATGCGGTCAATCGAATCCAGATTGGCCGGTACGATGTCGGCATCGACCATCGCTATGCCGAAATCATCCTCTATGAATGCCACGAGCTCCAACACGGCCGTCGAGTCGATGATGCCGTTCTCGATCAGTGATGCGGAGTCTGCAAGCTCGTAGGACGTGTCCCCGAACAGGAAGTTGTCGACGATAAAGGTTTTGACCTTGTCCTTGATTGCTATCATGATTTTTCATTCCCTCGATTTCTCAGGCCGCTCGTGCTGCACCGACCTTTTCGCCGGTGAAAATCTTCTGCCACAGTTGCGTCGACAAAATGCCGACGAAAGCCGCATTGTCGCGGAATCCGGAAGCTGGCTGCAAGCGGCATTTCTCGTGCAGGTTCGCCACCGCCTTGGCGTTGAATAGTCCTCCGGCGGCGATGCTCGCCTCGCTCAGTGAATCGCGTACGTAGTCCAGTTCTCCCGCTCCAACGAAGGAGCGGGCTTCCGGTGCCCGGTAAGGCTGTTTGGTGCGCTCGCGGATGGCCGTCGGAAGCAGGTGCTTGGCAGCTTTGCGCAATATGTGTTTTTCCACCAGTCCCTTCAGCTTCATCTCCGGCGGAAGTCTGGCCGCAAACTCTACCAAGCGATGGTCAAGGAAGGGGAAACGCCCTTCGATACCGTGCGCCATGGCCATGCGATCGCCCTGGCTGGAGAGGATGTAGCCCGGCAGGAGAAAGCGGGTTTCGAGATATTGCGCCTGATGCAGCGGATGCCACCGGGAAAATGCCTCAGGCAACCGGCTGGCCAGGTCCTCGGCTGCGTCATACCCCTTCAATGTCGCGCGCAGGTCACCGGAAAAGAACATCTTCGCCGCTGATGTGGTCTTGAAACGCGGCCGATGCGAGAACAGCGGATCGTCCAGGGCAGAGCTGCCGGTTCCGAAGAACGCAGCCAGGTACTCCACGGACTGCTGTTGCAGGCCCGGCAGATAGGGATAAAGCTTGCGGAACAGTTGTGGCCTTATGCGCGATGCCGGCTGTCGCGCGCAGAAACGGCGAACCCGCGCTTCCTTGAAGACATCATAACCGGCAAACACCTCGTCGGCGCCTTCGCCTGTCAGCACCACTTTCAAACCGGCCTGGCGAACGAGGCCAGACAATTGATAGAGGGGGGCCGGGGCGGTGCGGATGATCGGCCGCTCGGTAAAGCGGATGACTTCGGGAAACACACCGGCGATATCGCCGGCACGGCAGGCGATGGTTCGATGCTGCGTGCTAATTGCCGACGCCATTTCGGTCTGGAAGGCGCTTTCGTCATGCTCGGCGCTGTCGAACGTCACGGAAAATGTCTGCAGCTTAAGAGGAGTCATGCCGGCCGCGAGTGCCGAAACGAGGGATGAATCGAGCCCGCCCGAAAGGTAAGAACCGACCGGCACGTCGGCGCGCATGCGAAGCCTCACCGCGTCGGTCAACAGGGCCTGCAGTTCCTCGGCCGCGTCGTCCTCATTGGTGATCTTCGATGGCGTATCCGGATACGGGTAGTCTAGGTGCCAATATGGTTTGACCGTGACTTGCCCCTGTGTCGCGATCATCACGCTTGCCGGCTCCAGCTCGTGGATGTTGCGGAAAGCCGTGCGTGGAGCGATCGGCGCCCACAGCGTAAAGATCTGGTCGAGTGCAATCGGATCGATTTCGGCCGAGACGCCGGGTACCTTCAGCAGGGCCTTTATCTCCGACGCAAAGTAGAGCACCCCGTCCTTGCTGGTGTAGAACAGCGGCCGAACACCCATGCGGTCTCTTGCAAGCACCATCCGCCGCCGCCGGTTATCCCAAATCGCGAAGGCGAAATCACCGTTCAGGAGCGACAGGCAGTCTTCGCCCATCTCGTCATACAGCTGCAGGAGAACTTCGGTATCGCTCGATGTGCGGAAGCGTCGGCCCTTGGCCAGCAGCCCTTCGCGCAATTCCACGTAGTTGAAGATCTCGCCGTTGAACGCAATCGTCAAATTGCCGGTTTCGTCGGACATCGGCTGCTGGCCATCACCAATTCCAATCACCGACAGCCGCGCATGCCCAAGCCCAGCCTCGGGCGCTACGAATTTCCCTTGTTCATCCGGCCCGCGATGGGCGATCGCAGACGTCATGCGCGCAAGCAAAGCTTCCGCATCCCGGACTGAACCGAAATAGCCCCCGAATCCGCACATCCACACAGCTCATACTGAACAGCAAGCCACGAAACATAGCGGTCATAAGCGCCTCAAAGGTTAATCGGATACTTTTCAGCAAGCATGTGGTTAACAGGATGTTAGGACAAAACGATGCTTTTGCGGACCGACTTGCGCCCCACTCCAGGTGTCACGCTTGAAGGCGTCACGGCGAGCGATGCAAATCACTGCTTCGAGTACGGCCGGTACCAGTCAACAAACTTCTTCAGCCCGTCCTTTATCGAAACGCTAGGCCTGAAGCCGAAATCCCGCTCCAGCGCGGTCATGTCGGCGTAAGTCTTCTCGACGTCGCTCGACTGCATCGGCTCGTTGTGGCGGATTGCCTTGACCTCGAGCAGCCTTTCCAGAATGTCGATGAAGTCGCCCAGGCGCACCGGCCGGTTGTTGCCGACATTGTAGAGCCTGTTCGGCGGAACGTCAGCCGCCGGCGACTTGTCGAGCACGGCGACAACCGCCTTCACAACATCGTCTATGTAGGTGAAATCGCGCCACATTTCGCCATTGTTGAAGACCCGGATCGGCTTGCCCTCGAGCATCGCCTGGGTGAACATCCAATAGGCCATGTCGGGACGGCCCCAGGGACCGTAGACCGTGAAAAACCGCAGGCCGGTCTGCGGTATGCCGAACAGATGGGCGTAGGTGTGGCTCATCAACTCATCGGTTTTCTTGGTGGCAGCGTAAAGCGAAACGGGCTTGTCGACCTGATCGGCTTCGCTGAACGGCACGCTGCGGTTGCCGCCATACACCGAGCTCGACGAGGCATAGACCAGATGCTCGAATGCCGGTTCGGCGCGACAGAATTCGAGCACTTCGAGGTGGCCCATGACATTGGAGCGGATATAGAGCCGCGGATTGTCGAGTGAGTGGCGCACGCCTGCCTGCGCTGCAAGGTGCACGATCCTAACGATGCCTTGCCCGGCCAAAGCGGCTGCAAGCGTGCCCTGTTCGGCAATATCGATCTGGTGGAATGAAAAATCCTTGTGGGGCAGAAGGCGGGCAAGCCGCCCCTTTTTGAGCGCCAGGTCGTAATAATCGTTCATGTTGTCGACGCCGACGACCGCTTCTCCCCGGTCGAGCAGATGGTGGCAAACGTGGCTGCCAATGAACCCCGCGGCTCCGGTGACAAGTATAGGCAACAAGCTTCTCCACGCGCATAGCCGGGCCGGTATCTGGAGCGGCAGATCCGGCCCATTTTCTCGTGCTATAGTCGAAAGCCGAGGTGGAGACCACCATTAAGCTGATGCGTCAGCTTGCCTCGCGCATGGCTTCGGCCGCCTGCAGGTCTACCGACACCAGTTGGCTGACGCCTTGCTCGGCCATGGTCACCCCAAACAGCCGGTCCATGCGCGCCATGGTGATCGGGTTGTGTGTGATGATGACGAAGCGCGTTTCGGTGGTTGCGGCCATTTCGTCCATCAGATTGCAGAAACGCTCGACATTGTGGTCATCGAGCGGCGCGTCGACTTCGTCGAGCACGCAGATCGGCGCCGGGTTGGTCAGGAACACGGCGAAGATCAGCGACATCGCCGTCAACGCCTGCTCGCCGCCGGACAGCAGCGTCATCGTCTGCGGCTTCTTGCCGGGCGGTCGCGCCAGGATCTCGAGCCCCGCTTCGAGCGGATCGTCGGACTCGATCAGTTGCAGCTCGGCGGTGCCGCCGCCGAACAGGTGCGAAAACAGCCGTTGAAAATGGCCGTTGACCACCTCGAAGGCAGCGAGCAGCCGCTCGCGGCCTTCACGGTTCAGGCTGTGGATCGCCTGCCGCAGCTTGCGGATCGCCTCGATGATGTCGTCGCGCTCTGAAACGATGGCCTCCAGCCGGTCCGACAATTCCTTCTGCTCTTCCTCGGCGCGCAGATTGACGGCACCGAGCCGTTCGCGTTCGACCTTCAGCCGGTCGAGCTGACGCTCGATCTCGGCCATTTCGGGCATCGGGCTGTCGGGTTCGAGGCCGGTGTGGCGGATCACCAGATGCGGCGGCGTGTTCAGCGTTTCCTGGATGCGCGCCTCGACTTCCAGCCGACGCTCGTCGGCGGCGGTCAGCCGCTCTTCGGCGCGAACGCGGGATTCGCGCGCCTCGGCCAGCGACTGGATGGCAGCAGTCGCAGCCTTGTCCAGCTCGGACTGCCGGTTCTCCGCTTCCTGCAAGCGGTCGCCCGCTGCCTTGCGCAGGCTTTCGGCCTCGGCGAGTTGCGACAGCAGGGCGCGCCGCTTGGCGTCGATCTCGTCGGGGGCGTCGGCCAGTTGCTCGCGCTCGGCCTCGGCCTCTGCCTTGCGTTCGCCGAGCGCCGCGATCTGTGTCGAGGCGTTTTCGGCGCGCTCCACCCAGTTGCGCCGTTCCGCGCAGATGGCATCGAGCCGACGCGCACGTGCCTCGGCTTCCCGCCTCAGGCCCTCGTGAACGGCACGCGCATCGGCAAGGGCGGCGCGGTCGCGGGCGACGTTGGCCGCCGACTGCTCGAGCTGCAACTGCAGGTCGCCGAGATCGGGCGCGTCCTGCAGCAGCATTTCCGCCTCGACGAATGCCGCCGCCGTTTCCTCATGGCTGTCGACAATGCGTGCGCGCGCCTCGTCAAGTGCTGCACGCCGGCTCGACAGCTCGCCGCCGGCTTTTTCGGCCTCGGCCAGCGTATTGCGGGCAGCGTCGAGCCCGTGCTGGGCGTCGCGCCCGGCCTGTCGGGCGTTGCGTTCGGCCTCGCTCGCCTGGGCAAGCGCCTGTTCGGCCTGGGCAAGGGCTTGTTCAGCTTCGCGCAGGGTGCGCGTGGCATGGACTGCTTCGGCATCGAGCTCGGCCAGCCGGTTTTTCTGCGCCAGCCGCTGCGCGGCGGCGGTCGGGGCATCGGCGCTGGCGGTGAAGCCGTCCCAACGCCAGAGCGCGCCTTCGCGGCTGACTAGCCGTTGACCGGGAGCAAGCAGCGTCTGCAGCCGTCTTCCGTCGGCGGCTTCGACAATGCCGATCTGGGCCAGCCTGCGGGCCAGCTGTGCCGGCGCACGCACAACGCTGGCGAGGCTCCTTATGCCTTCGGGCAATGCGGCGTCGGCAGGCTGGATTTCGCTCTGGCCCCAATGTACCGGCGCACTGCGGTCGAGCGGCACGTCGAGATCTTCGCCAAGCGCGGCACCCAGCGCCGTCTCGTAGCCGCGCTCGACGCTGATCTGCTCCAGCACCGAGGGAAATAGATCGCCGCTGGCGGCGTTGAGGATCTTGGCCAGCGTGCGGGCCTCGGTTTCGATCCGCGCCAGCTCGGCCTTTGCGTCCTGAACCGGTGGGCGGCCAGCACTTTCGCCTGCACGCGCCTCGGCGACCGCCTGTTCGGCGGCAATGGCGGCTGCCTCAGCCTCTTCGAGCAGCGCCAGCGCCTGATCGACCAGCAGCCGCTTCCCGGCGGGATCGGGCAGGCCGGCGACTCTGGAGACGATCTCCGACAGTTCGCGGTCGACATCGGCAAGCTGGCGGGCAAAGCGGTCGCGGCGCTCAGCGGTGTCGCGCAGCGTCCGTTCGATCTGGTTGCGCGAGGCGGCAGCCTCCGCCCGTTCGGCGGTCAGCGCGGCGAGCCTGGCCTCGCTCGAGGCAAGCGTCGATGCCGCCTGCTCGAAAGCCGCGCGGGTGCTGGCCTCGCGCTCGGCGGCGCCGGCGTTTTCGGCGTTGAGCGCGGCTTCTTCGGCGGCGAGGCGTTCGAGGATATCCGCATTGTCGCGGACCATGCGCTCCTCGCGGGCAAGGTCGCCATCGAGCTGTTGCAGTCGGCGGTCGAGCTCAGCCTGGCGGGCGCGGATGCGGCCTGCCTCTTCCTCGATCTGCGCCTTGGCGATCGATAGACGCTGGAAGGCGGCGGCGGCAGCGGCTTCCGCATCGCGCAGGTCCGGCAGCCGGTGGGCGTTGATGCCTTGTTCCCTGGCGGCAGCCATCTGGGCGGCGGCACGGTCGCCGACCAGCGCGGTGGCAATCGCCAGCGCCGAACGCGCTTCGCCTTCCTGCGTCTTGGCCAGCGTCCAGCGCAGATGCAGCAGCGTCGCTTCGGCCTTGCGGATGTCGGCCGACAGGTTCTTGAAGCGCGAGGCCTGGCGGGCCTGGCGTTTCAGGCTTTCGATCTGACCCTCCAGCTCGCCGACGACGTCGTCCAGCCTTTCGAGGTTCTGTTCCGCCGCCTTCAGCCGCAGCTCGGCTTCGTGGCGCCGTGTGTGCAAGCCGGAAATGCCGGCCGCCTCCTCCAGCAGCGCGCGGCGCGCCTGCGGCTTTGCCTGGATCAGCTCGCCGATGCGGCCCTGGCCGACCATCGAGGGCGAGCGGGCGCCGGTCGACTGGTCAGCGAACAGCAGCTGAACGTCCTTGGCGCGAGCCTCCTTGCCGTTGATGCGGTAGAGCGAGCCGGCCTCGCGCTCGATGCGGCGCGAGACCTGCAATTCGTCGGCGTCGTTGAAGGCGGACGGCGCGGTGCGGTCGCTATTGTCGAGGAACAGCGTGACTTCGGCGGTGTTGCGGGCCGGACGCGTTCCCGAGCCGGAAAAGATGACGTCGTCCATGCCGGACGCACGCATGTTCTTGTAGGAGCTTTCGCCCATGACCCAGCGCAGCGCCTCGACCAGGTTCGACTTGCCGCAGCCGTTCGGCCCGACGATGCCGGTCAGACCGCGTTCGATGACGAACTCGCCGGGTTCGACGAAGGATTTGAAGCCGAGGAGGCGAAGGCGCGAGAACTTCATTCGCGCCGGCCCATAGCCAAGTTTCGCAAAACTGTGCCGCGGTTTTGCAAGGAGAACCCGCGGCAAGACAAAGAAGTGCGCACGCCGAAGCTACGCCGCTTCGGCGCTGCCGAAACGTCAGAGCAGAGGGTCGATGATGGCCGACATTTCCGCAATCGACATCGCCCCTTTGTAGGTCTTTCCGTTGATGAAAAAGGTCGGTGTGGAATCGACCTTGAATTCGTCGGCGCCGCGCTTCTGGACAGATCTCACATCGTCCAGAAGTTTCTGGTCCGTCAAGCAGGCCTCGAAGGACTCCTGTGTAAAACCGGCAAGCTTGGCGATTTGCAGCAGTGCGTCCTTGGTATTGTTCACACCAACCCAGTTCGCCTGCTGCCTGAACAGTACGTCGACCATCGGGAAATAGTTGTCCTTGGAGCAGCGCGCCAGCATGAAACCGGCCTCGGCGCTGGGATCGAACGGAAACTCGCGCAGTATGTAACGGGCCTTGCCGGTGTCGATATATTTCGTCTTCAGCTCCGGAAAAGTGGTCTCGGCGAAATGCGCGCAATGCGGGCAGGTCATCGATGCATATTCGACGATAGTGACCTTTGCATCGTGCTTGCCGAGCTGCATGTCGGGCAATGCGCCGGGCTTCAGCAGTGCCGCCATATCGACCGTGCCCTGAGCCTCCGGCGCCGCCGCGGCGGCCGGAGCGGCCGGCTTCGCAGGTTCCGGAGCCGCAGGCTTCACATCCTGCGCCTCGGCTTTCTCGCCCGAGTCGCTGCAGGCGGCAAGCAGCGCCACCGCTGGTATTGCGGCCAGCGAAGTCAAAAGGTTTCTGCGGGACAAGGAACGGATCATACGAATCACCTGGCAATAGTTGGATTTTGCAATGCAAAGTCTACAAAAAGCGAGAGTTGGCGCGAATTAAGGCATTACCGCCCCTATTCCAATCGCCAAATCCGGGCATACCATCACGATAGCGCGAGATCACGGTTTCTTTTGACCGAGAATGGTGGCGCCAAGCCGCTCCAGCGAGGCGCGCAGCCCGCCGTCCTCGATCAAACCAACGGTGCCCGACAGCTTCGCTTTCTCGGCCGCAGTCAGCGGCCGCAAACTGGGTTTCGGCTTGTCCTTGCCCGCCATTACCGGCTTCTGCACGATCCTGATCCGGCCGATCGCATTGAAACCGAGGAAGGCATTGACCCGGTTGATGATCTCGCCGGTCTCGTGCTGCAGATGCAGTGCCGCTACACCCTCGCAGGCAATCACCAGCACCGCCGGTTCGAAAGGATCGTCCTCATGCATGCGGCGCGGCCACTGGATCTTTTCCGGGCGCGAGCGGCCGGCAAGCCGCGGCCCGGCAATTTCTTCCCATGACTGGACCAGTCCGATCGACATACCGGCCCGCTTGCGCAGCACCGGGTCGAGGATCTCGGTTGCGAGATCGCTCACCGGAACGGGATTGCCGAAGGGCCTTTTCCCTGCCATGTGCGTTCTCCAGCTTCAGCACCAATGGATTAGGGCCGACCCTCGATCAATGGCACTGCACGACCAGACCCGCAAGGCCGTATCCGGAGACAATGTCGAGATCGCCTCCCGGCTGCTTGCCTGGTACGACGCGCATCACCGCGACCTGCCCTGGCGCGTTTCGCCGCGCGCGCTGGCGGGCGGGGCGCGGCCCGATCCCTATCTGGTCTGGCTTTCCGAGGTGATGCTGCAGCAAACCACGGTCGAGGCGGTAAAATCCTATTTTCAGGCGTTCATGCAGAAATGGCCAACGGTCCAGGCGCTGGCGGCGGCACCGACCCAAGACGTCATGAAGGCCTGGGCCGGGCTCGGCTATTATTCCCGCGCCCGTAACCTCAAAGCCTGTGCCGATCTCGTCGCGCGGCAAGGCGGCCGCTTTCCGGACAGCGAGTCCGGCTTGAAGGAACTGCCCGGCATCGGCGCCTATACGGCGGCGGCGATCGCAGCGATCGCCTTCGACCGACCAGCCGCGGTCGTCGACGGCAATGTCGAACGGGTCGTCTCACGGCTGTTTTCGATCGCCACGCCGCTGGGCGAAGCCAAGGGCGAGATACGCGGCCAGGTCGAACGCATGGTTCCCCTGACAAGGCCCGGCGACTTCGCGCAGGCGATGATGGACCTGGGCGCGACGATCTGCACGCCGCGCCGGCCCCGCTGCATTCTGTGCCCCGTTCGCGTGGACTGCAGCGCCACGATCTCGGGCGACCCCGAACGCTTTCCGGTCCGCCTGCCCAAGGCCGAAAGACCCTTACGCCGCGGTGCCGCCTTCGTTGCCGTCAGGTGCGACGGCGCCATCCTTCTGCGCAAGCGCGCGGACAAAGGCCTGCTCGGCGGCATGACTGAGGTGCCGACGACCGGCTGGACGGCGCGCATAGACGGCGCCACCACGGAAGCGGCGGCCCCGCTCCCCGGCAACTGGCAGCAGGCCGGACGCATCGGCCATATCTTTACCCATTTTGCGCTTGAACTCGACGTGTTCAAGGCGGAGACCGACGTTGCCGCCCCGGTCGGGCATTTCTGGTCGCTGGCCCATGAAATTTCCGGGGAAGCGCTGCCGAGCGTCATGAAAAAGGTAATCGAAGCGGCGATGCCGGGCGCGACGAAAAAGCAGCGGCCGCGTTGAAAGAGAGAAGAATGACTGAAATCCGCCACATCGTTTTCGACATCGGCAAAGTGCTGATCCACTATGATCCGGACCTGCCCTTCAGTCGCTTGATCCCCGATCCCGACGAACGGAAATGGTTCTTCGACAATGTCTGCACGCATGATTGGAACATCGAGCAGGATCGCGGCCGCAGTTGGGAAGAGGCCGAAGCGCTGGCGATCGCGCAATATCCCGAGCACGCCGAAAATATCCGCAATTTCCGCCGGCACTGGCACGAGATGGTGCCTCACGCCTATGAGGACAGCGTCGCCATCATGATCGGCCTGATCGACAGCGGCCATGACGTGACGATGCTCACCAATTTCGCTGCGGATACGCTCGCCGAGGCCCGCGAGCGCTTCGATTTCCTCAATCGGCCGCGCGGCGTCACCGTTTCCGGCGACATCCGCCAGATCAAGCCGGATCGCGCCATCTATGACCACCACGTCGCCGCGTTCAGCCTCGAACCGTCAGCGACGCTGTTCATCGACGACAGCCAGAAGAACGTCGACGGCGCCAAGGCGGCGGGCTGGCAGTCGGTGCTGTTCACCGATGCAAAGACGCTCAGGGCGGACCTTGAGCGCCTTGGGATCAAAGTGTGATTTGAATCGGTTCCAGGAGTTGGTTGAGCCTTCGCATTAACCGATCTGTCGCAACTCGGAAGCCGTCAGGCGCCCGCCCGCTCCATGCCTAGCCGAGCAATGCGGCGAAGCTCGTCGATCGGGGTCAGGCCGCCGCTGCGCTCATAATGCCAGAAGGTCCATCCGTTGCAGGCGTCCAGCCCCTGCACCTCGGCGCCGATCTTGTGGATCGACCCGGCACTGTCGCCGATCGCCAGCGTGCCGTCGGCGCGCACTTTTGCCGCCCAGCGCTTCTTGGCGTCGTAAAGCGTGGCGCCTGGCGCCACCAGGCCATTGTCGAGAAGCGTGACGAAGGCGACGCGCGGCTCAGCGCGCTTGCCGGTCAGTACCGTCAAATTGGCGCCTTCCAGCGGCCGGACCGCATCGATACGTTCCATGGCGGCATCGATATAGGTTTGTTCGCGCTCGATGCCGACGAAGTGGCGGCCAAGCCGCTTGGCCACAGCCCCGGTGGTTCCTGAACCGAAGAACGGGTCGAGCACGATGTCGCCCGGCCTGGTCGATGCCGTCATGACGCGGGCAAGCAACGCTTCCGGCTTCTGCGTCGGATGCAATTTGTCACCATTGTCGTTCTTCAGGCGCTCGCCGCCGGTGCAGATCGGAAACAGCCAGTCCGAGCGCATCTGGACGTCGTCGTTCGATGCCTTCAGCGCCTCGTAGTTGAAAGTGTAGCCCTTGCCCTTCTGGTCGCGCGATGCCCAGATCATCGTCTCATGCGCGTTCTGGAAACGGCGGCCACGGAAATTGGGCATTGGATTGGTCTTGCGCCAGACGACGTCGTTGAGGATCCAGAAGCCCAGGTCCTGCATCTTTGCCCCGACCCTGAAAATATTGTGGTAGGAGCCGATAACCCAGATCGTGCCGTTGGGCTTCAACACACGGCGCGCCGCCAGCAGCCAGGCGCGGGTGAAGGCGTCGTAGGCCTCAAAACTGTCGAACTGGTCCCAATGGTCGTCGACGGCATCGACCTTGGATTGGTCGGGCCGGTGCAGATCGCCATCGAGCTGCAAATTATAGGGCGGATCGGCGAAGATCACGTCGATCGACTTTTCCGGCAGCCGTTCGAGCGCGGCGACGCAGTCGCCCTTCAGGATCGTATCCAGCCACTCGGATTGCTGGGGAGCATCGGAAAGCTCGTCGAGAAGACGCACGGCAGACATTGTGACACCCAAGGCACGCGTTACTGTTTACTGTCCGTTATGGTTACCGATCAGCGTAAATATTCAGTGAAGCAGCCCGCCGAATTTGCGAAGCCCGGCCTGTTGGTGTATGCCGCGCCGCCTGAGCCGTTTGGACCAAAGGGCCCTCGGCATTCCCCTCATCCCGCTTTCCGGATCACCATGCCCCAGCCAGACCTTGTCATCTTCGATTGCGACGGCGTGCTCGTCGATTCCGAAATCATCGCCGCGCGGATCGATGCCGAGCTGTTGACCTCGGCCGGCTACGAGATATCGGCCGAGGAGATTTCCGAGGTTGCCGGGTTGACTTTCAAGGACATCATGATGCGGGTCGAGGAAAAGTCCCGGATCCCGTTCCAGGCCTCGCTGATCGACAAGGAGGAACAGCTGGTCGATCGTCGGCTGCGCAGCGACGTGCGTGCCATCGACGGGGCGCACGAGGCTGTCGCCGCGGTAGCAGTGCCGCGCTGCGTCTGTTCGAATTCGCGTTCGGAGCGAATCGAATTCATGCTGGAGAAGGTGCAGCTTTTGCCGTTCTTTGCCGGCCGTATCTTTTCCTCGCTGGAAACCCCGACCGGGAAATCCAAGCCGGCGCCGGACGTGTTTCGGTTCGCCGCGGAAAAGCTCAAGGCCGATCCTGCGAACACCTTTGTCATCGAGGATTCGGTGCATGGCGTCACCGGCGCCAAGACGGCGGGAATGCGCGTCATCGGCTTCACCGGCGCGGCGCACAGCTATCCCGGCCACGCCGATGCGCTGACCGAGGCCGGCGCGGAAACGGTCATCCGCCGCTGGGCGGAACTGAAAAGCGTGATCGCCGCGCTGTCGGAATGGTCGGCGGACGCCTGAGAGGCCGCCTCCAACCGCCGTGGCGCGAATGCAGCGGCTCAGTTGGTCGCGGCGGCTTTCTTCTTCCTCGGCTTGTCTGTCGCTACTTTCGGAGCGCCCTCGTCATACCCGGCATATGCCTGGTAGTCCTTCGCCGTCGGCTCCGGAACGACGACGTTGGAATCGGTGAAGACGAACTGCGTGGCACTCGAAGGATCGGTAACCTGGACCTGATAGGAGTGAAGCTGCGAATAGAGAACTTCGGTGCCGTGCATCACCGCGATGCGGATCGGCATGGTGATGGTGCCGGGGGTGAACATCGGGCCAGGCACGACCTTGCCGGCGACGGCTATCTTCATCGACAAGGAGCCGTTGGCGCGGCTGCAGTCGCGGGTCACATCGGTGATCGAAGCCTGATAGATGATCTTGGCGGAATCGTCCGGCTGATCGGCGCCAGCCGCGTCCGCTGCCGGCTGGGCGGCTTCCTCGGCGGCAACATCGGTTTTTTTCTTCGGCTTCGGACCGCTCTTGGCGTAGGTATTGAAGAAGGCAGTGCCGTCACGCAACGTCACTTTCGGGCAATAGGCCTGCAGCTGGCTGGAAAGCACCTTGGGATCGGGTGGCGGTGGCGGTGTCGTATCCTTTTTGCCGAAGCCGAGAATTCCATTGTCGCTCGATTGGCAACCTGCGGCGGCAAGCATAAAGCCGGCGAGCGCCAGACCCGCGACAAAACGACCGTTGAATGAATGAAACGCCATGAACTGCACTTCCCTCTCGCAAAGCCGGTGACGTATATCAACCGCGCGGCAAAAATGCGACTGAGCCTGCGCAGAAATCCACCACCTCGCGGCGGGCGAAAATTCCCGGCAGCAATGGAAACGTGACGATGCAATATGTGAGTACCCGCGGGGAAGCGCCCGCGCTTGGATTTTCCGACGCGGTGCTGGCCGGACTGGCGCGCGACGGCGGGCTCTACCTGCCGAGCGCCTGGCCGCATTTTTCCGCAGCCGAGATCCGCGCCATGCGCGGCCTTGCCTATCCCGATCTTGCCATCCGTGTGCTGTCGCCGTTCCTCGGCGGCGAGATCGCGGCGCCGGTGTTCGAACGGCTGGTGCGCGAAGCCTATGCGACCTTCCGCCATGAGGCCGTCTGCCCGCTGGTGCAGACCAGGCCGAACAGCTTCGTGCTCGAGCTGTTCCACGGCCCGACGCTCGCGTTCAAGGACGTGGCGATGCAGCTTCTTGCGCGGCTGATGGACCATGTGCTGGCCGAGCGCGACCAGCGCGCCACCATTGTCGGTGCCACCTCCGGCGACACCGGAGGGGCCGCCATCGATGCCTTTGCCGGGCGCAACCGCACCGACATCTTCGTGCTTTTCCCGCACGGGCGCGTCTCGCCGGTACAGCAGAGGCAGATGACGACCTCGACCGCCGCAAACGTCCATGCGTTGGCGATCGAAGGCAATTTCGACGACTGCCAGGGCCTGGTAAAGGACATGTTCAACGACCACGGTTTTCGCGACCGGGTATCGCTGTCCGGCGTCAACTCGATCAACTGGGCCCGCATCATGGCCCAGATCGTCTATTATTTCTCCTCCGCGCTGTCGCTCGGCGCGCCCGACAGGCCGGTTTCCTTCACCGTGCCGACCGGCAATTTCGGCGACATCTTCGCCGGCTATGCCGCCAAGAAGATGGGGCTGCCGATCGAACGGCTGATCATCGCCACCAACGACAACGATATTCTGGCACGCACGCTGGCGACCGGCGAATACCGCATGAAGGGGGTCTTTTCGACCACGTCGCCCTCGATGGACATCCAGGTGTCTTCGAACTTCGAACGCTTGCTGTTCGAAGCGTCCGGCCGCGATGCCTCGACCGTACGGCGCTACATGAACGGGCTCAAGCAGTCCGGCGCCTTCACCATCGAGGCCGGCGAAATCGCCAAGATCCGCTCCGAATTCGACGCCGGCCGCGCCACCATGGACGAGGTCGCCGCCACCATCCGCACCACACTTGCGGCGAGCGGCTATCTGCTCGACCCGCATACGGCCGCGGCCGTGCATGTGGCCGCCGGCAAGGCTGCGGGTGAGGTGCCGATGGTGGTGCTGGGCACTGCGCACCCGGCAAAGTTTCCCGCCGCAGTCGAAGCCGCCAGCGGCGTGTCGCCTGCCCTGCCTGCATGGCTAGGCGGGTTGATGAGCGCCCAGGAAAAATACACGGTACTTCCATCCGACCTGAAAATGGTGGAAGATTATCTCGGCCGCCACACGCGGGCGGCGCGTTAGGGAGTAATTGCCATATGGGTGTTGAGGTAAGCCGTCTGTCGAACGGCCTGACAGTCGCCACCGAAACCCTTCCAAGCCTCGAATCTGTTGCCCTTGGCGCCTGGGTCAAGTCGGGCGCACGCAACGAGCGTGACGAAGAGCACGGAATGGCGCACTTGCTCGAGCACATGGCTTTCAAGGGCACCAGGCGGCGAAGCGCCTTCGAGATCGCCTCGGAGATCGAGGACGTCGGCGGCGAGATCAATGCCGCCACCAGCGTCGAGACGACCTCCTACTATGCAAGGGTTCTGAGCGACGACGTGCCGCTGGCCGTCGATATCCTTTCCGACATCCTGCAGGAATCCGAATTCGATCCGCAGGAGTTGGAACGAGAGCAGCATGTGATTCTGCAGGAGATCGGCGCCGCGCACGATACGCCCGACGACGTCGTTTTCGATCACTTTACCGAGACCGCCTTCCGCCACCAGACTATCGGCCGCTCGATTCTTGGCACGCCGGAAACCGTCAAATCCTTCACTTCGAAGCAGCTGCACGACTTCATCGAACGACAGTACGGCGCCGAGAACATGGTGATGGTGGCGGCCGGCGATATCAAGCACGACGATTTCGTGCGGGAGGTCGAAAAGCGTCTCGGCAGCTTCCGCGGCAAGGCCGACGGCACCATCCCGCAATATGCGCAGTATGTCGGCGGCGATTTTCGCGAGGACCGCGACCTGATGGACGCCCAGATCGTGCTGGGTTTCGAGGGCCGCGCCTATCACGTCCGCGATTTCTATGCCTCCCAGGTCCTGTCGATGATCCTGGGCGGCGGCATGTCGTCGCGACTTTTCCAGGAAGTCCGCGAGAAACGTGGCCTGTGCTATTCGGTCTATGCCTTCCATTGGGGTTTTTCCGACACGGGCGTCTTCGGGGTCCATGCGGCGACCGGACAAAGCGATATTGCCGAGCTGGTGCCTGTGATCATCGACGAGCTGCAAAAGGCCGGTGAAAACATCCTGCAGGAGGAGCTTGACCGGGCGCGTGCCCAATACCGCGCCGGGCTGATCATGTCGGCCGAGAGCCCGGCCAGCCGCGCCTCGCAGATCGCCAGGCAGTTGCTTCTGTTCGGCAGGCCGATCGCCAAGGAAGAGCTGATGGAGCGGCTGGCGGCGTTGACTGTCGAGCGGCTGACGGATCTGTCGTCCCGGCTTTTTTCGACCAAGCCGACGCTTACAGCCGTCGGGCCGGTGGGTACGCTCGCGCCCTATGAGGCCATCCTCGATTCGCTTTCGGGCACGCAGACCACTGCCCGTAAGCTTGCCGTCTAAGCCTATTCGAGCGTCGTGTTCGCGCTCCCTTTCTTTCGCCGCGACCTGCCGGCACTGAAGGGCGAGCTTGTCACGCTGCGCGTACCGCTGACCAACGACTATCGCGAGTGGTCGGTGCTGCGCAGTGAAAGCCGCGCTTTTCTTGAGCCGTGGGAGCCGCGATGGACCCCTGACGAACTCGACCGCACGGCGTGGCGGCATCGTATCGGGCGCTACCGCGAGGACTACGCGCAGGGGACGGCGATCGCCTTCTTCATCTTCGAGAAAAGCAGCGGCAAGCTGGCCGGCGGTATCACCCTCGGCAATATCCGCCACGGGGTCGCCCAAAGCGGCCATATCGGCTACTGGATCGGCGAGCGCTTCAGCGGACGCGGCCTGATGACCGATGCCGTCAAAGTGGTGACGCGTTTCGCCTTCGAAACGCTGCGATTGCACCGGATCGAAGCTGCCTGTATTCCCGACAACGCCCGGTCGATCCGCGTGCTTGAAAAAGCCGGATTCCGGCGCGAAGGACTGCTACGATCCTATCTCAGGATCAACGGCATCTGGCAGGACCATTACCTATACGCCCGAATCGCGGACGATCCGCCGGGCGTTGGAACAAAGGACTGATTTTGACGAATTTTCTGCGCAAGGGGTCGCTGCTTGCCTTTATGCTGGCGGCAATCGTCACGCTCTGCGCGGCATCCTCGGCCTTTGCCGTAGAACCGATCAAGATCGCCCGCGACGACGTTGCGCTCGATCTTTCGGGGGCCGTCTCGATCTACCGGAACCAGGGCGAGAATTTTCAGGTGTCGACCGCGCCAGGCCCGGACGGCATCGTGCGGCGCATCGAGGTCGAGGCAAATGATGCGCGCTCGACCGGTGACTGGGCGGTGTTCGCGCTCGCTAATACCACCGACCAGCAGCTCGACAGGCTGATTGTCGCACCGCATTTCCGGCTGGTGAATTCCGGCCTGTTCTGGCCGGATCTCGGCTCGACCCGTATCGCTGCGATCACGCCCAGCGAAGGCTTTGCGCTCGACCGTCAGACCAGCCCCGACGCCGACGTGTTCCGGGTGACGTTGAACCCGGGAACGGTGATTACCTTCATCGCCGAGCTCGCCTCGCCCAAGCTGCCGCAGGTCTATCTGTGGGACCCTGAATCCTACAAGGACTCGGTCAATTCCTACACGCTGTTTCGTGGCATCGTCATCGGCATCGCCGGCCTGCTGGCGCTGTTCCTGACCATTCTTTTCGTCGTCAAGGGGACCTCGATGTTCCCGGCAACGGCGGCCCTAGCCTGGGCGGTGCTTGCCTATATCTGCGTCGATTTCGGCTTTCTCAACAAGATCATAGAAATCTCACCGGGCAATGAGCAGATGTGGCGCGCCGGAACGGAGGTGGCGCTCGCGGCGACCTTCGTGGTGTTCCTGTTTGCCTATCTCAACCTCAACCGGTGGCACGGCCATTTCAGCTACGGCGCACTGGTCTGGATTCTGGGGCTAGTGCTGATCGCCGGTGTCGCCATCATCGATCCGGCGGTTGCCGCCGGCATTGCCAGGCTGTCCTTCGCCGCCACCGCGCTGACCGGGCTCGGCCTGATCATCTTCCTCGGTATCCGCGGTTACGACCGCGCCATCATGCTGGTGCCCAGTTGGGTGATGGTTCTGCTGTGGCTATGCGGATCGTGGATGGCAATCACCGGCATGCTGGACAACGATATCGCTCAGCCGGCGCTGGGCGGTGGGCTGATCCTCATCATCCTGCTGATCGGCTTCACCGTGATGCAGCACGCTTTTGCCGGCGGCGCGCTGCATCAGGGCCTGTTCTCCGACCTTGAGCGGCAGGCGCTGGCGGTTGCCGGATCGGGCGATACTGTGTGGGACTGGGACGTGCTGCGCGACCGCGTCGTCACTCGTCCCGACGTCAGCATTCAGCTCGGTCTTACCCCCAACAGCCTCGGCGGCCCTGCCCGCAACTGGCTGCCGGTGCTGCATGCCGACGACCGCGACACGTTTCGCACGACACTCGACGTGGTGCTCGAGCACCGGCGCGGCCGGGTGTCGCAAAACTTTCGCCTGCGCGGCGCCGACGGGCACTATCACTGGTTTTCGTTGCGCGCCCGGCCGGTGATCGGCTCGGACGGCGAGGTCATCCGCTGCGTCGGCACCATGGTCGACGTGACGGAGCAGAAGAAATCCGAGGAACGGCTGCTGCATGACGCCGTGCACGACAATCTGACCGGCCTGCCCAACCGCGAGCTGTTCATGAACCGGCTGGAGGCGATCATTTCGATTGCCCGCACCGAAGAGAAGGTGCGCCCGACCGTCTTCGTCATCGACATAGACCGGTTCAAGCAGGTCAATGACGGGCTCGGCATCTCGGCCGGCGATACGATCCTTTTGACTATCGCGCGGCGGCTGCACCGACTGCTCAAGCCGAAGGATTCGCTGTCGCGCTTTGCCGGCGACCAGTTCGCGCTGATGCTTTTGTCGGAGCAGGATCCGGCCCGCATCGCGGCCATTGCCGATGCCATCAAGCACGCCATCAACAACCCGATCACCTTCGCCAAGCGCGAGATCGTGCTGACGGCCTCGATCGGGCTGATCACCTGGACCGCCACGCAGACCTCGGCCGAGGACATGGTCAAGGATGCCGAGCTTGCCATGCATCAGGCCAAGCGCTTCGGCGGCGACCGGATCGAGCCGTTCCGTCCCGCCTTCCGCACCGTCGGCACCGACCGGCTGCAGTTCGAGTCCGATCTGCGCCGCGCCATCGAACGACGCGAATTCACGCTTGCCTACCAGCCGATCGTGCGGCTGGAGGACGGCAGCGTCGCAGGCTTCGAAGCGCTGCTGCGCTGGGACCATCCGCGGCGCGGCATGATCCCGCCGGCGGATTTCATTCCGGTCGCCGAAAACTGCGGCTTGATCGTGCAGCTTGGCCTGTTCGCCATGCAACAGGCTGCCGAAGACCTGGCGGGATGGCAAAAGCAGATCGGCGATGCGCCGCTGTCGGTCTCGGTCAATCTGTCCAGCCGTCAGCTCATCCGCCGCGACCTGGTCAGTGACGTCCGCTCGGTTATCGCACGAGCCAACCTGAAACCGCGCTGCTTCCGGCTCGAACTCACCGAATCGCTGGTGATGGACAATCCCGAGCAGACCGCCCATGTGCTGACCAAGCTGAAGCAGCTTGGCATCGGCCTGTCGCTGGATGATTTCGGCACCGGCTATTCATCGCTGGCCTATCTGACGCGCTTTCCGTTCGACACTATCAAGATCGACAAGAGCTTCGTCGACGACGCGACGCCGAAACGTGCGGTGCTGCTCAAATCCATGGTCAACATGGCGCATGAACTCGGCCTGTCGGTTGTCGCCGAAGGCATTTCGGACGAGAGCGATGCGCTGGAGTTGCGGCAGATGGGCTGCGAATACGTGCAGAGCTTCATGTTCGGCGCGCCGATGCCGGGCGACCAGGTGCTGAAGACGCTGAAGGAACAGTATCCGTTGACCCAAGCGTGACAAGTTTCGGGGACGTGATGAGGCTCAGGCGTGACCGGCAGCCAGGCTGAGATGCGCGAGATCGATGCCGATCGAGGCGAGGATCCGGTCATATTTGCGATCGATGTCGGCGTCGAACAGAAGCTCGGCACTTGCCGGGCAAGTCAGCCAGCCATTCTCGACGATCTCGTTTTCAAGCTGGCCCGCACCCCAGCCGGCATAGCCGAGCGCCATCAGCGCCCGCCGGGGTCCGCGGCCGGAGGAGATGGCGCGCAATATGTCGACGGTCGCGGTCAGACAGACATCGTCGGACACGGCGAGCGAGGATTCCACCCGGTAGTCGCCCGAATGCAGAACGAAGCCGCGGCTGCGATCCACCGGTCCGCCATTGCGCACGACGAAGTCGCGCGCCGGCGGCGGCAGGCGAATTGCCTCCAGCTCGTTCATGATGCCGAGTTGCACGAGCAGGTCCGGAAACAGCATCTGCTGCGTCTGGTTGATGATCAGCCCCATCGCGCCTTCGTCGCTGTGCGCGCAAATGTAGATGACACAGCGCGTGAAGCGGTCATCCTTCATGCCGGGCATGGCAATCAGGAACTGATCGTCGAGAAAGCCGGGTCCTGCGGCCGTCCTTTTATGGCGCAACAAATCCATGGCCACAGCGTAACGCGTTTCCGGGGCGTCGAAAAGATGGGCGGCGCCCGATTTGATCAGGCTCGTAAATCGAAGGTCACGCAAATATGATGCCGGCCGCGTCACGAAATCATTGTGCCGCCATCAACGGACGATCAAATCACCGGCATGCAAAGCTTGAAAATCCTGCTGCTTAGCGTGGCCATTGGATCGGCGACCGGCCTCCCCGCCTCAGCCTCCTCATCGGCCTGGTACAACAGCGAAGGCGGCAGGGTGCGGCTGGTAACAAGCGGCAAAGCCGACGAGGCCGGACGTCTCCAGGGCGTCCTCGACATTGCGCTGAAGCCGGGCTGGAAGACCTATTGGCGCGATCCGGGTGATGCGGGCGTGCCGCCACAGATCGACGTCTCGGCCAGCACCAACATTGCCGACGCGACGCTTTCGTTTCCGCCGCCGCAGCGCCACGATGACGGCTATGGCAAATGGGCCGGCTACGACCACCCGGTTTCGTTGCCGGTGACGTTCACGCTTGCCGCGCCCGGCCAGCCGGCCGTCATCGATGCGGACATCTTCCTCGGCATTTGCGAAACCATCTGCATCCCGGTGCAGACAAGGCTGACCGTCGATCCCGGCGCCGATCCCGACAACGCCGAGGACGCGGCACTGGTCAAGGCAGGCCTTGCCACCCTGCCCGCCACGGCAACGCCCGATTTCGGCATAAACGTACTGCCGGGCGACCACGAAACGCTGATTGTCGAAGCGAGCTTTCCGGGCAGCCCCGAGGGCGCCGACTTCTTCGTTGCCGGCGAACGCGACTACATGTTCGGTGCCCCGGCACGCAGCGAAAAGGATGGCAAGCTGATCTTTACTGTGCCGATCCTCGACAGGCCGTCGACAACGCCAACCGATGGCGGCCTGCACTACACACTGACAAGTGCCGCAGGCGCGGTCGAAGGCCTGTTGCCATTCCCGTGATGCCAACGTCTGGACGGTTGCCGGGCGCGCCTTAATTCGCTATCGCAAGGACACTCCCTTCCATTTCCAAGCGAGGACCATCATGACGATCTCCGTTGGCGACAAACTGCCCGATGCGACCTTCAAGACAATGACCGCCGACGGTGCAAGGCCGATCACGACGGGCGAGATATTCTCAGGAAAGACGGTCGTGCTGTTTGGCGTTCCAGGCGCTTTCACGCCGACCTGCAGCAACAATCATCTGCCCGGCTACCTGGATAATTACGACGCCATCCTGGCGCGCGGCGTCGACACTATCGCCGTTGTCTCGGTCAACGATGTTCACGTCATGGGGGCTTGGGCGCGCTTCAGCGGCGGTGAAGGCAAAATCCTTTATCTTGCCGATGGCAATGGCGATTTCGCCAAATCGGTCGGCCTCGACGCCGACCTCTCCGGTGGCGGCATGGGGCTGCGCTCGAGGCGTTTTTCGATGATCGTCGATGACGGCAAGGTCACTGCGCTCAATGTCGAGACAAAGCCCGGCGTCGACGAATCCGGTGCGGCTCACATTCTCGGACAGCTTTCCGTCCTGGCGACAGCCTAGGCCAGGCACGGCAAAGGGCGCCTTCGAGCGCTCAACGTCCAAAGGACGCTGACTTTTGCATCGGCGTATGATCCTTCCGAAAGCCGACCCGGTTTTCGGGACCATGCGTCGGCCCTTCGGGACTGTTTGCTTTTGGGGACCTCGATTATGTCTGACATCGTCTGGCGCAGCGTCGCGATCGGCATCGGCGCAACCGCGCTTATGGATGTCTGGGCGATTTTCCTGAGCAAGGTGTTTGCTCAACCGCGGCCGAACTGGGGGCTGGTCGGCCGCTGGGTCTGGCATCTCAGGGAAGGCAAGGTCTTCCATGACGACATTGGCAAGGCCTCGCCCTACCCGCATGAATCAGTACTTGGCTGGGCCTTTCATTATGCTGTCGGCATCGTCTACGGCTTCATACTGGTCGTGCTGGCCGGAACGGCCTGGCTCACCGCGCCGACCTTCCTGCCGGCCTTTATCATCAGCATGGTCACCGTCGGCGCCGGCTGGTTTCTGCTGGCGCCCGGCATGGGCGCCGGCTGGGCCGCTTCGAAGCGGCCCAATCCGATGCAGGTCCGCGCCCTCAATCTTGTGTCGCACACGGTGTTCGCAATCGGACTGTTCGGCACCGCCCTGCTGATCCGATAGGTAATTAACTGTCGCGGCGCTGCGTCGGCCTGTCGATCGGCTGCCATCCATGGATAACGCGACGCGCGCTGATATCGTATGCGAAGTAGTTCCCACCGCCCGCTGGCTGATCCGCCTCGCGGCTGATTTCCCGACCGCTCAAAGAGAGCAGCAGGAGCGTTCCGACACCTCCGTGACCTATGAAAGCAACGTCGACGGCGGCGTCGGTGCGTAGCACAGTGTCTACCTCGCTTAGAATACGACGCTGGGCTTCGATAGCTGGCTCCCATCCACGAATGCTGCTGTTTGGATTGGCGAAGAATTGGTCGGCGACCGCTTCGAACTCCGATGGCGGCAGGAAACCGGTTGCCGATCGGTCATTCTCATGCATCCGTTCCCTCACCTCGACTGCAAGGCGGAGATGCCTTCCGAGTATCTCGGCGGTTTCTATCGCCTTGCGTTCACCCGACGACACGATCCGCCGGATCGACCCAACCCACGGCTGATCGAGCATTGCAGATGTTCTCGCTCGCCCGATGTCGGACAGTCCCCACTCCGGCACTGGAACGTTGGCATCGACCTGAACCTGGGGATGCGTGATGTAGTATGCAATCGGCATGATAAGAGCTTTCCTGCCAGAGAGCGGACCCGCAGCCGGAATTCAATAGCTTTGCGTCGAGCGCCGCGCCTTTGTGGCGGCCGGCTGCTTTGACTGCGAACCTGGTTCTGGCGCCGCAGTCTTGACGAGGCCTTTCTTGAATGGCGCCATGCCGAGCCGCGCCAATTCGTCGGCGCGCTCGTTCTCGGGATGGCCGGCATGGCCCTTGACCCAATGCCAGGTGACCTGATGGCGGTTACGCGCCGCGTCGAGCTGCTGCCACAGCTCGGCATTCTTCACCGGCTGCCTGGCGGCCGTCTTCCAGCCGTTGCGCTTCCAGCCGTCGATCCAGCTGAAAATACCGTCCTTGACATAGTTGCTGTCGGTATAAAGATCGACGGCGCAGGGCTCCTTGAGCGCATTAAGCGCCGAGATGGCCGCCAACAGTTCCATACGGTTGTTGGTGGTGGCAGCCTCGCCGCCATGGAGCTCCTTAATTGCGCCGTTGAAGCGCAGGATTGCGCCCCAGCCGCCAGGCCCGGGATTGCCCGAACAGGCACCATCGGTGAAGATTTCAACGCGCTTGGTCATGTCAGTCCATATTCGGAAGGAGAGTTGATCGCCCGGTGGAAGCGCATCCGGCGGATATACTCGGTCGGGTCGCGTTTCATCACCAGCCCGCCGTCCGGGACCGTCAGCCAGTCGTAGAGCCGGGTCAGCATGAAGCGCAGCGCCGAGCCGCGCGCCAGCATCGGCAGCGCAGCTTTCTCGTCACTGCTCAACGGCCGCACGCTTTGGTAGCCGGCAAGCAACGCCGTGCCCTTGGTCAGATTGAAAGAAAAATCCTTCTCGAAGCACCAGGCGTTGAGGCACGTGGCAACGTCATAGGCATAGAGGTCGTTGCAGGCGAAGTAGAAGTCGATCAGCCCGGACAGTTTCTCGCCGAGGAAGAACACATTGTCCGGGAAAAGATCGGCGTGGATGATGCCCTGCGGCAGACCGTTCGGCCAGTTCCGCTCGAAATCGGCGAAATCGGCATCGACCTCGGCCGCCAGTCCCGGCTCGACCTCGTCGGCGCGGGCGCGGGCGGCATTCCACAGCTTGCGCCAGCCATCGATGGCAAGGGCGTTGGGGCGGGTCATCGGAAAATCCGCGCCGGCGAGATGCAGTGCCGCCAGCGCCTTGCCGACCTCGCCGCAATGCGCAGCCGTCGGCCGCCGCAGCGACAGGCCTTCGAGAAAGGTGATGATGACCGCCGGCCGGCCGGCAAGTGTTCCGATCACACCGCCATCATGTGCGGTGACCGGGAGCGGGCACGAAATGCCCTTTCTGGCGAGGTGGGCCATAAGGCCGAGAAAGAACGGCAGGTCAGCCTTGTCGACGCGCTTCTCGTAAAGCGTCAGGATGTAGGAGCCGCTGCTGGTGTGCAGAAGAAAATTCGAGTTTTCGGTGCCTTCGGCGATGCCCTTGTAGGACAAGAGGTCGCCGACCGGATAGTTCCTGAGGAATGCGCCGAGCTCGCCCTCGTTGACGTCGGTGTAGACCGCCATCGTTGCTACGCGGCCCCGTTGACGAAGGCCATGTCGGCAGCCGTCAGTTCGACATCGCGCAACACCCGCATCACCGGAAAGTCCTCCGTCTCCGTCGCCGTCACGGCCAGCTCGATGGTCACGTCGAAGCGCTGCCTGAACGCATCGACGATCTCGTCGACGATGATCTCCGGCGCCGAGGCGCCCGCCGACAGGCCGAGCGTCGAAATGCCGGCAATCTCATTCCACGGAATTTCGGAGGCGCGCTGCACGAGAAGCGACATCGAGGCGCCGGCGCGCTCGGCCACTTCGACCAGGCGCCGCGAGTTGGAGGAGTTAGGTGCGCCGACAACCAGGAAGAGATCGGCGCCGGCCGCTGTTTCCTTGACCGCTTCCTGGCGATTGGTGGTGGCATAACAGATCGATTCCGCCGCCGGCGCGTGCAGCTCGGGAAAACGCTGCTGCAGGGCGCGGATGATACCGGCGGTGTCCTCGACCGACAGCGTCGTCTGGGTGACGAAGCCGAGCGCTTGCGGGTCTGCAGGCACGAAGCTTGCGGCGTCGGCCTCGGTCTCGATCAGAGTGACCGCGCCGTCCCGCAACTGGCCCATTGTGCCGATCACCTCCGGATGCCCGGCATGGCCGATCAAGAGCACGTGGCGGCCAAGCCGCTGATGGCGCATCGCCTGCTTATGGACTTTCGAGACCAGCGGGCAAGTCGCGTCGAGATAGAACAGGTTGCGGGACTGGGCGTCGGCCGGCACCGATTTCGGCACGCCATGCGCCGAAAAGACGACCGGGCTCTGGCGATGCTCGGGCGGGATCTCGGAGAGCTCCTCGATGAACACCGCGCCGAGGCTTTGCAGCCCTTCGACGACGTAGCGGTTGTGCACGATCTCGTGGCGGACATAGACCGGCGCGCCGTATTTCTTCAGCGCCAGCACGACGATCTGGATGGCACGGTCAACGCCCGCACAGAAACCGCGGGGCTGGCAGAGCCGGATGGTCAGCGGCGGCTTTGTGTGAAGCATGATTGCATCTTACGCTGATTGTAGGCCGGTTGATCGGACTATGACTTCTGAGCTCAAGGCGCGAAATGAGGTGCGCGGCCCTGCCCTGTCAAGGGTAGTGGCGGCGATCATTGGTCTTTCGCCGGGCGGCGGAGCCAGGAGATCAGGACGCCGGCAAGGGCGGCGGCAAGGCCGTACCAGGTTATCGCATATTGCAGATGGCTGTTCGGCAGGTCGATGACGGTGACACCGCCAACTGGCAGCCCGCCGGGGTTGGGCGTGGCGTTCGCATCGATGAAGATCGGCACCAGCGCCGCACCTGTCGGCAGGCCAGCGCTCGAGGCCATCGCGTCACGATCTTTCCAGTAGAAGATATTCTTCTGCGGATCATTGTCGGGAAGCATCATCGAGGGCTTGGCCGGCAGCGGGTTGCGGGCGAGCCCCGTCACCGTCACTTTGCCCGTTACCTGCCCCTGCGGCCGCTTGGTCGGGTCCTTGAAATCGTAAGGCACGAAGCCGCGGTTGATCAGCACGAAACGGCCATCGTCGAGCTGAAGCGGCGTGAAGACGTTGAAACCGGACTGGCCTTCCCAGGTGGCGAGGAAATGCCGCTCGTCTTGATGCAGGAAAGTGCCGGTCACTATCACCGGCGTGTAGTCCACGTCTCCGGCGGCAGCAAACCGCTTTTCGAGCTCGGCCAATGGCACAGGCGCCGAATGCGTGCGCTGGTCTATCGTCTGGACAAGGCCCTCTTTCCAGTGCAGGCGCTGAACCTGCCAGGTGCCGAGCGCCAGCAGGATCAAAAACACGACGATACCCAGGCCGAGTGCCAATGCGCGCTTCGGCCGCGACCGGCCGGCCACCGAACCGGATGCCTCGCTCATTCGCCGCGGTCCAGCCGGCCCTCGGCCGCCTTGTTGCGGTATTGCAGCGTCAGCAGCACGCCCTTGATCAGCCGGAGCGCCGCCAGGCAAAGCACCAGCGTCAGCGGAATCCACAGCAGCAGATGCAGCCAGAGCGGCGGATTGAGCGTCACCTCCATCCACAACGCCAGGCCGACGACGATAAAGCCGATGATCAGGATAACGAACACCGCCGGCCCGTCGCCGGCATCGGCGAAGGAATAATCGAGGCCGCAATTGGAGCAGCGATCACCGACCGTGAGGAACCCGGAGAACAGCTTGCCCTCGCCACAGCGGGGGCAGCGGCCATGCAAGCCGGCCGAGATCGGATCGATTGGTGGCCAGATCGCCTTGTCGTCGCTCATGAGGTCCATCCTAGGAGCATTTGCCGCAAAAGATAAGGCGGCCACGTCGCCGCAGCCGCCTTGTCGATTTCCTCAGCTCGATCTCAGTGCGGTTCGATCATCGCGCCGTTCGATGCCCAGACGTAGATCGAGGCAAACAGGAACAGCCACACCACGTCGACGAAGTGCCAATACCAGGCGGCGGCCTCGAAGCCGAAATGCTGCTTGGGCGTGAAGTCGCCCTTCATGGCGCGGATCAGGCAGACCAACAGGAAGATCGTGCCGATGATGACGTGGAAACCATGGAAGCCGGTCGCCATGAAGAAGGTGGCGCCGTAGATCGAATCCCTGAAGCCGAACGGCGCGTGCATGTACTCGTAGGCCTGCACCATGGTGAACAGCATGCCGAGGCCGACGGTCAGCACCAAGCCATTGATCAGGCCCTTGCGGTCGCCGTGGATGAGCGAGTGGTGCGCCCAGGTCACCGTGGTACCTGACAGAAGCAGGATGACGGTGTTGTAGAGCGGCAGATGGAAAGGGTCGAGAACTTCGAGGCCCTTGGGTGGCCAGACGCCGCCGGTGAAGGCGGTACGGGCGTATTGATGGACCTCGCCCGGAAACAGGCTGGCGTCGAAGAAGGCCCAGAACCAGGCGACGAAGAACATCACCTCGGAGGCGATGAACATGATCATGCCGTAGCGCAGATGCAGCGACACGACACGGGTGTGGTGTCCCTCATGCGCTTCCTTGATCGTATCCGACCACCAGGCGAACATCGTGTAGATGACGATCAGCAGGCCGATGAAGAACAGCCATGGATTGGCGACATTGAAACCGAAGATCGGGAAATCGCCGCCCTTGAGGTATTGCATGTAACAGACGCCGCCGAACGCGGTCACCAGCGCCCCGACGGAGCCCAGGAAAGGCCACGGGCTCGGGTCGACAAGGTGGTAGTCATGTTGTGGTTTTGCGTGTGCGTCTGCCATATCAACCCCCGAGGCTTGCTTCGGTATCTGAAATCTTGTTGCGGCGGCCGTCGGCCGGCACCGATGATGCGACCGGCTTGGTCTTGTCGACCGGGAACATCGTGTAGGACAGGGTAATCGTCGTCAGATCCTTCAATTCCGGCGCGTTGACGATGTCGGGATCGACATAGAAGACGACCGGCATGTCCAGTGTCTCGCCCGGCTTCAGCGTCGTGTCGGTGAAGCAGAAACACTCGACCTTGTTGAAGTAAGGTCCGGCCAGTTCCGGCTGCACGTTGAAGGTGGCGCGTCCAGTGATGGGACGGTTGAATTTGTTGGTCGCGCTGAAATGCGCCTCGGCGGTTTCGCCGATCTTGATGGTGATCGAGCGGGCGACCGGCTGGAATTGCCAGGGAACGCCGGCGGTGTTGGCGTCGAAGCGGATGGTGATGTCGCGATCGAGCACCCGATCGGCATATTGCTGGGTCGCCCGTTTGACGGTGCCGCCGTAGCCTGTCGCCTGGCAGAACATCGCATAGAGTGGTACCGCGGCGTAGGCCATGCCGATCATGCCGCCGAAAAACGCGATGCAGACGCCAGCGACGACGCGGTTCGTGTTTTTCTTCGTAGGATCGGTGACTGTTTGCCTGGTCATTGTGAGCTCACATCGAGCCGGGGAAACTGTGACCAAATTTCACGATGGTCGCGACGTAGAATATGACGACCAGCGCCGCCAGCGCGAAACCGATTGCGGCCGAGCGATTGCGGCGGGCCTTCTGCTGACGTTCGGTCAGCGTGACCAGTTCAAGCTTCTTTTCGGCCATGCTCATGCTCCACCAATGGTCAGCGCGCGCGAGACGACACAATCGCCAAGGTAGGCGGCGAAGATGGCGAAGAGATAGAGCAGCGAATAGCCGAACAAGGCCTTGGCCGGCTTCATCGCCCGGTCGTCATCGGCCATTTGCAGCACCTTCCACGCATACCAGACGAAGCCGGCGCCGAGCAGCAATGCAAGGATGCCATAGACCGGCGTGGTGAACCCGAGAACCCAGGGCAGCACGCCAACCGGCGCGAGGACCAGCGCATAGGCAAAGATCTGGCGTCTGGTCGAGGCCTGGCCGGCGACATTCGGCATCATCGGAATGCCTGCCTTCGCATAGTCCTCCGACTTGAACAGCGCGAGCGCCCAGAAATGTGGCGGCGTCCACAGGAAGATGACCAGGAACAGCACCAAGCTTTCGAGGCTGACCGATCCGGTTACCGCCGCCCAGCCGATGACTGGCGGAATGGCACCGGCAGCCCCGCCGATGACGATGTTCTGCGGCGTCCAGCGCTTCAGCCACATCGTATAGATGACGGCATAGAAAAAGATGGTGAAGGCCAGAAGCGATGCTGCCAACCAGTTGACCAGCACGCCGAGCGTCATCACCGACAGAACCGACAGCACCAGCCCGAAACTCAATGCCTCGCCTGGCCGGATGCGGCCGGCCGGCACGGGACGGCCGGCGGTGCGCGTCATCACCGCATCGATATCTGCGTCATACCACATGTTGAGCGCACCGGAGGCGCCGGCGCCGATGGCAATAGCCAGGATCGCGATCACCGCCAGCAGCGGATTGATGGTCACCGGGGCGGCGACCATGCCGACAAACGCGGTGAACACTACCAGCGACATGACGCGCGGCTTCAGCAGGGCGAAGAAATCGCCCGCCGTCGCTTCCGACATGCGGAAGCCCGGCTCGTCAATCAGTCTGTCTTCGGCAAGGGCCATGCGTACTTAAAGTCCATCATTCCGTTGGCCAAAACCGCCGGCCGGCCGGCGGTTCCGTATTAAGGAGGCAACCGCCTACTTGATCTTCGGCAACTGTTCCCACTGGTGGAACGGCGGCGGCGAAGGCAGCTGCCATTCCAGCGTAGTCGCACCCTCGCCCCAAGGATTGGCGCCGGCGACCCGCTTCTTCTGGAACGCCTCGAAGACGCCGAACAGGAAGATGACGACGCCGACAGCCGAGATGTACGAGCCGTAGGACGACACCATATTCCAGCCGGCGAAGGCATCCGGATAGTCGATATAACGACGTGGCATACCGGAGAGACCGAGGAAGTGCTGCGGGAAAAAGACCAGGTTGACGCCGACGAAAGTGACCCAGAAGTGGGTGTTGGCGATCACCGGCGAATACATGTAGCCGGTCATCTTCGGGAACCAGTAGTACCAGCCGGCGAAGATGGCGAAGACCGCGCCCAGCGACAGCACGTAGTGGAAGTGCGCGACCACGAAATAGGTGTCGTGCAGCGGGCGGTCGAGGCCGGCATTGGCCAGCTGCACACCGGTGACGCCGCCAACAGTGAACAGGAAGATGAAGCCGATCGCCCACAGCATCGGGGTCTTGAGCGAAATCGACCCGCCCCACATAGTGGCGATCCACGAGAAGATCTTCACACCCGTCGGCACCGCGATGACCATGGTGGCGAAGACGAAATAGCGCTGGGTGTCGAGCGACAGGCCCGTCGTGTACATGTGGTGGGCCCAGACGATGAAGCCCACCGCGCCGATGGCAACCATCGCATAGGCCATGCCGAGATAGCCAAACACCGGCTTCCTCGAAAAGGTCGAGATGATATGGCTGATGATACCGAAACCCGGCAGGATCAGAATGTAGACCTCCGGATGGCCGAAGAACCAGAACAGGTGCTGGAACAGGATCGGATCGCCGCCGCCGTCCGGGGCGAAGAAGGTGGTGCCGAAATTGCGGTCGGTCAAAAGCATGGTGATGCCGCCGGCCAGCACCGGCAACGACAGCAGCAGCAGGAAGGCGGTAATCAGCACCGACCAGGCGAACAGCGGCATCTTGTGCATGGTCATGCCGGGCGCGCGCATGTTGAAGATGGTGGTGATGAAGTTGATGGCGCCAAGAATCGAGGAGGCGCCGGCGATGTGGATTGACAGAATCGCCAGGTCCATGGCCGGTCCGGGCTGGCCCGATGTCGACAGAGGCGGATAAAGCGTCCAGCCGCCGCCGACGCCGTAGGCGCCGGGCGCACTCGGAACGAAGGCCGAGAAAATCAGCAGGATGAAAGCCGGCGGCAGCAGCCAGAACGAGACGTTGTTCATGCGCGGGAAGGCCATATCCGGCGCGCCGATCATGATCGGCACCATCCAGTTGGCAAAGCCGCCGATCAGCGCCGGCATCACCATGAAGAAGATCATGATCAGCGCATGCGCGGTGGTGAAAGCATTGTACATGCTCTTGCCCCCGTCGATGGCGGCGTCGCCATTCATGCCGTAGACCATCTGCGCCAGGCCAGTGAATATCTGGATGCCCGGCTCCTGCAATTCCATGCGCATGACGACCGACAAGGCGCCACCGATGCAGCCCGCCATGATCGCGAAGATCAGATAAAGCGTACCGATGTCCTTGTGGTTGGTCGAATACACCCACCGGACCCAGCCATGATACGGCTTGTGGTCGTGGTCGTCGTGAGCTGCAGCGTGCGCCATGGTCGGCTCCGTTCCCTGAATCTTTTCTGGTCGCGGCATCAATTGCCGGCGGCCGCTACCTTGTTCGTGCCATCGACCTCGGCCATCAGCGCCTTGTTGGCGCCGGGAAGGTCGGTTTTGGCTGCCGCCAGCCAGGTCTTGTATTGTGCATCGGAGACGACGCGAATGGCGATCGGCATGAAGGCGTGGTCCTTGCCGCAGAGTTCCGAGCACTGGCCGTAATAGAGGCCTTCCTTGTCGGCCTTGAACCAGACCTCGTTGATGCGGCCCGGCACCGCGTCGGTCTTGATGCCGAAGGACGGCATGGCAAAGGCGTGAATGACGTCGGTCGCCGTCACCAGCACGCGGGTCATGGTGCTGACCGGCACCACCATCTCATTGTCGACGGCGAGCAGGCGCGGATACTCGGCGCGATCTTCCTTGCCGGCAGCAGCCCTGTCGGCATCCTGAAGGATCGCGGAATTAAAGGAAAGCGTGTTGTCGACCTGGTATTCGTAGTCCCAGTTCCACTGATTGCCGGTCGCCTTGACGGTCAGCTTGGCTTCTTCCGGCGGCGTGTATTGCGCGGTCAGCAGCTGGAACGAGGGAATGGCGAGACAGAGCAGGATGACCACGGGACCGACAGTCCAGATGACCTCGATCAGCGTGTTGTGGCTGGTGCGCGACGGCGTCGGGTTGACGCTCGCCCGGAACCGCAAAATGCAGTAGGCGATCAGGAAAAGCACCAAGGCGGTGATCACAATGATGAACGCGAAAGAGTAGTTCCCGAACCACTCGATCTGCCGCATAATGTCGGTTGCCGGAGGCTGAAAACTGGTTTCCCAAGGTTGGGGCTGGGCTGCATGAGCGGATGCAGCAGCAAACAACGTGGCGGCGGCACTAGCTACGATTTTGGCGGTTGCCAGGAATTTTCTCATCGCCCTCGTCATCTCCCAGTTCCTCGCGATCGGACCGCAAGAATGTCGAACAATGCCGGGACGGGAATCCCGGACAATTCAAGGCTGGTTCAAACCATACTCTATTTGCCTCCGCAAGAAAGGAGCGCCGGAACCCGTGCGGCATTTTTGCGCGCAAGCGCGGCTGTGGCTTCGTGCGGTGACTGCTTGCCGCGAATCACCGGAGCGGCATCCGGGTAGAATGAGCCGCGCGGCGTGCGGAGCCGTCGCAATTAGGGCGAAATTGGCACTGAAAAGCGCATTGTCGCCTGTGTCGGGGCAGATCGCTGGGGTCTCGTCCTTTACTTGGGTTTAGTGCGGCTTAAAGTGCCGTGATTCGCAATGGAGCCGTCATGAACCCTTGGCTTTCGAGAACCTTGGCGAAGGTCATCTTTGTTGCCGCCGCAATAGCCTTGTCCGGCGCCGGCCTGGCCAATGCCGCGCAGCCAAGCGGCACGGTGAAGTCAACGCATGGGGCGTGGTCGATCATCTGCGATACGCCCGCCGGTGCTACATCCGAACAATGCGTGATGATGCAGAACGTCGTCGCCGAGGACCGTCCGGAAATGGGTCTTTCCGTTGTCGTGCTGCGCACAGCCGACAACAAGGCCGAAATCCTGCGTGTGCTGGCGCCGCTCGGCGTGCTGTTGCCCAACGGCCTCGGCCTCAATGTCGACGGCAAGGATATCGGCCGCGCCTATTTCGTGCGCTGTTTCCAGGACGGCTGCTATGCCGAGGTCATCCTGGAAAAGCCGCTGCTCGACACGCTGAAGACCGGTACGTCCGCCACCTTCATCGTCTTCCAGACGCCGGAAGAGGGCATCGGCATTCCCGTCGACCTCAAGGGTTTCGCCGACGGCTTCGCCGCCCTGCCTTGAGACTGGGTCTTGTAGCATGATCCAGTGATGTTGACCGGCCGAGGTCACGGCAAATCTCATTTCAGATTGTCTGTGCGGGCCTTCGCGCCTACATCGTGGGAAACAATCCTCCTGCAAATGGACCTGCCATGAACAGCCTGATCGGCCAATTTGACATTTCCGACGATCGCATCAAGCAAATCGTTGCCGAGACTATTAACGGCGCCGACGACGGCGAACTGTTTCTCGAATATAGCGAAAGCGAATCGCTGATGTTCGACAATGGCAAGCTGAAGACCGCGAATTTCAACACCGACCAGGGTTTCGGCCTGCGCGCCGTCGCCGGCGAAGCCAGCGGCTACGCCCATTCCAGCGATCTCTCCGAAGCCTCGCTGCTGCGCGCCGCCGATGCCGTTTCGACGGTGAAGAGCGGCTATTCCGGTACGCTTGCCGCAGCGCCTGCCCGCACCAACCGCCATCTCTACGGCGACGGAAACCCTATCCCCTCGCCTTCCTTCGAGGCCAAGGCCAAGCTGCTTCAGGAAATCGATGCATGGCTGCGGGCCGAGGATCCGCGCGTCAGGCAGGTGACGGCGTCGCTCGCCGCCTCCTGGCAGCATGTCGAGATCGTGCGCGCCGACGGCCAGATGGTGCGCGACATCCGTCCGCTGGTCAGGATCAACGTGTCGGTGGTGGTCGGCGACGGCGACCGCCAGGAGAGCGGCTCCTACGGCATGGGAGGCCGCAAGGATTTTGGTGAATTCCTGATCGAGGACAGCTGGCGGCACGCGGCCAAGGAGGCATTGCGGCAAGCGCTGGTCAATCTCGAAGCGGTTCCAGCACCTGCCGGCACTTTCGACATCGTGCTGTCGAGCGGCTGGCCGGGCGTCATGTTGCACGAGGCGGTCGGCCACGGGCTGGAGGGCGATTTCAACCGCAAGAAGACGTCGGCCTTTGCCGGCCTGCTTGGCCAGCAGGTGGCAGCGAAAGGCGTCACCGTCGTTGACGACGGCACCATGCCCGAGCGGCGTGGCTCGCTTACCGTCGATGATGAGGGCACGCCATCGGCCCATAACGTGCTGATCGACGATGGCAAGCTGGTCGGCTACATGCAGGATCGTCAGAACGCCCGGCTAATGGGCATGAAAGCCACCGGCAACGGGCGACGCCAAGGTTATGCGCACGAACCGATGCCGCGCATGACCAACACCTACATGACAGCAGGCGACATGGAGCCGGACGAGATCATCGCCTCGGTCAAGAACGGCATCTATGCCGTGTCGTTCGGTGGCGGCCAGGTCGACATCACTTCGGGCAAGTTCGTGTTCGGCTGCACCGAAGCCTACATGATCGAGAACGGCAAGGTGACGCAACCGATCAAGGGCGCCATGCTGATCGGCAACGGGCCGGATGCCATGCATCGTGTGGCGATGATCGGCAACGACATGAAGCTCGACACCGGCATCGGCATGTGCGGCAAGGCCGGACAGGGCGTGCCGGTCGGCGTCGGCCAGCCGCATCTCAGGATGAACCAGATGACAGTCGGCGGCACCAGGGTTTGATGGAGTTGACGCCGAATTATCGCCGCTCCGGAACAACCAATCCCCGCCGCCCACTGCCTTGTCATCGCTTTAAGTAGGAGTAGCTTGCGCCTTGAATTTGCCGAGAGCTTCGACTATCTTACATTCGTCTTACACCTAAGGACGTGCCGAGATGGCTGCCGCAGAGAAGCTCGTAACTACGGTCTCGACCAAGGGACAGGTCATCCTGCCCAGCGCGATCCGGAAACGGAGGGAATGGCATGCCGGCACACGCCTTCTGGTCGAGGATACCCCGGAGGGCGTGCTACTGAAGCCTGCGCCAGTCTTCGCCGAGACGCGGCCAGAGGACGTGTTTGGATCGCTGCGCTATAGCGGCAGGCCGAAGACGTTGGAAGAAATGGACGCGGGCGTGCTCGCCGAAGCGCGGCGGCGCCATGCTCGCAATTGATACCAACCTGATCGTCCGCTACCTGACGGGCGATCACCCGTCGCAGTCTTCCCGCGCCCGGGCGCTGATCGATAGCCAGCCGGTCTTTGTCGCCGTCACGGTGATGCTGGAAGTCGAATGGGTGTTGCGCAGCGCCTACGGTTTTGCGCCGCTTGAAATCGCCCGTACGCTACGGGTGTTTAGCGGGCTTCCCACGGTAGAGGTGGAAGACGGGGCGGTCGTGTCGTCCGCGCTCGACCTCTCGGAACAGGGGTTGGATTTCGCTGACGCGCTGCATCTGGGCAAGTCCGCTCACTGCGCTGGCCTCGCGACTTTTGACCGCAAGTTCGTCAGGGCCGCGAAGGCGGCCGGATACGAACGCGTGCAAGAAGCATAGCAGCTCACAGCGGCCCAGCGCGGCACAAAAGCGCGCCACAGGGTCAGCCTGGTTTCAGGCATAGATGCCGGAGCGGACTGCCTCCAGATAGGCAAGCACCTTGTCCGTCTTGCCTTCGCGAACCAGATCGTAGGCGGTCTTTCCGGCCCAACCGGGGATCGGCTGATGCTTGAACCAGATCGCCGCACGATGTTCATCACCGGCCATCTCGCCGGCCATCGCCAGGATACGCACGATGGGACTCAATGCGGCGTCGACCTTGCGCGCACCGGACTTGGCGGCAAGCGTGTTGCGCGCGAGACCGGTCAGCCCCGCCAGTTCTGTCATATTAACCCCTAGCAGTTCAGCGACCCGCCTTGGCGAGAGAAACGGCGCCCGCTCCTCGCCGAAGCGCCATGCCGAAATTTCGAAGGCTGCGGTGCTCATGGCAATTCCCTAGCACAGTCTGAACGACGTGCGTTCAAAATGTGCTTTTTTGGTGCGCGTTTCAGGCCCTGGCTGCTAGCGCCTTCGTCTCGGCTTCTCCAACAGCGCCACGACCTCGACATGCGGCGACCACAGGAACTGGTCGATCGGCGTCACGCTCTTCAGGGCGTAGCCGCCGTCCATGAGGATGCGTAGGTCCCGCGCGAGCGTTACCGGATTGCAAGACACCGCGGCGACGAGCGGCACGTCGGAGCGCGCGATCTGCTTCGACTGGTCCTCGGCGCCGGCGCGAGGCGGGTCGAAGACAACGCCGTCAAAGGCATTCAACTCCTTGAATGTCAGCGGCCTCCGGAACAGGTCGCGACGTTCGCCGGTCACCCGCTTCAGGCCGCTGGCGAAACGGAATGCCCGGTCGAGCGCCGCGAGTGCTGCCGCATCGCCTTCCACCGCATGAACCTCCGATCTTGCGGCTAGGCGCAGCGCGAAGCTGCCGCAGCCGGCGAAGAGATCGGCGACCTTTTTGGCGCGCGCGAAATGCTGGACGACAATGTTGGCCATCGCCTGTTCGGCAGCCTCGGTCGCCTGCAGGAAAGCGCCCGGAGGCACTGCGACGGCGACGCCACCAAACAGGACGACCGGTTTGTTTGGTTCGATAATGACCTCGCCGTCGACCGACAGCCTGGCTAGCCGCTCGGCGATGACGAAGTTGGAAGCGACGCGGCGCTGGTTCTCGCCGAGCTTGCCGGAATCGTGAACCGCGACATCGAGGCCGGAACCGGTCACCGTCACCGCCATGTGGAACGATTTGGTCGTGGTGCAGATCAGTCCGGCAAGCATCCTCAAACGGTCGAGCGCAGCGACGATCTGCGGCAGCGAGATCGGGCATTCCTCGATCGAGATGATCTCGGATGACAGCGCGCGAACAAAGCCGAACTGCATTCCCGCCTCGCTCCGCCGGGCGGTGAAGACGACGCGGCGGCGCGTGTGCGGCGCGCACGGCACCAGCGCCCCGACATCGCAAGCGATGCCCTTGCTCTTCAGCGCATGCACGACCTTTTCGCGCTTCCACCGGTGATAGGCTTCAGTCTCGAGATGCTGGACGGCGCAGCCGCCGCACGCGCCGAAATGCCGGCACGGCGGATCGACCCGCAACGGCGAAGCCTCAAGGACCGACATCAAGGTGGCGCGATCTTTCTCCCGCGCGGCGGTGACGACCTCTCCCGGCAGCGCGAACGGAATGAAAACCTCTCCGGTTTCCGTCTCGGCGATGCCATCGCCCTGCGACCCCAACCTTGCGATCGTGAAACGAGTGCTCATCGCTTCTGGGTCTCGACGTCCTTGATGCCGCCGAGCAGGAACTCGCGGTTGCCGTCGCCGCCCTCTATCGGTGACAGATGAAGCCCCAGCGAGCGCCAGCCGGGAATGGCATCGAGCCAGTCCTGCATCAGGCCGGCAATGCGCGCCGCATCATAGGGGTCCTTAAGCAGGCCGCCCTTGCCGATCGCCTCACGGCCGGCCTCGAATTGCGGCTTGACCAGAAACACAGCTTTTGCGCCATTCCTGGCCAAGGCAAGCGCCGGCGGCAGCGCCAGTTTCAGCGATATGAAGCTGACATCCGAGACGATGAAATCCGGCACACGGCCGCCGAGATCGGCGGCCGACAGTTCGCGCGCATTCAGGCCTTCAATTACCGTCACGCGCGGATCGCCGGCAATGTCGGAGTGCATCTGGCCGTGCCCGACATCGATCGCCGTGACATGCGCCGCGCCGCGTTCGAGCAGCACCTGCGTAAAGCCGCCGGTCGAGGCGCCGACATCGAGCGCTTCGTTGCCGGTGGGGTCGAGGGCGAAATGGTCGAGACCAGCCTTCAGCTTCAGTGCGGCGCGCGACACGTAACCTTGCGCCGGATCGTCAACGACAATGTTGCACTCAGGCAGAACGGCCTGGCCCGGCTTGAGGGCGACGATGCCATCGACCGTCACGGTGCCGCGCTCGACCGCGTCGCGGGCACGCGAGCGGCTGGCAAACAGACCGCGCTGGACGAGCAATTCGTCGAGCCGCTGGCGAATGCTGGCTGGCGGAATGGAAGTCATCGGCCTTCATGGCGAAAGCCAACGATGATGGCAAGGTTATTGGCGATGAGAGAAGGCATAGTTGGAAAATCGAGTGAACTCATCAGCCGCTGCGCTGTTTGTCGAACCTCGCACGAGACCCGACGCAATGCTAAGAAAGAGATGCCGTTTAGCCGTCGAAACGTGGAGGAGGTACATGCTGACGGGAACCTGCCACTGCGGCGCAGCCCACTGGACCCTGGAGGGCGATCCCGGTTCGATCACTGCCTGCAATTGCACACTTTGCCGTCGCTACGGCACACTCTGGGCTTACGACTATGTCGACGAACGCATCCGCCTTGCGGGGCCCGTAAGCGCCTATCGGCGCGTCGGAAAGGCTCATCCTTCGCTTGAGATTCTCTTCTGCCCAACCTGCGCTTGCGTCCTGGCCTGGCGCGGTTTGCATCCCGATGCGGCTGGGCGCTACCGCATCGCCGTCAATGTGAGGCTTGCGCCGCCCGAGGCCGTCGCCGATCTCCCGATCGACCATTTCGATGGTCTCGATACATTCGAGGATTTGCCGAGAGATGGTCGCTGTGTGCGGGATATGTGGTTCTAGTTTCTAGAGTCTCTTCGGGATCATGCTTTAGAATATGGTCCGCGAAACCCGCCGTTCGACGGCCGGCGTCAGATCGTCGCTGCTGTCGCCGGACACCTGCGGGCGCGGCCGGTCAACGGAAATTGACGCCTTCGGCGAGGTATCTGGCATGACGACAAATTGCGGCGCCTGCTTGTAGGAAAAGCCGCCACGGATCTCGCCGATCTTGCCGGCGACGATGCCCATCACCGCCTCTTCGAGTTTGCGGTCGTAGCGCGTTTCGGCCCCGGCCGACACGGCGAAGATGGCCGCAAGCGCGATGCCGCCCAAAAGCGATCTCATTGGTCTGCTTTCCCCTGCCTGGTTGCCTTCTAGCAGGGCGGCGTTGAAAAACGGCCAAAGGACACGGTAAGCAAATCGCCAAACGGCAGCGTAAACAGCATGTTACGACTGTTCGCCGGCAATTTGATTCAAGCAGTTGAGAATTTGATTCAGACTGGCATCTTGCAGCCAAGTTGAATCGCGTCGGCGTCGCGGGAATGCGTCTAAAAGCTAGGCGCGCTGGGCCTGCGCGGTATGCCCCAGCGCCACGAACACGGTGCGCACGATGCCGGCGCTGTCCAGCCCGGCATCGGCATACATCTTTTCCGGCTTGGCATGGTCGACAAATGTATCGGGCAGCACCAGCGGGCGCACCTTCAGGCCGCTCTCCAGCAGCCCTTCATGGGCCAGGAACTGCAGCACATGGCTGGCGAAGCCGCCGACCGCGCCCTCTTCCACCGTCACCAATATCTCGTGCGAACGGGCCAGCCGCCGGATCAGGTCCTCGTCGAGCGGCTTGGCAAAACGGGCATCGGCGACCGTGGTCGAAAGCCCGGCCGCGCCAAGCTCCTCGGCCGCGGCCAGGCAATCCTGCAGCCTGGTGCCGAAGGAAAGCAGCGCAACCTTGGTGCCTTCCCTGACGATCCGGCCCTTGCCGATCTCCAATACCGAGCCGCGTTGCGGCATCTCGACACCAACGCCGTTACCGCGCGGGTAGCGGAAGGCGATCGGGCCGTCATCGTAGCTTGCAGCGGTGCGTACCATGTGGCGCAGCTCGGCCTCATCGGCCGCGGCCATGACGACGAAACCGGGCAGCGTCGCCAGGAAGGTCGTGTCGAAGGCGCCGCAATGGGTGGCACCATCGGCGCCGACGAAGCCGGCGCGATCGATCGGAAAGCGCACCGGCAATTTCTGGATCGCCACGTCGTGGACGACCTGATCGTAGGCGCGCTGCAGGAAGGTCGAGTAGATCGCCGCGAAAGGCTTGAAGCCTTCCGTGGCAAGGCCGGCGGCGAAGGTCACCGCATGTTGCTCGGCGATGCCGACATCGAAGGTCCTCGCCGGAAACGCTTCGCCGAACAGATCAAGCCCGGTGCCGTTCGGCATGGCGGCGGTGATGGCGACGATGCGGTCGTCCTCTCGGGCCTCCTGGATCAGGCTTTCGGCAAACACCTTGGTGTAGCTCGGCGCATTGGCGGGCGCCTTGGCCTGGGCGCCAGTGATGACGTCGAATTTGTTGACGCCATGATATTTGTCGGCCGCCGCCTCGGCCGGGGCGTAGCCCTTGCCCTTCTGGGTCACGACATGGATCAGCACCGGGCCGTCGGCATTGTCGCGGACGTTCTTCAGCACCGGGATCAGGTGCTCGAGGTTGTGACCGTCGATCGGGCCGATGTGGTAGAACCCCATTTCCTCGAACAACGTGCCGCCGGTGACGTAACCGCGCGCATGCTCGACCGCTCGCTTGATGGCGCGATCGGCGCGCTCGCCGAGATACGACGTCAGCTTCTTGCCGAAATCGCGCAAGCCCAGATAGGTCTTGCCCGACGCCAGACGGGCCAGATAGGCGCTCATTGCGCCGGTCGGCGGAGCGATCGACATATCGTTGTCGTTCAAGATGACGATCAGCCGGGCATCGAGTGCGCCGGCATTGTTCATCGCCTCATAGGCCATGCCGGCCGACATGGCGCCGTCGCCGATGACGGCAATGACATTGTTGCGGCCATCGGACAGATCGCGCGCCATCGCCATGCCGAGGCCGGCTGAAATCGAGGTTGAGGAGTGGGCTGCGCCGAACGGATCGTATTCGCTCTCGACGCGACGCGTGAAGCCGGACAGGCCGCCCTCCTGCCGCAGCGTGCGGATGCGGTCGCGGCGGCCGGTCAGGATCTTGTGCGGATAAGCCTGGTGGCCGACGTCCCAGATCAGCCGGTCGTCCGGCGTGTTGAAGACGTAGTGCAGCGCGACGGTCAGTTCGACGACGCCAAGGCCGGCGCCGAGGTGGCCGCCGGTGTGGGAAACGACGTCGATCAGTTCGGCGCGAAGCTCTGACGCCAGCTGCGGCAGGTCGCCTTCGGCAAGCGTGCGCAAATCGGCTGGGACGCGGACCTTGTCGAGAAGCGGCGTATCGGGCTTTGCGTTCACTGTTTGCGAGCCTGGTCAGATTTTCTGTTCATCGTGAAATATGCCGCTGGCCGGCGAATGTAAATGTGGCGGTAACGCGCATCAGCTTTCGGGCAGCGGGATGAACTCTTGCTCGTCTCCAGGAACGATATCGAAGCGGCCTGTCTTCCATTCTTCTTTCGCCTGCTCGATGCGTTCCTTTGAGGACGATACGAAATTCCACCAGATATAGCGTTTCGAACCGAGCGAGGCGCCGCCAAACAGCATGAAATGGGCGCCGCGTTCCGATGAGACAACGATTTCGTCGCCGGGCCGGAAGACCAGCAGCCGCTCGGCCGGGAAGCGGTCACCGGATATCGAAACCTCGCCTTCCAGCGTATAGATGGCGCGCTCCTCGGCATCGGCCGGGATTTTCACGCTGGCACCCGGCGCCAGCCTGAGATCGGCATAAAGCGTGTCCGAAGCGGTGGCGACCGGGGAGCGCAGTCCGGAAAACGCACCGATGATCACACGGCCGCTAACGCCCTCCGCATCGATTTCGGGCAGGCGCAGGGCCGCGGTGTTCTCGAAGACCGGCGCGACTTCTTCCTTGCCGTCCGGCAGCGCCAGCCATGTCTGCAGGCCGGAAACCGACATCGGCGCGCCGCGCAGTTCTTCCGGCGTGCGCTCCGAATGGACGATGCCACGGCCGGCGGTCATCAAATTCACGTCGCCGGGCTGGATTACCATCTCGGTGCCGAGCGAATCGCGATGCCTGATCTTGCCGTCGAACAGGTAAGTCACCGTAGACAGGCCGATATGTGGGTGCGGACGCACGTCGAGCGCCTGGCCCGCTCGCAGAACGGCTGGACCCATGCGGTCGAAGAAGATGAAGGGTCCGACCAGCCGGCGCCTGGCCGTCGGCAAGGCGCGGCGAACCTGAAATCCGCCAATATCCTTGGCGTTCGGAATGACCATCAGCTCGATCTGATCGCTGGCGAAGGCATCGCCCATCTGCGGATCGTTTCCGGGAAAGAAGCTCACGCGGTCCCCTCAGGCGAAGCGAAGTGCAGATTTGGCTTTCGCCTTGGCCGCCACCTCTTCGCGATTGCGCGGATGCTGTGTCGTCTCGAGGCTGTCGAGCAATTCGCGCGCCGAGGCGGCAATGGCCTCGACGGCATGGTCGAACGCATGCTGGTTCTGTTTCGACGGCCGCGTCGTTCCGCTCAGCTTGCGGACAAACTGAAGCGCGGCATCGCGGACCTCGTCATTGGTTGCCGGCGGATCGAAATTGAACAGGGTTTTGATGTTTCTGCACATCGTTCGCAATCTCCTCTCGTCCTGGAGCCGTTTCAAACGGGATGAGTTTTATCCTCAATCGTGATGATGTCCAAAGCCGGTAAGCAAAATTGTCGTTCGAGGCCGCGCCTCAATCCGCGTCCAACGGCTCTGTCCCCGCCGGCTTGCCGTCACGCGACAGCCTGATTTTCTCGACCTTGTCCTCGGCCGCCTTCAGCAGCCGGTCGCAATGCGCCTTCAGCGCCTCGCCGCGCTCGTAGATGCGGATCGACTGGTCGAGCGGAACGTCGCCGCGCTCCAGATCGTCGACGATCCTCTCCAGCGCCTCGAGCGCCTGCTCGAAGCTCATCGCCTTGACATCTTCGTTGGTCTCACCAGCCATCGTCTATCCCTTCATCAGCCGCCCGACATGGGCGGCGACTGAAAATGCCAATCCCTGCAGATCGTAGCCGCCCTCGAGCACGCTGACGAGCCGGTTGCGGCTATGGCGCCCGGCTCGTTCGAGCAACTGGCCGGTCGCCCAGTCGAAATCATCCTCAGTCAGGTTGATCTCGGCCAGCGGATCGCGGTGGTGGGCATCGAAACCGGCGGAGATGATGATGAGGTCGGGCGCAAAATTGTCGAGCGCCGGCAGGATGCGCGACAGAAAGGCGTCGCGGAAACTATCGCTGCCGCTCTGCGGCGCCAGCGGCGCGTTGACGATGTTGCCGGCGCCGGTTTCGCTCACGGCCCCGGTTCCCGGGTAAAGCGGCATCTGGTGTGTCGAGCAATAGAGCACCGATGGATCGTCCCAGAAAATGTCCTGCGTGCCGTTGCCGTGATGCACATCCCAGTCGACGACGGCGACGCGGTCGGCGCCATGGTTCTTCTGCGCGTAGCGTGCCGCGATCGCGGCGGTGTTGAACAGGCAAAAACCCATGGAGGTGGTCTTTTCGGCATGATGGCCGGGCGGCCGTGCGGCGACGAAGACGTTTTCGGCACGGTCGGTGAAGACGTCGTCGACCGCGGCGTTGGCTGCGCCGATCGCGGTCACGGCCGCCTGCCAGCTCTTTGGGCTGGCGGTGGTATCGGCGTCGATACGGGCGATGCCGGTGTCCGGTATCGCTGCGCGGACACGTTCGACGAATTCGGGCGGATGCGCGTAGAGGATGGTTGCCTCGTCGCCTTCGGGCGCCTGGACGCGATCGAGCGCCGCGAAGGCCTCGTCGTCAAGCACACGCTCTATGGCGCGCAAACGGTCCGGCCGCTCCGGATGACCGGGCGGTGTTATGTGCTCGAGGAAAATCGGGTGGGTGTAAAGTCTCGTGACCATGCCCCGATATAGGCGCGCCTCGCCGCTTTGGCCATGTTTTCGCGCGCTGGTGAGGCGATGTTCAACAGGGTTTAGGCAACCGGCGTCGGCTGAACCCACCGCGAGCCGCCTGGGATCGGCGAAAAGAATGATCTCAGGCCGGTGATCGGTCAATCTGGGGCTGCTTCGCTGACGATCGATCAGGCTTAGGCAGCTTGCCGGTGCGATTGAGCAGCCCTTCCAGAAGAACCTTGAACGCCTTCACTGCCTTCTTCGACGTCGCTTCGGGATCGTTCGAATTTGCGATCCACTGCGCCGCATGCAACGAGGCGCCGCTGACCAGCCTTGCCGCGGCTTCGGGATCGACGGCGAGAATTGTCCCCTCGTCGCTCAGTCTTTGCAGGCTCTCTGTCATCGAGCGGATGCATGTGCTCTGGCTTGGCCATTGCGATGGATCGCCGAGCACCGCCGGCCCGTCACGAAGCACGATACGCTGGATCTCCGGCTCCAGCGCCATCTCGATATAGGCGGTGCATTCGTCGACAAAGCCCTGCCAGAGATTGTCCGGCTTGGCCGAAACGACCTTCAGCCGGGCTGCCATTTCGGCGTCGATCTCGGCGATGACCGCCTGGAGAAGGCCCTTCTTGTCGCCGAAGTGATGATAGAGCGCACCGCGCGTCAGCCCGGCCGATGCCGTGAAGTCATCCATCGAGGCTTCGGCATAGCCGAGCGTGCCGAAGGCCTGGCGCGCCGCCCTGATCAGCTTTGCGCGGGTTTCGGCAATCATCTCCTTGCGTGGTCTATGCATGCTCTGGCCCTATTAACATACGTCTCGTATGCCAATTGACATACGCCGCGTATGATCTATTTAAACTCATACGCCACGTATGTAATCGCCGAACCGGCCGTTGTCGAGGAGCCAGACCATGCAAAATCCCTATTCCCAGATCTTTCGCGCGCCCGGCGCCAAGGGCTTTGCCGCCGCCGGCTTCGCTGCCCGGCTGCCGATCGCCATGGCTCCGATCGGGATCGTCGCGATGCTGTCGCAGACCGATGGCGAATACTGGCTGGCCGGCGCCGTCTCCGCGACATATGCGCTGGCCAACGCTTTCGTCGCCCCGCAGGTATCACGGCTGGTGGACCGCCTCGGCCAGACGCGGATTGTGGTGCCGACCACTGTGATTTCCACGCTCGCTTTCGCGATCCTGATTGCGGCGGCCAATCAGCATTGGCCGATATGGACGCTATTCGTCTCGGCGCTGCTCGCCGCCGTCATGCCCAGCATCCCGGCAATGGTGCGCGCACGCTGGACCGAGATTTTTCGCAACCGCCCCGAGCTGAACACGGCGTTCGCCTTCGAGTCGGCGGCGGACGAACTGGTCTACATCGCCGGCGCATCGCTGTCGGTAGGGCTGAGCGTCGCGCTTTTCCCGGAAGCGGGAGTGCTCGCGAGCACATTGTTCCTCGCCTTCGGTTCGACGGCCTTCATCCTGCAGCGCTCGACCGAACCGCGAGCCCGACCGGTGGAACATGGTTCAGGCGGCTCGGCAATCCGCCTGCGGCCGGTCCAGATCATCACCTTGGCCCTGATCTTCATCGGCGCGACCTTCGCCACCACGGAGGTGAGCACGGTGGCGATCACCAAGGAGCTTGGCCAGCCAGGGGCCGCCAGCTTCGTCATCGGCGTCTACGCGCTCGGATCGTTCGTCGTCGGCATCATCATCGGCGCCCTGAACCTGAAACTGCCGCTGCAGATTCAGCTTGCCATCGCAATCGCCATCATTGCGCTTACCACGCTGCCGCTGCTCGTCGCCGACACCGTGCCGCTGCTGGCACTGGCCGTCTTCGTCAGCGGCGTGGCAATCTCGCCGACCTTCATCACGGCATTCGGCCTGATCGAGCGGCGCGTGCCGGAGGCGGTGCTGACCGAAGGCGTGACCTGGGTGATGACCGGCATCGGCATTGGCATGGCGCTCGGCTCGTTCGCCGCCGGCTGGGTGGTGGACGCTTTCGGCGCGCAGAACGGGTTCTGGGTATCGGTGGCATCGGGCACAATCGCGCTGGTCATCGTGCTCGCCGGCCAGCGCAGCCTTGTCGCGCCGGACTGCGACATGGCTGCATGCGACGCAGCCGCGGTCGCTGCGGAATAGTTTCCGGCGCGTCCGGTCCCGAGGCGGGGCCGGACGCATACCAGCATCGTGAGAATGGCCTAAAGAATCTCGGTCTTGGCGATGTGGATGCCAAAACCTTCGAGGCCGACATAATGGCGCTCGCGCGAGGCGATCAGATTGATCGAGGAAATGCCGAGATCCTTGAGGATTTGCGCGCCGAGGCCGATCTCGCGCCATTCGTTTTCGCGCCGGCGCGCCTCTTCATGATCCTCGCGGTCGCCGGCAGCCGGCCGCTTGCGTTCCTGATGGGCGACGCCGACTGAGCCTTCGCGCAGATAGACGATGACGCCGCGCTGGCGCTCGCCCATCGCCTTCATGATGGCGTCCAGCCTGTGGCTGGTTCCGAAGACGTCGCTGACCACGTCCTCGGAATGAAGGCGCACCGGCACCTCGACGCCGTCGCGGATATCGCCGAAGACGACCGCCACGTGATGCATGGAATCCCAGGGCAGCGTGTAGGTGAAGACCTGTGCCTTGCCGCCGGGCGTCTCGATGTCCGAACAGGCGACACGTTCGACCAGCGTTTCCTTGCGTTGCCGGTAGGCGATGAGGTCGGCAACCGAAATCTGCTTCAACCCGTGCTTTTCCGCGAAGGCCTGCACCTGCGGGCCACGCATGACGGTGCCGTCATCGTTGACCAGCTCGGAAATGACGCCGACCGGCGGCAGGCCGGCGAGCTTGCAGAGATCGACAGCGGCTTCGGTATGGCCCGAACGCATCAGCACGCCGCCTTCGCGCGCGATCAGCGGAAAGATGTGGCCGGGGCGCACGAAATCGGACGCGCCGACATTGCCGTTGGCGAGATTGCGCACCGTCAGCGTGCGGTCGTCGGCCGAAATGCCGGTCGTGGTGCCGTGCTTGAAGTCGACGCTGACGGTGAAGGCGGTGGTGTGGGCCGAATCATTGTCAGCGACCATCGGCGACAGGTTGAGCCGCTTTGCTTCCTCGCGCGGCATCGGCGTGCAGACGATGCCCGACGTGTTCCGAACGATGAACGCCATCTTTTCCGGCGTGCAATGGACGGCGGCTACGATCAGGTCGCCCTCGTTCTCGCGGCCGTCATCGTCCATAACGACGACGATCTCGCCGCGCTCGAAGGCGCGCAGGGCTTCAACGATCTTCTTCTGGTCGTAAGGCATAAGTGCTCGCTTCGCTCGCAGGGAGTAGGGGAATAGGGCAGTACGGCAGTAGGGGAAAGCGAAAATGGCTGCCTGGCGGGCATTAACATAAACATACTGCCCTACTGCCCTACTCCCCTACCTGTCTGTCCCCGATGACGCAGATAATGATCGGCAATGGCGCAGGCAACCATCGCCTCGCCGATCGGCACGGCGCGGATGCCGACGCATGGATCGTGGCGGCCCTTGGTCATGATCTCGACGTCGTTGCCGTCCTTGTCGATAGACTTTCGCGGCGTCAAGATCGACGAGGTCGGCTTGACCGCGAAACGCGCGACGATCGCCTGGCCGGTCGAGATGCCGCCGAGGATGCCGCCGGCATTGTTGGACAGGAAGACCGGGTTGCCGTCATTGCCCATGCGCATCTCATCGGCATTCTCCTCGCCGGTGATGCGGGCGGCCCCGAAACCGTTGCCGATCTCGACGCCCTTGACGGCGTTGATCGACATCAGGCCGGCGGCGATGTCCTGGTCGAGCTTGGCATAGATCGGCGCGCCAAGCCCCGCCGGAACGCCATCGGCGACGATCTCAATGACCGCACCGACCGAGGAGCCCGCCTTGCGGATGCCGTCCAGATATTTGGTGAAGACGGCGACGGACGCCGGATCAGGCGTGAAGAACGGGTTTTCAGCGTCGCCGACGAAATTCCAGTTCCAATTGGCGCGATCGATCGATTTATCGCCCATCGACACCAGCGCGCCGCGCACCACCATGCCGGGCACGACCTTGCGGGCAAGCGCCCCGGCCGCCACCCGCGCCGCCGTCTCACGCGCCGAGGAGCGGCCGCCGCCGCGGTAATCGCGCAGGCCGTATTTGACCTCGTAAGTGTAGTCGGCATGGCCCGGCCGGAACTGGCGGGCGATGTCGCCATAGTCCTTGGAGCGCTGGTCGACATTGTCGATCAGCATCGACACCGGCGTGCCGGTGGTGATCATCGTCTCACCGTCCTCATCGAGGATGAAGCCGGACAGGACCTTCACCTCGTCCGGTTCGCGACGTTGCGTCACAAAACGTGACTGGCCGGGGCGGCGCTTGTCGAGTTCGGCCTGGATCTCGTCGCGAGTGAAGCGGATGCCTGGCGGACAGCCGTCGACGACGCAGCCCAGCGCCGGCCCATGGCTTTCGCCCCAGGTGGTGACGCGGAAAAGATGGCCGAACGTGTTGTGCGACATGGAACCAGCCCTGCCGGCGTCGGAGCCGGCTCAGCGCATGACCCCGAAAATCGGAGCGATTTTCGGCAAGGATCATGCACAAAATCAAAAGTGCTACAGCGTCCCTTCCGCGTCCAGGAGGACGCGCGGCGTTGTAGCCTGCCTTCTATTGGCGTTTTCCACAGTGGTCAAACTGTGATCCCGCGGATTTAGTTTTGACACATTCGATTGGTTTCTGCTCAGTTCCGTTCCGTTGGACCGAGCCGCTGTACCGGCAATGATTAAAGAGGACGATGATGCGTATCCTGATTGGCGCTGTTGCCGCCACGCTGTTGATTTCCACCGCCGCCTTCGCCGGCCAGACCGAAGGCCTGATCAAGAAGGTCGACAAGGATGCGCTGACGCTGACGCTGGACGACGGCAAGTCCTACAAGCTGAACGCCGAAACCGACCTCGATGCGCTGAAGCCAGGCATGGACATCGTCCTCGCCTACGACGTGACGAATGGCGAGAACGTCGTCACCGACATGGAACTGCCGGACACCGGATCGACCGAGTAGGACGCGTCGATATTCAGCTGATGCCGGCCCGACCTGATCTCAACATACGCTACGTCATCGGTCTCAAAGCCACTCCAGGCGCCGGCCGTCCAGCCTGAGCACGCGGTCCTGCGGCACTTCCATGCTGACCGCATCTTGTTCGGACATCCCCAGCACGAAGCGGAACATTACGCGCATGACGCCACCATGGGTCAGGCAGACCGTCTGGCGATCGAGCGCGTCGAACCACGGCTTCACCCGTTCGAGCAGCATCTGGTAGCTTTCGGCGCCTTCGCCGGGCGGCTGGAAATTCCATTTATCGAGGCGGCGGTGCCTGGTCGAACCGGGATCGTTCGCCTCGAGTTCGGCAAAGGTGAAACCCTGCCAGTCGCCAAAGCTCAATTCTACGAGTAGCGGCTCGGTACGATAGGCGTGCGGATCGAGCTTCATCGCCGCGCGCAGGCGCTCCATCGTCTCGCGCGTGCGCCGCATCGGGCTGGCGACAAAGTCGAAATCTTCGGGCTTGTCGATGAGTTCGGCCAGCCTGCGCCCGTTGCGGCTAGCCTGCTCGCGGCCAAGCTCGTTGAGGTCGGTATCGGCCTGCCCCTGCAGCCGGGCCTCGGCGTTCCACGCCGTCTGGCCGTGGCGCACGATATAGACGAGCGGGTACATCAGGTCTTCCGGAAGAGGTCAGGCGGTGGCGTCAGTCCTTGACCGTCGAAATATCCGGCGCGTCGACCGCCTTCATGCCGACGACATGATAGCCGGAATCGACATGATGGATCTCGCCGGTGACGCCGCGCGAAAGGTCGGACAGGAAATAGACGCCGGAATCGCCAACCTCCTCCTGCGTGACCGTCTGCTTCAACGGCGAATTGTATTCGTTCCATTTCAGGATATAGCGGAAATCGCCGATGCCGGATGCGGCAAGCGTCTTGATCGGGCCGGCGGAGATCGCGTTGACACGGATCTTCTTGGCGCCGAGGTCGACGGCCAGATAGCGCACGCTGGCTTCGAGTGCCGCCTTGGCGACACCCATGACGTTGTAGTGCGGCATCACCTTTTCCGCACCGTAATAGGTCAGCGTGAGCAGCGAGCCGCCGTCGGTCATCAGCGCCTCGGCGCGTTTGGCGATGGTGGTGAAGGAATAGACCGAAATATCCATGGTGCGCAGGAAATTGTCGCGCGTCGTCTCGACATAGCGGCCGGTCAGTTCGTCCTTGTCGGAAAAGGCGATGGCGTGGACGAGGAAATCGAGCTTGCCCCAATGGCTGGCGATATCGGCGAACACCGCATCGAGGCTGGCCGGGTCGGTCACATCACAATGGCCCGCGACATGCGCGCCCAGTTCCGCGGCAAGCGGCTCGACGCGTTTCTTGAACGCCTCGCCCTGATAGGTCAGCGCGATCTCGGCGCCGTGATCGACACAGGCCTTGGCGATGCCGTAAGCGATCGAGCGATTGTTGGCGATGCCAAGGATAAGGCCGCGCTTGCCGGCCATAAGGCCCCGTCCACCCGCCATGTCAGCGCTCTCCGCAAGGTTCTCTACTTTGTGGAGTGCCTATCGCACAGCCACAGTGCCCCTTCAAGCGTTCAAAGCGGACAGTTCGGGGGACAAAGCGGTTGCTCAACAGCGCCGCGCGTCCTTTGGGCGCGCAAAGGACGCTGTAGCGCCTTGACCTTGCGGTCGTGGGCCAGTGGAAAAATCCGACACTGGTATCGGTGTGGCACGGCGGAAGATGACCCTTTGGCGGAAGTTTCGTTGGCCAGCGGCCGAAGTCACGCTCATGACCCCGAGCCGACTTCCATACTTTGGGCCGTGGACGATCGCTTTGCGCCTCATCTCGGCCATTCAAATTAGCTCGGCCATTGCCTTAAACCGGACATTATAGGCGACCGCACTGGGGGCCGGCATTCGAAACCCTTCACAATAGCTGTGATTCCGGAAGCTTCTTAGAAGCGGCACTTAAGATTAGGCGTCGCCTATTGCAGTCCGATGCGTCCCGTAGCGGACGAAAACGCGGATAAGAAGCTAAACCGCGCTGGAGATCACATCGAAGCCAGTCGACCTCCGCCTGGACAACGGCTCCCGATAAACAGTCCACGCACCGCCGGTATCCCGGCAGCGCCTGGGAAAATTTCAGCCATTGCTCGGTCAGGAAGACGCAGGTGTTCCGTCAGCACGCCCTTTATGATCGATCGTACGTCCGTCGTAGCAGCCAAGTCTGTTCCGCCATGAAGCAGGTCTCGAGCAAGACCGGGCCAGCGATTGCCTACTCGCCCGCCGGCAACGGCGCCACCCATTAACAAGGTGACACTCGCGACGCCGTGATCAGTGCCGCCGTCGGTGTTGGGCACCACGGAACGGCCGAACTCCGTGACCACCAGCACCGCCGTCCTGTTCCAGGCAGGCCCGGACGCTTGGGCAAATGCAATGAGGCCCCGCGCCAGCCCATTCAAACTCCGCGCCAGCCTTCCGAAGTCCGCTCCCTGCGCCACATGCGTGTCGAAGCCGGCCACCTCGAGCATCGCGATCCGCGGTCCGCCCGTAGCTGACAGGGCAAGCGCCGCGCTCCTGGCCGCGTCGCCGAAGCGAGCCGCGTCGCATGCGGCATGTTGTTCCAGCAGGCTTTCGCTGCCCTTTGCGCCGGACGGCCAAGTGCCCTCGGCGCAGAGGCGGACGAGGTCGAGCCGAGGATTGGCCAGCGCAAGATGGGCCAGCATGTCCGTCGATCGATCGGCCGGTCTGGCCCGCCACACCGCCTTCTGCCGGCGCGACAGTACAGACGAAGCCCGGTCGAGCCATCCGGCGCTGCCGCCGTCGATATCGCCGTCGAACAGCGCCGCCTGGGCGGCCGCGTGGGACCGGCCCGCATCCGGAATGGCGGTCGCGGGCACGATGAGCAACTCGCCGCACGAGTAGTGGGGCAGGAGAGACCCGAGCGCCGGATGAAGCGCGAAGAGCCCGTCGAGCTTGAGCATCTCGGCGACGCCAGAGTTCGGGAAAGGCACGAGGGGCCCGCGCGCCGAGGCAAAATGCGGATCGCCGTAGGGCGGCACGGCAGCTAGTGCATCGAGTCCGCCACGCACGTGGACGAGCAGAAGGCGAGGATCTTCGTCCACAAGCGAGGCACCGGCCAGACGCACACTACCGAACGCGGACGCCAAGGCCAAACCTTGCAGCGCTGCCCTTCGGGTCAGTTGCATTTAGGCTCGTCCGAACTTGGGTTCACCGGCGTACCCGCGGTCATATACCCTAGCAGATCCGTATTCGGGCTAAGACTTCCCGTTGTCAGAGCCTTGTTAGTCGGCTGCGCGTTGCGAACCAAAAGGCCGGCAAGTGCCGGGGCTGCGAAAGATGTGCCCGAACAGATGTTCCTCCGGAGCTTGCCGTTCTTTCGGCTCTTCCACAGTGACAGGACATTGACGCCCGGTTCGGCATAGGACGCGCCGAACGCCCCCCCGCGCCATAGCGTGTCGCACCAGGCGTTGCTGATGCCTTGGCATTTCCCAGGAGTTGCCACCTGAATATATTCGCTGTTGGAAGCCGAAGCGCTGTATATCGCTCCCACCTTGTTTCCTGTCGTCACAGGCGAAAAATAAGTCGCCGCATTGGCCGGGAAATAAGACTGTACCCAAGGGCCCTCTTCGTCTTCCCGGGGGTTGCCCGCAGCTACCACAACGCGCACCTGACGGTCGGCGATCTGATAAAGAAGGGCGTCGAGAAATTTAAGATCTTGCAACGTGCTTCCGCGTCTGGTGCTCTCCAGATATAATGCACCCCAACTCAAGTTCAGAATATCCCCAGCGACCGCGTTGTCCCGAACATGGCGAAGCGCGAGAAGAGGCGGGCCGAAAATTTCGGTCTTCAGCTTACTGAAGGCCTTTACGATCTTGAGCGGGGCGTCGGGGCTGACACCAACCAGACCTATATACTGGTCGCCCTGCTTGACACGCTTTCCGCCGATAACTGCTGCCACCATCGTCCCGTGCCCTACTGTGTCGTCGAGGCTCGACACGGTCTGGCATGGGCTGCTCGTGCAATCGATGGCTTCCTGAACCTTGAGGAGCCCGGCGGTGACAACGCTCCAATCCACTCCGCTGTCGATGATCCATACGGTGGGCGATCCTGAAGCCACCGGCTGTGGTGACCCGACGACCCTGCAGACGCTGGGAGGGACAACATCCGCAGTCGGCGAGATGCCCAGGAGTTCCGGCCCCTCGCAGGTGGCACCATCGAACAGGTTCACCACGAAAGGATCCGGCTCCTCATATCCCCTGGAGCGCAGCTCTTCGATCTCGCTCTCGGAAAAGGTCCCCGTCACGATGCTGATACCGATATCCGGCATGTCCACCGCTTCCAGCTTGCCCTTGCCTGCGATGAACTTGTTTAGCGCGCCGATATCCTTGCGTAACTCCGCCGCCCTGGCGATGTCGACGATGAAAGTCTTTTCGATGTCACCGCTGTCGGTGAAGCCCTCCTCGCCTGACGCTTCCGGTCTCGCTGTTCCGACAACGGCGAGGAGACAGCCGAGCAACAGCACACGAAGTTGAGCAAGTATCATTCGTACACCCTCCGGCTGTCGTTACTGATACCGCGAGGATCAGAATGCTCCCAATACGGCTTTCTGTCCATGAAAACATCGAGTCGATGCGAGCATGCCGCCTGCGCATTGCTTGCGACAGATGCAAAATGCGTTTAGGCTATTTGCATTGACCTCGGAGGGGAGCCTCGGCGATGCCCAGGGCAGAATTGAAGCCAGGTCGGCAAGTCCAAGAGATCGGCGCAGCGATCGTAGGGGCCTGGCTCAAGCTTTTGCCGGCCTCGTCACGTATCTTGTCCATGGATTCAACAGATCCCCTAACAATTACCATTGATCGGCAGATTTTCGCCGTCGGTGATACTATCAGACTTCGGCCGGAAGCAGGCCGTGCCATCGGCAACATCAGGGTCCGGACCGCCGCCGCCGGAACAGCGCCACATTCGCAGACACTAACGATAGAAGATCTGAATGGGCAGCCCATAAAATACGAGGATGACCCTCTCGACGGGGGCGACGCGATCCCGGATGCTGCCGCCTATGCGGACCTGAAGCGTGATCTCAAAATGGTGCTGGAAGACATCGTGGAAACGGGAGTGTCTGTCGAAGTTCACGTGGACGAACCGAACTTGATCAATGTGGTGGTGCCCCAGGTGCCGAGGGGGGTCCTGACCCGCAGCGATCTGATCGATTATCTGCACGACTACCACAAATACGCCCAGGGCAGGCACTACCATGACGAGCTCGCCACGGCCGTGCTCTTCGGCTGCAGATAGTCGCCAGTCCCTACTCGGGCAATCCCGCTTCCCGCATGCCGTTGAGCAGCGTGTTACGGTCACCTTCCAGCTTGTAAGGTTCCTTGGTGGCGAACCGCCGCCCGGAGAACTCCGGTGCGCCACGCAGAACCAGATACGTGTAGCTCTTCGCCTCTTCGTTTCGGCCAAGCAGGGCGTTCGCTGCAGCCAGATAGACCTTAACCCAGGTCGGCATGGTGGACGAGCGGCCCAGATCGACGACTGCCTTATCCGGACGGTGGGCAATGAAATGGGCAAGACCGCGGAACGGCCAATACCATGAAGGCTCGTATAGGGGATCGAGCACTCGCGCCCGTTCGAACCAGTCCAAGGCACTTTGGGGCTCGCCGGCAAATGTTTGATAAGTCCCTTGATAGGAGACCTGCTCGGGATCGTGCGGATTGAGTTCGAGCGCGCGTGTGTATAGCTGAGATGCGACGTCGAAATCACGACGGTGGAGGAGCACCCAGCCCAGTATGTTCAGGCAGACTGGATCATTGGGGGAAAGCGCCACCGCTTTTTTGGCGATGTCATAAGCCTCGGCAAGCACCGCATCCGACGGCCCCATGTCGCGAAACCATTCAAGCTGCTTATAGTGGGCGAGCTTGGCGTACGCGCGCCCGTAGGATGGATCGAGCTCGATCGCTCGCTGATACCACTGTCGAGCCTCCATTTCGGCCGCGATGTCGCCCAGGGGCAGGGCATTGCCCCGGAGCACGCACTCATAGGCCGCGAGATTGGCAGGTGGTTTACGCCGCGCCTTCTCGGCGCCTGCGGCCGTAAGACGGCCGATAACGGTCCCGACGATCTTCCCGATCAGTTCGTCCTGGACATCGAAGATGTCCTGCTCGTCCCCGTCGTAGCGCTCGGCCCACAAGCACTCACCCGAGGTTGCGTCGACCAGCTCGCATGTAATGCGCATTCGCCGGCCCATGCGGCGGATCCCGCCTTCGATGACGAAATCCACGCCGTTGTCCGCGACCAGGTCCACATCCTTGAGCCGCGTCGACGTATAATGGGACGCAACCGTAAGCTGAGTAAAGCGCGTCAATTCCGTGACGATGTCTTCGGTGAAGCCGCCACTGAAATAGGGTTGGACGTCGCCCGCGCTCTTGAACGGGCGAACGAGGATGGAGGGCTTGCTCGGACCAGCCATCTGCGCAGTCGATGCAGGTGGCAGCCCTTTGGGCTTTTGGAACAACGAGTATACGGGAATCGGGCGTGGAATGTTCTTGAGATGCTGTTCGCCGCAATATTCAAACGGAAGATTAAATTTGTCGCGAACTTCGTCGTGTACCTTTCCGGAAAGGCAGATACCGCCCGGGCTGGCGAACTGTTCCAGGCGCGCGGCTATGTTGACGGTATCTCCAAACACATCGCCATCGGTATCGACAATAATATCACCGAAGTTGATCCCAATCCGGAGAAAAATTTCCTGGCTGGCCTTCCCCGAAGACTGGCCGACAAGCAGTTCCTGGACTTCCACTGCTGACTGCACGGCTCCGAAAGCGCTTGGAAACTCGGCGAGCATCCCGTCTCCGGTCGTTCTCACAACCCGTCCCCGGTGCTGCGTGATCCTAGGCTCTATTTCGTCCTGCATGAGATGTTTGACGAGCGCGAAGGTGCGCTCTTCGTCGCGGGCCATCAGCGACGAGTAACCGACCATGTCAGCAGCCAGGATAGCCGTCAGACGTCGCTGAAGATTGCTGTCGCCCGCGTTCATTCTCTCCCTCGGCGGGTTATATTATGTTCGACGTCGGCTTGACGATATCAAAGCGTCTCGCAGGAGTTTGCATCATACTCCAGTGCGTGTCAGCGTGCGAATGAGCAATTGGTGCCGATACTGTAGAGGATTGAACATGTGAGGGCCGTGCTTGGGTGAAGGGTCCATAATGCCGGAGCGGCGGGCGTCCGAGGCAGGGGCCGGCGGGTCAAGCCTGGTTTACGGCCCCATCGTGATCACCGATCCCACGCTCAGATGCCCGATCACGGTCGCGGTCGGCCCCGTCCGAGGGGCCAGACCTTCTCGTTTTGTGTCAGGGTGGGGCAACACCACCCAGGAGGCGGCAACCGCCTGCGGGTATGAGGCCGATGAAACCTATTTCGCCCAGATGATCCCTCATGAGCGACTCTCACGCGCCCGCGCCGGCGAATTGCGCGGGCGCGTGATCGAGCCGCCTGCACTCACACTTTTCAGTGATGCGCAGTATTGCGAGCGGCTGCATTGGAACAAAAACGTCGATGATAGCCGCGCGGTCCCGATCCGCTGGCGCAGGTCGCAGCCGCTGGACTGGATCCGGAGCGATCCGCGCTTCAGCACGAGCGAGGCCTGGGTGCCTGCGGGATTGTGCTTTCTCGGGTATCCCAACGATGAGTCATCAGGTCTGCCCCCGGCGGACTCCAATGGTCTTGCGAGGGGATCGAGCATAGAGGACGCGGTCGTGCGCGGCTTCTGCGAAGTCGTGGAGCGCGATGCAACAGCCATATGGTGGTACAATCGGCTGGTTCTGCCTCGGATAGACCTGACTTCGCTGTCGGATGGACTGGCGTCCCAGTACGCCGATTGGCTGCTGACGCAGAACCGCGAATTGCGGCTTCTGCTCCTGACGCTTGACCTGCCCATCCCCATTGTCGCTGCAATTTCTCATCACGTGGGCGGTGACGCGATTGCGTTCGGATTCGCGGCCGGACGATCCATGTCGGAGGCGGCCCGGCGCGCGGTGGGGGAACTTGCAGAATGTGAGGCGAACCTTACCCTGCTCAAACGGAACGCCGATACGTCCGGCACGGCGGCCTTCACCCCCGGCGCGCTGCACCTCTATCGGTGGCACATGGACGAGAACATTCATCGCCTTCCTCACCTTTCCGGCAATTCAGCAGTTCAGGCCTCGTCGGCCGAGTTGCGACTGGATTGGAACTATTGCCTCGACATCTGCCACGAGCAGGAACTTGAGATCTTCGCGGTCAACCTGACGCACAACGCCGAATCGCCTGTTGCACGAGTGTTTGTACCTGGACTTCGTCCTACCAAGCCCCGGTTGGGCGGCGGCAGGCTCTATGATGTTCCTGTGCGCCTAGGTTTGAAGCCATCAGTTTCCCAGGCCATCAACGAGGTTCCCTTTCCATTGTGATCCGGATGGTCGCGGGCATGCCCACCCCGGAGTGCCCGCTTTACACACACGGCATTAAGCGCCAGCCTTTTCGACCGTCAGCCCTTTCTACGGCGCATCAGCGCCTCGAGCTCGGCGTCGCCGCCTTCCGGCAGCATCAGCCGCACGTGTGCGTAGAGGTCGCCGTGACCGCCGGCCTTTTCCGGTAGGCCCCTGCCCTTCAGCCGCAGAACCTTGTCCGAGCTCGACCAAGGGGGGACGTTGACCGCAATCCTGCCGGTCGGGGTTTCGACCGCCACCTTGGCGCCATGCACCGCATCGGCCAGTTCCACCGGCAGGTCGACATGCAGGTCGCGGCCCTCGACGCGGTAGCGCGGGTGCCGGCGGAAACGGATTTTAACCAGCGCATCGCCCGGCTGCCCCGGTCCTTGCTCACCCTGGCCTTTCAACCGGATGGTCTGGCCGTCCTCGACATAGGCCGGCAACTTGACCGCCATCTTGCGGCCGTCGGGGAACATCGCCGTCACCTTCTCCGCGGTGGCGGCCTCCTCGATGGTGACGTCCAGCGTCACGTTGAGATCGGCGGCGGTCGGGGCCTGACGGCGGCCGCCGGTGCCGGCGCCGCGCTGCTGGCTGAAAGCATCGCCGAAGATCTGGCTGAAGATGTCGCTGTTGCCGTCGAACGGATCGCCGCCGGGACGGCCCGTGCGGAATTCGAAATGCGCGCCGCCCGGCCCTTGCTGCCGGCGGAAACCGGCGAAAGGATCGGCGCCGCCGGCCGCGCCTTCGAAACCCTGGAAACGCTGTTTGCCGTCGGCGTCGATCTCGCCGCGATCGAATGCCGCCCGGTTCTTCTCGTCGCCGACGATCTCGTAAGCCTGGTTGGCGGCGGCAAAACGGTCCTTCGCCTTGGGATCATCCGGATTCTGGTCCGGATGATACTTCTTGGCGAGCTTCCGGTATGCGGATTTTATGTCCTTGGCCGATGCGTTCTTGGCAACGCCCAGCACCTCATAGGGGTCGCGCATGCTTACTGCCCTGGAGAAGGAGTGAGTCCATAATCGCCTCCTATATGCGCTCGCATAGGAAGGAATTCCAGTGGCTTACCACCATGTTGCCGGCGGAAAATCAGAGCGCCTTGAAGTCCTGTATGCGCCAGATGCTGCCGCCGGCCAGGCATATTTCGCCTTTGAACAGCGCGACGCCGTCGAAGCTTTCGCGCGATGCGGTGAAGCGACGACATGTCTCGCCGTTAGCCCTGAATTCCGCCAGCTCGGTGATGGAGCCGCGCGAGCCGGTGTCGGCATTCGCCCAGCGAACGGCCTGCCCAGCCAGTTGCTCGACGTCAGCGGAGGACACGGCGTTGCGGATCGTGGCCTGATCGGAGGCGCGGTCTTGATCGAGCGACATGACTGAGGCCGGCGTGCTCGCGGTCAGCACCGAGCGGTCGACCTCCGCCTGCTCCAGGCTGAAGCCGCCGCCACCACAGGCGGCAAGCGGCAGGACGATTATCACGATCATGGCTTTGGCGCTGGCCGAAGCGATAACGCTCCATTGCCCACTGTCAAAAGCTTGCGCGATACGCGACAATCGGCAATCTCCCCAGCCGGCGACAAATTTGGGAAAACTATGAGCGAAACCGGGTTAACAAGCGGTGACTTTACCGAGGCGGCGGAGCCGTTCCGGCTCTTTGCGGCGTGGCTCGACGACGCGACGAAGAGCGAGATCAACGACCCCAACAGCGTGGCGCTGGCGACCGTTGATGCCGAAGGCATGCCGAATGTGCGTATGGTGCTGCTTAAGGGGTTCGATGAGGGCGGCTTTGTCTTCTACACGAACTTCGAGAGTGCCAAGGGCCGTGAGATTCTTGGCAGCATGAAAGCGGCGATGTGCTTCCACTGGAAATCGCTGCGCCGGCAGGTGCGAGCGCGCGGCCCGGTGGAGATCGTCACCGACGCCGAAGCCGACGCCTATTACGTGACGCGTCCGCGCGGCAGCCGCATCGGCGCCTGGGCCTCCAAACAGTCGCGGCCGCTGGAGAGCCGCTTCGCGCTAGAAAAAGCGGTCGCCGAATACACGGCGCGCCACGCGATCGGCGACATCCCGCGGCCAAAACACTGGTCAGGCTTCCGCATCGTGCCGCAGACCATCGAGTTCTGGCACGACCGTCCGTTCCGGCTGCACGACCGTGTGGTGTTTTCGCGCAACGCCGAGGGCGGTTGGGACAAGGTGAGGCTTTATCCGTAGGGCACGACGGTGGAGCGCCGATCTCCCCCACAAGGGGGGAGATCGGCAGCTTCCGCACCGGCGCCCATTTTTTCAGCCCTTCTTCCCGGTCATGAAGGCGGCCAAGGCCGGGCCGCTTCTGCCGGATTTCCAATTCCCACTATCACGATCTCGTGTGCGTGAAACGTTCCAGCTTGCCGGAACGAACCAGGGAAGGGCTCAACGCGCCGCCGGCGCAAATTCAGGAGGAAGCAATGCATTCACTCAGGTTGGTCACGATGGCCGGTCTTGCCTGCCTTTTCGCTTCGCAAGCCTTTGCGGAGGACGCGATGGGGACAATGACGGTGATGAAGGGTGGGGAGGTCATGGCGATCATGCCCGATGGGCATATGGGCACCATGATGCCCGACGCGAAGATGAGCGCCGAAATGATGAAAATGGCGAAACCGATCAAGCATTGCATGATGTTGATGACCGACGCCAAAGGCAAGACATTCATGATCGACACGTCTTCGGCAAAGGCCCAGGCCGAATGTAAAAAAATGGCGATGTGACAAAGAGATCATGGCAAGAAAACCCGCCGGTTGCTGCCGGCGGGTCCACGATGCGAGACAAGGCCAGAAGGTCTAGGCCTTCTTCCTGGTCATGAAGGCCGTCAAGGCTGCGCGGGCCTCGTCGGATTTGAGCCGCTCGCGGAAATGCTGGCTTTCCTGGCCGATGCGCTCGACAAGGGCGTCGCGCGAGCCGCGCATCAGGTCGCGCGCGATCTTCAGCGCTTGCGGCGGTTTGGCGGCGATCTGGCCCGCCGCCGCCAATACCGATGCTTCGAGTTCCCTCTCCTCGACCACTTCGTAGATCAGCCCGGCGGCCTTCGCCCTCTCGGCCGAAAAGCCCTCGCCGAGGCCAAGCAGCGCGAAGGCGCCTTGGCGGCCGAGGATCTGCGGTGCGAGCAGGCTCGATCCTGCCTCCGGCACAAGGCCGAGATCGACGAAGGGCGTTCGGAACATTGTGCGCGGCGTGGCGAAGGTCAGGTCGCAATGCAGGTTGAGCGTGGTGCCGATACCGACCGCAATGCCGTCGACACCGGAAACCATCGGCTTTTCCACCTTGGCCAGCGCCATCAGGAAATCCCAGACCTCGGTACCGCCTTCACCGCCCGAGGCGACAATCATGAAATCGGCAAGGTCGTTGCCGGACGAGAAGGCACCGGGCACGCCGAGAAAGACATGGACGCGGATCGCCGGATCCGCGTCGCCGCCGGCAAGAGCCGCCGACATCGTCGCGTACATGGCGCGGGTCAGCGCGTTCTTCTTGTCCGGACGATTGATGCGGATGATCTGGATGGCGCCCTGGCGCTCGACGAGGATGTGGTCTGTCACGGATTCGTCCTTTGTGAATTTCGGGCCTTTGTGAATATCGGCGCGTGCGAACGTCAGGCTGAAATCAGCGCCTTGCCGGCAACGGCAAGGCTGTCGGCGCCGCCGACGACGCGCTCCTTGAGCGCGCCCACTTCGCCAAGCAGGTTCTCGGCGAAGAACCGGCAAAGCGCGATGCGGCTTTGGTCGGCAAGCGCGCCGCGCGCCAGATAGGCCCCGCCCGCGGCAAGCGAGATCAGCCTGAGATAAGGTGTGGCGCCGGCCAGAGCCTCGTCCGAACGGCCTTCGGGCTGCAGGTCTTGCAGGAAACGAGTTGCCTGGGAGAGCTCGTCGAGCGCCTGGTCGAGGCGATCGGCGGTGCGGCCGAAGCCTTCAAGGTTCGACGCTCGCACCGCATCGGCGACGGCCTTGAGCTCGGCGATGTAGCCATGCACATGCCGGCCGCCGCCGAGCGGCAGCTTGCGTGTCACCAGATCGATCGCCTGGATGCCATTGGTGCCTTCGTAAATGGGCGCGATGCGCGCGTCGCGATAAAGTGCTGCGGCGCCTGTCTCCTCGATGAACCCCATGCCGCCATGCACCTGCAGCCCAAGCGAGGCGACCTCGACGCCAACATCGGTCGAAAAGGCCTTGGCCAGCGGCGTCAACAGATTGGCGCGCTCCTGCCAGTGCTTTGCATCTTCGCTCTGTGACGCGAGATCGATGGCGTGGGCGCAGGAATAGCAGATGGCACGGGCAATCTGGGTCAGCGCCTTCATGGTCAGAAGACTGCGCTGGATGTCGGGGTGATGCACGATCGGCGCCATGCCGGCACCGCGGCAGCTTCCCGCTTTGCCTTGCCGGCGGTCGTTTGCATACGCGAGCGCCTTCTGCGTCGCCGCCTCGGCGACCGCGACGCCCTGCATGCCGACGGCAAGGCGCGCATTGTTCATCATGGTGAACATGCAGGCGAGGCCCTTGTTCTCCTCGCCGACCAGCCAGCCGATCGCGCCGGGCCTGCTGCCTTCGAAGCCATCGCCATAAATCATCGTGCAGGTCGGCGAAGCGTGGATGCCCAGTTTGTGCTCCAGCCCGGAGCAGAAGACGTCGTTGCGCCTGCCCAGCGCGCCATCGTCTCCGACGAGGAATTTCGGCACCAGGAACAAAGACAGGCCGCGCGTGCCGGCCGGCGCGTCCGGCAGCCGCGCCAGCACCAGATGGATGATGTTGTCGGTGAAATCGTGCTCGCCATAGGTGATGAATATCTTTTGCCCGAAGATGCGGTAGGTGCCGTCGCCGGCCGGTTCGGCGCGGGTTCGCAAGGCATTCAGGTCCGAGCCTGCCTGCGGCTCGGTCAGGTTCATGGTGCCCATCCATTCGCCGGAGACCAGTTTTTCCAGATATTTGACCTTGAGTGCCTTCGAGCCATGCTTGTCGAGTGCTTCGACCGCGGCCATGGTCAGCGTCGGGGCGATGCCGAACGCCATCGAGGCGGAGTTCCACATTTCGAGCGCGGCGACGCCGAGCATGGCCGGCAGCGCCTGGCCGCCATACGCTTCCGGCGCGGACAGCGCATTCCAGCCGCCGCCGATCCAGCGGCGATAAAGTTCCTTCCAGCCGGGCGGGGTAGTGACGGCAGCGCCGTTGAGCACCGCGCCGTGCTGGTCGCCGACCGTGTAGAGCGGCGCCACCTCCTCGCTGGCGAAGCGGCCGGCCTCGGCCAGAATGGCGTCGACAAGGTCCTCGCCGAGTTCGCCAAAATTGCCTGCATCGAGCGCCGGCTTCAAGCCGGCGACATGCTTCAGGGTGAAGGCGATCTCCTCGACCGGTGCCCGATACATGGCGTTCGCTCCTCCTCAGCCCGGCCCTCCCCAGTCTGGCCCTCCCCAGTCTGGCAGGTCTACTTAAGACCTGTGCCGATGCAAAATCATCTGCTTTCGGAGTTCCCTGTCCATCTTCTTTTTACGTAAACGTCAAACTTTGTCACGCGGATTTTGCAATTGCTGGCTCGTATGCAAAATTACTTAGAGCCGGACGACGCACTTGTTTTGTACGGTTATTTCCCGTACAAGGCAGCATCAGGGATGACGATAATGCCAAACCAACAGACCCGCACCGCCCGTCTCGAAGCCCGTATTTCGCCGGATATGCTGGACGTGGTGAAACGTGCCGCCGAAATCCAGGGCCGCAGCGTCAGCGACTTCGTGGTCGCCGCCGCTCAAGAGGCGGCGCAGCGTACTATCGAGAACACCACCATCCTGCGTATTTCCGTCGAGGATCAGCGCGCCATGATGGAGGCGATTCTCAATCCGCCCGAGCCCAATGAAGCACTGCGCAAGGCCGCCGACGCCCACAAACGGCTTGTCGTCGAATCCCGGTGAATTTCACCATCATCATCGAACCGCTCGGCGGATCGCATGATCGCAAGGCGTTCAGCTGCGGGGTGTCGGCGCTCGACCGCTATATACGGGAGCAAGCCAGCCAGGATGTCAAACGCCGAGTCGGCAACTGCTTCGTTGCCGTGGATCACGATGTCGGCGCGATCGCCGGATATTACACTTTGGCGGCGTCGAGCATACCGATCGCGTCCTTGCCTGACGAACAGACAAAACATCTGCCACGCTACCCGGTTCTGCCCGCGATATTGGTCGGCAGGCTGGCCGTCGATGCCCGATACCAGCGGCGGCGGGTCGGGTCGGCGCTGATCGTGGATGCGCTGCGACGCAGCGTTAGCGCTGCCCCAGCAGCCTTCGCGTTGATTGTCGATGCCAAGGATGACCAGGCGGTCGCGTATTATCGCAAGCATGGCTTCACCCCATTTCAGAGCCGCCCGCTATCACTGTTCCTGCCCATAGCAACAGCGTTGAAACTATTTGGCTAATAATCGCAACCATCGCCTTGCTCTTGAGGAGCACCAAGGGTCGTTTCGCCAGCGCTCCAACTCGCCCCTTCGGCACCCGAAGCATTTCCTTAACCATGGCGGTTCAGGATTTGGCTTTGGCCAGCAAGGATCTGCTGTTTGAAAACGCCGGCGCGCCCCCTTGTCCGCTCAGCGCTTCTCCTTGTCGCGGCCGCGATGACCCTGATGCTGACGCCGGCAAAGGCCTCGGATTTCTCCGAACCGTGGAAGGATGCCGACCGGGCGCTGGTCGTCGACGCCTACGAATACAATTCCATCGACTGGACCAGGCTTGCCACCGACAAGCGTCTTGTCGGCTTCATCAACAAGGCATCCGACGGAATGCCGCCACCCTATTTCTGTTTCGGCGACGAGACCGAGGTGCGGCTGTGCAAGACGCTTTGGAAGCGCCATGCGGTGGCGCGTGAGTTGTTCCAGACGCGCAAGGTTGTGGCCAAGGCGCTTGGCTTGAAATGGGGCGCCTATCACCTCGCCCGCCCCGGCAACCCGGTCGGCCAGGCCAATCATTTCATCGAGTTCGCCGAACTCGGGCCGGACGACCTGCTTGCCCTCGACATCGAGGACGACGATCCGACGCAGTGGATGTCGCTGGACGACGCCGAAGAATTCGTCCGCCAGGTGCATCGGCGGCTCGGCCGCTTTCCAGTGCTCTACACCAATGGAACGACCGCCCGGCACATCGCCGACAACAGATACAAATACCAGCTGCTGTCGCGGCTGCCGCTGTGGTATGCGCGCTACAAGCCCGACATCGACGTGCATTTTCCGATGGGCAACTGGCAGGGTTATGCGCTCTGGCAGTTTTCGGCGCGAGCAAATTGCGGCCGGTTCCGCTGCCCTTACAGGGTCGCGGGCACACCCAACGATATCGACGTCAGCGTCGCGCCGATGAACGCCACGGAATTGCGCGCGCAGTGGCCGTTCGGCGGCCTGATCGACGTGCAGCCGGATTATCTCACCTCGATACCGGTGCCGCTCTCACGCGAAGCCGGGCTCGCCGGCGGCACCATCGCTTACGCTAGCGTGACGCCAGCAAGCTTCGAGGAGATGGTCGCGGTATTCAGGGCGCGCCTAGCCAGGTTCAGCAGCGGCTTTCAAATGCCTGCGGCGAAAGCGGCGCCGGGCCTTCCGCGCGGGATTGCCGAATATGTCGCCTGGACGCGAAACGAAAAGCGTGCGGCATCGGTGCCAGGATTTGTCTCCACCGCCGATGCGGTCAGCAGCGTCTCGACCGAATTCGATCACGGCTTGCGCTGAGGCCGAAGGCCCGCCCGAAGCATCAGTTCGCCTGCTCGCGCGCCACCGCCAGCCAGCCAATGTCGCGGCGGCAAAAGCCTTGCGGCCAGTCGATCCGGTCTAGCGCGGCGTAGGCCTTCTTCTGCGCCTCGCCGACGGTGCGGCCGGTCGCCGTGATGTTGAGCACGCGACCGCCATTGGCGACGAGTGCGCCGCCGTTGATGGCGGTGCCGGCGTGAAAGATCTCGACGCCGTCGCCTGCCGCTGCCTCGACGCCGCGGATGACCGAGCCCTTTTCCGGCGTGCCGGGATAGCCCCTGGCCGCCATCACCACGGTGAGCGCCGCCTCGTCGCGCCAGCGCACCGAGGTGTGCGCCAGCTGGCCGTCGGCGGCTGCGTTGAGCAGGACGAGCAGATCGTCCTTCAGCCGCATCATCAGCACCTGGCATTCCGGGTCGCCGAAACGGGTGTTGTATTCGATCAGCTTCGGCCCCTTGTCAGTGATCATCAGCCCGGCGAACAGCACGCCGGAAAACGGCGCGCCTGTTTCAGCCATGCCGCGCATGGTCGGCTCGACGATCTCGCGCATGGTCCGGTCGATCATCTCCGGCGTCATCACCGGGGCCGGCGAATAGGCGCCCATGCCGCCGGTGTTCGGGCCGGTGTCGCCGTCACTGAGGCGCTTATGGTCCTGCGCGGTGCCGAAGGGCAGCGCGGTGGTGCCGTCGCAAAGGCAGAAGAAGCTTGCCTCTTCACCGACGAGAAACTCCTCGACCACCACTTCCGCCCCGGCCTGGCCGAAGGAGCCGTCGAAACAGGCCTCGAGCGCGGCCAGCGCCTGGTCAAGCGTCATGGCGACGGTGACGCCCTTGCCGGCAGCGAGCCCGTCGGCCTTGATGACGATCGGCGCACCCGTCTTCTCGACATAGGCCCTGGCCGAAGCCAGATCGTCGAAGCGGCCATAGGCGGCGGTCGGAATGCCGTATCTGGCGCAGAGATCCTTGGTGAAACCCTTTGATCCTTCCAGCCGTGCCGCCGCTTTTGACGGGCCGAAGACGCGGATGCCCTCGGCGCGGAGGTCGTCGGCGATGCCGGCGACCAGCGGCCCTTCCGGCCCGACCACGACGAGGTCTATTTCATTCTCGCTGCAAAACCGGACCACCGCTGCGCGATCGGCAGTATCGAGCCTCACCAGTTCGGCTTCGTGGCCGATGCCCGGATTGCCGGGCGCCGCGTAGAGCCTGGTCAGCAGCGGCGACGCCGCGATCTTCCAGGCAAGCGCATGTTCGCGTCCGCCGGAGCCGATCAACAAAACACGCATGCCCAGATTCCTCACCGTTCCACGACCAGGACTGCGCTATTGCGCCACGCGCGACGGGTCAAGACATTTGGCTGCCGAAGCGCCGATTGTGCGTGGCGAGCGTGCGAGGGCTGCTTGACGCTTGACGGCATTCGCCTCTGCTGCCACTCCAGCAAAATGGAAACCGTCCAGTCGAAAGCGGCCCAGGGCCGCGTCGCCGATGCGCCGAGCGGCCACTGGGTCTATCGCGCGCTGCCGCGGCGGTTGTGGCCCTATGCGCAGCTTGCCCGGTGGGACCGGCCGATCGGCTGGCAATTGCTGCTATGGCCATGCTGGTGGTCGGCTGCACTTGCCGCGAGCGCCTATCCGCGTCCGTCGGATCCGCTGCTCTCGCTGCTGCCGTCGCCGTGGTATCTCCTATTGTTTTTTCTTGGCGCGTTCGCCATGCGCGGTGCCGGCTGCACCTACAATGATTTGGTCGACGAGAACATCGACAACCAGGTGGAACGCACGCGCTCGCGGCCGCTGCCGGCCGGCAAGGTCACGCGCCGGCAGGCCTGGATGTTTGTTGTCCTGCAGGCACTGGTCGGCCTCGCCGTGCTTTTGCAGTTCAACAGCTTCGCCATCTCGCTCGGCATCGGCTCGCTGGTCATCGTCGCCGTCTACCCATTCATGAAGCGATACACCAATTGGCCGCAACTCGTTCTTGGCCTTGCCTTTTCCTGGGGTGCGCTGATGGGATGGGCGGTCGAGTTCGGCGATCTCGATGGGCCGCCAATCATGCTCTATATCGGCTCGATCCTGTGGGTGATCGGCTACGACACGATCTATGCGCATCAGGACAAGGAAGACGACGCCATCGTCGGTGTGCGCTCGACGGCGCGCCTGTTCGGCGACAACACCAAAGCCTGGCTGGCCGGACTTTATGGCGGAGCGCTGGTCTGCTTCGCCATTGCTTTCGCCTCGGCACAGGCACCGGTACCGGCGCTCGCCGGGCTGATCGCCGCCGGCGCCCATATGGCACGGCAGATCGCCGTGCTCGACATCGACGATCCGGACCAGTGCCTAAGGCTGTTCAGATCGAACAACCAGGTCGGCTGGCTGATCTTCCTCGGCCTGATCGGCGGCGCGGCTTGGGTGGCGCTGAAGCCGCTGGTTTAGCGGCCTGTTCCCTTCTCCCCTTGTGGGAGAAGGTGGATTGGCGCACAGCGCCAAGACGGTTGAGGGGTGTTGGACGGATCAGTTGTGTGCGTCAAGTTCTGCAAAATGGCGTGGCATTGCGGTGACGTCGGCGTGTCCGCCGCGCAGCCCCCGTGTTTAGCGGAGCGGCGGACACATGACGGT